>JASCPF010000045.1 GCA_029959325.1 Microbacteriaceae bacterium PS02068
GAGCTAGGCCGCTGAGCGACAGCCTGAGCGCACGAGAGAGGGACCGACCCACTGGGCCGGTCCCTCTCTCGTTGTGCGCTCAGACGCCCGTAGGCGGCTCGTCGCGCAGGTCCGGGTACAAACCCTCCGGCGGCGCCGTGTACGGCAGCTCAGCGCCCTTGTCGCTGTCGTTCGTGTTGATCCGGTTCTCTCCCATGCCGGCGGCCGCGAACGGCCCGTGAGGGTCGAGCAGGACGCTCATGTGGTGCTCGGCGTGATCGCGGAACCAGACGCTCATCCCCGTTGTCGGATCGAGGCGCAGATGCTCCCACGCCCGCCACAGCGCGTCGAGGCGAATCACGGCCTCCGGGTAGTTCCACCAGTCGGCCGCCCACACGCTGCGTTCCCCGTCGACGCGGCGACGGTAGTTCTTCACCAGGTACTCGCGCACGAACTCGTCGACCGAGCCGTAGTACAGCGCCGGCTCCTCGTCGGCCGGCTCCTCCTCGTCGAGGGCATCCATCGCCGCGGTGACGGCGCGACGGGCGGCTGTGGCCGCCTGCGCTTGCAGCTCCTCGACCACCGTCGGGTCCAGCGCCTCGTCGACTTCGGCCTGGACGGCATCCTTCACCGCGGCCGTGATGGCCTTCTGCACCACGGCGCGAATCGCCGGGGCCGCGAGAGCGGTCGCGACGTCGGCAATGTCGACCCCGAACAGCCGGCCGGGCTCGCGCTCCGGCAGCTCCGGCAGCTCGGCGTCGTCGGGGACGTCGCGCGGGTCGGGCTCGTCGCCCTCGTCCAGCTCGAACGGCTGCGCCTCGATCCCCTCGTCAGTGGGAGCGTCACCCCAGTTGTCGCTCATCAGGCCGCACCGTTCCCGTCGACGGCGGCCGCGACCTCACGCACCGACTCCTGCGCCTCGATGATCGTCCGTGATGCCTGCGGGTCGTGAGCTGCGATCGACGCCTTGACCTTCTCCGCGTGCGGGCCGGTCATCCACGGCTGCGTGCGAATCAGCGTCGGACGGTTCCCCGACGAGAGCACCACGGCGCGACCCTTCGGCATCGCGGCCAGGTCGGCCACGTCCAGGATGCGCTCACGGTGGAGCTGCTGATTCACGCTGCGCCCGCCACGGCCGGATGACACCGACGACGCCTGACGGTCGTAGTCACCGATCAGCTTGGAGAGGCTTTCCAGGAACGCATCTTCGGAGACACCGCCCCCGTAGACCTTCACGTTCGAGGCGCTCCACAGCTTCCGCATGCCCGAATCGCCCCACACGTCGACGCCCTGCGACCACGACTGCAGGATGGTCATCAGCACGATTCCGCGCGACCCGTAGTGGCTGTAGAGGTTCGGCAGCTCACGCCACCGGCACACGTTCGCGGCCTCGTCGAGCACGCCCAGGAGAGGCACCGACAGGCGGCCGCCGGCAGACCCGGCGGCCAGCTCCTCCGCGGCCTCCACCACGGCGACCGTCAGCGCCGTCACCAGCGGGCCGGCGGTCCCGCGGCCCTCCTTGGAGAGCGAGTACAGGGTGCCGCCGTCACGCACGAACGCGCCAGGGTCGAACTGCGGTCGCAGATCGGGCTCACCCTGCGGGTTCACCCACGCGGCCACCTGGCGGTTGGTCAGGCACGACGCCATTTGCTGCGCCGTGCCGTAGATGCCGCCGCGCTGCTTCTCCGGGGCGGTAATGACACCGCGCACCTGGTCGGCCGTCAGGTCGTACCCACCACGGCGAAGGATGCCGATCGGCTCCTCCTCCGTGGGGCGTGTCAGCCACCCGTAGACGTCCGTGATCGGCCGCGAGTCGAGCGCGGCCGCGAGCAGGAGCCCCGCAAGGAGATCCTGCCCCGCGGGGTCAAAGTAGGCATCCGTCTTTGCTCCGGGGTCGCGGGAGCCGGACGCGAAGTGATCGGCCAGCTTGGCCGCGCGAACCTCGTCCGTGACGTAGCTGAGCGGGTTCCACCACCACGTAGGTTGCTCGAGCGCGATCCCCTGAGGATCGAACACCCAGACCGGGCCGGCCTCCGCTCGCACGTCGCGCGTCGCGTCGACCACATCGCGCTTGTTCGAGGTCACGAGAACGCCCCCAGGAGCCTCCAGGATGGCCGGCACCGCCCGAGAGGTCGTCTTACCTGTGCGCGGCCCCCAGATGTCGATATGCATGTCCTCCCAGGTGCCGTAGAGCGGCATCTGTCCGAGGGTCTTACCGATCGGCACACCGAGGGAGCCGGTCACGCCGAGCCGGGTCGCCTGAGCCTGCGCGTTGCGCTTGCTCAGCCCCTCGACGTCCTTCCCGCGGCCCATGTACGAGCTGGCCCGGTCGACGCGCGTCCGACCCTTCCGGTAGCGGACGACGCCGACGATCGCGAGCACCACGAGCGCGAGGACGATCGCCAACAGGACGATGACGATCCACGTCGCGGATGCCGGCCACGGCACCCGCCCGAGAATCACCCCGAGGGTGAAGGCGAACGGGTCGGACGGCAGCTCGACACCCGTCCCGTCGAGCTGGTGGCCAAGGCGCACCGCGACGTTGAGAACGACGATCGCGGCTATGGCCCCGGCGACGACGATCAGCAGCAGCAGCGTCTCACCGCCAAGGCCGCCGGGATCGCGTCGACGGTTGTTGGGAGTGCTCATGACACCCTCTCCTCATGCTCCTCGACCAGCTCCTCAACGACGTGCAGCGCGCGTCGTCCGGTGCGGGACTGCTCATACCAGCGCTGGTTCGTGTCGCGGATGGAGCGCTCAGCCTCCGTGAGCACCACCTGTACCGGGATGCCCGGTCGGGTTCCGACCTTGACGAGGAACTTTCCGCGGCCGGGAGGGTCGGCCTCGCGGCCTGACGCGGCATCCCACGCGGGCGGGTCTTGCCAGCCGGTCAGTAGCTCTTGCTCGGCCGCGGAGAAGGGGATGACCGACGTCAGCTCTGGCATTTCGGTGTACGGCAGGCCCGCGCACATCACCATGCCGGCGCGCTCTACGAAGCCCTTCGCCTTCAATCGGTCCTCCTCCGGGAGGGCGCTCAGGTCGGCCATCGTGTGCGAAATCATGGCCGTGCCGACACCCACCTGGCGGTTCAGGCGGGTGAGGAAGTCGACGCGATCGACGATGCCGTTACCGGCGCGCAGCGCACGCCACAGCTCATCCATGATGACGAAGTAGTGCCGGCGCGGTTCCAGGCCGGCATCCGCGAGGACGTTCGCGATGTTCACCGTGGCGAAGCCGTTCGACCAGCAGGCGAGCAGGGTCGCCGCGCGCAGATCGCCCTCGGCCTCACCGATGGCCGAAATGTCGTAGACCACCGGGCGGTCGAGCCGCATCGGGTTATCGGTCGGCTTGGAGAACATTTCGCCCAGGCGGCCACCACGGGAGAGGCTGATAAGCGATGCTTCCAGGCCGCGGGTGATCCGCTGATACTCCGCGAAATCGCCGCGGTCGACAGCCACCTGGCGCAGCTCCTCCGGACCCTCCTGCACAACGCGCAGCAGATCGCCCAGCACGGGCACGCCCTCGTAGTTCCGATCGAGGTAGCGCAGCGCCTGGTCGACGATGGATTCCTCGACGTCGCTCGGAGGCGACTTGCGGAGGATTGTCAGCAGGGACGACACCATAGCCAGGCGGCGACCGTGTGCGTCCTCCAAGACCTCGCCGGCCTCCTTCGGGAAACCGGCGTCAGTGAGCCGCTGCGCGGCCTCCTTCGCCTCGCCGGGGTCGAGCACGTTCAGGTGCCCGCGGCCACGGCCGAGGGTGATGACCTGGCCGCCGAGCGCGCGAATGACCTCCACGTAGTCGGGCCGAAGATCGCCCAGCACGAGCGGCTGCACGCCGTAGCCGGCGAGGCCGATCGCCATCCGAGCGACGGCGGTCGACTTCCCGAGGCCGGGCTTGCCGAGAACGAACATTGACGGGTTGCTGATGAGCTTCGCGCGCTGGAACCACGAAATCGGGTCGCAGCAGAGCGTCGCCCCGGTGTGGATGTGGCGGCCGAGCGGGACGCCCACCATCGGCGTGCCGGCACCGATCGCGTAGGGCCACAGGCCGCACACTTGCAGCGTCGTTCCCCGCCACTCAGCCGGAGGCTGGATGAAGCTCGACATGCCACCGCCGGGGCCGCTGTACCCACGAGAGGACAGCGAGCCGGCCGACGTCGACGAGCCGGCATCGGCGTTCTTTCGTCCCAAGCGCACGAACAGCAGAGCACCGACGACGACCACGACGACGAGGCCGCCGAGGACGGCAAGGGCAATCAGATCGGGACTCATCAGACACGCTCCCTCAGCGCCGCAGGAACAGCAACGTGCTTGCTCAGGACGAGGCCCAGGGGCAGCGCAGCAGCAAAGGCGCTGTCCTGAGAGCCGTAGACCGGCCGCAGCCGGAGGCGGGCGGTCGCTCCGAGGTTGTCGATAGCTGCGCGCGCTTCGGCTTCCTTCACCGGGTCAATCACCGTCGCGGTGACGAGGATTCCGAAGTTCACCAGGCCAGCGCCGGATGCCTCTTCAGATTCCGTCGCCTGAGCTGAGCGCAGCGCGAGCGTGTCGCGCGCGGCCGGCTTGTTGGTCGACGTCGCCTTGAACTCCGCAGCTCGCACGTCCGACTGCACGAGAGCAGCCGCGCGAGCGGGGTCGATCGGCTTGTAGAGCAGCGTCACGCGCTTACGGGCGATATCCCGGTGCGGAGCAAGCAGCCGGGCGAGGACGCCCGACTGCACCAGTCCGCGCGGAGCTTGCGTCATCGCCCAGGTGACGGACTTGGCCGAGTCGTGACGGTAGCCGTCCCATCCGGCCTGAGCGGCCGTCGGGCCGACGTCGCTCCACCGAAGGTCGGGCACGTCACCGTCCGCGTGCGCGTCGTCGATCAGCGTCGCGGCCGCCGGGTCGTAGGCAACCCGGATCGTCTCGCACAGTTCTTGGGCCGATAGCGGGTGAGCTGCACCCGCGCCGGTCGCCTGCAATCCGGCCGTCAGACCGGGTAGACGCGCTGCGAGCTCGCGGGCCATTTCGTCGGGCTTGCGCGGCTTCGCGCCTTTCCGAGGAGCAGCGGCGAACGTCAGCGAGACGTACGCCTTCACCGTCGACGAGCCGGCCGGGTAGCTCAGCACGACCTCTCCCAACATCGCCTTGGCGAAGTCGGGGCCGTCGGGGTCGGTGTTCGTCTCGACCTCACGGCGCAGCCGGCGGCCGGAGTCGGGAGCCGTCTCGATCGTCACCGACGCCGCTTCCATGTTCGGCTCATCACCGAGGTTGCGCAGCCAGTGGCCCCAGTCGGCCACCCAGACGTCGACTTGCTCCTGGTCTACGAGTGCCGCGCCGTCAGGCTCGGTACCGATCACAATCGAATACGTCTTGGTCGTCGGGGACGACAACTGCGGGCCAACGGCTGGCGGCGGCGGGGCGGGCGTCTCGGTCAACCCCGATTCGGTGCCTCAGACCGAAATCGCCGGCTATGGCCACGAGCAGCTTGTGAACGCCGCCAACGTCATGAAGGCGGGCGCAGATCAGGGCTTGAACGTCCGCGATCAGACCATCGGCGTCATGACGGCGATGGGCGAATCGAGCCTCCGAAACATCGACTACGGCGACTGGGAAACCGGCGGCGTCACCAACCCCGACGGCACGCGCACGACGTCGATCGGTCTGTTCCAGCAGCAGGACGGATGGGGCACCCGCGAGGAGCGCCTAGACCCCTACATCTCGTCGACGAAGTTCTTCCAGGCGATGGTCGCGAAGGTTCCCGACCGCGAGTCGCTCGAACCGACCATCGTCGCCCACCGCACGCAGGTCAACGCCGACCCGTACCACTACACCCAGTTCTGGGACGGCGCGGTGCAGATCGTCGAAGGGCTCTCCGGTAAGACCACCGGCCTGAACCCCGGCGACGGCAGCGCCAGCGGCGGCAAATGCGACCCCGGCGTCCCCGGCAGTGTCAACGCTGAGGGTTGGGCCGCGCCCGGCGCCGGTCCCATCACTGACCCCTACGGGATGCGACTGCACCCCATCGACCAGGTGTGGCGGCTGCACGCCGGCACCGACCTGGCCGGCGGCGGCTGCGACGGCCCTATCTGGGCCGCTCAGTCGGGTGTCGTGACGTTCCGCGGCTTCGACAGCGGCGGAAACGGCGTCATCGCGATCGACCACGGCGGCGGCGTCACGACCCGCTACCTGCACATGTACGACTCCGGGATGCTCGTCCAGGTTGGCGACAAGGTAACCGGCGGTCAGCAGATCGCCCGCGTCGGCAGCAGCGGGCAGTCCACCGGATGCCACCTGCACTTCGAGGTGCAGGTGAACGGCGAAAACATCGACCCAGCCCCTTTCATGGCTGAGGTCGGAATCCAGCTCGGACAGTAGATCAGGAGACGACCATGAGCGGCATCGAAGTACCCACGTTCCCCAAGATCGAGGCGCGTACCCACGCGAACGGATCGGGAGAGGTCACGATCAATGGGACGTCATACCCGATCGAGACGACCACTCTCGAGGATGCTCGCGCCGCGATCCTCGCCCGCGTCGCTGAGACGGCCGGGAAGATGCAGCGCCCCGTCCGCGTGACCACGACCGGCCCCGACGGGGAGTGGCCGCTGATCGTCCACCCCGACGGCAGCGTGGAGGCCGACGACAGCCTGCCGGCGAACCCCGCGCCCGTCGAGGAGCCCGAGCCCCAGCCGGAACCGGCACCCGCGCCGATCGACAGCGTGCCCGCTCACGCTCCCGCGCCGGCCGCTCCCGCGCCGGTCGCTCCCGCCCAGGCAGCCCCGGACGGCAACGCATGGGTGCGTCAGGCCCCGGCGCCGGCCCCCGAGTTCCCGAGCCGCCGCGAGGCGCGGCAGTCGTTCCTCACACAGGAGCAGATCGAGGAGCCGGCGACCCAGGGATGGCGTGGCACCCTGACCCGCTTCGGCATCCGCATGAGCCCCAGCGAGTCCGAGCGCGCCGAGCGCTCCGACGTCCTCGCCGTGTCGCAGCACTGGCCCGGCCCTCGCACCATCGCCGTGGTGAACGGCAAGGGCGGCGCGGGCAAGACCCCGACCACCGTTCTCCTGGCGGCCGTGTTCGCCCGTCACGGTGGCGCGGGCGTGCTGACATGGGACAACAACCAGACCCGCGGCACGCTCGGCTGGCGCACCGAACAGGGGCCGCACGAGGCGACCTTGCTCGACCTCCTGCCCCAGGTCGACCGGCTCCTGAGCACGGGGGCGCAGTCGGCCGACCTCGCCCACTTCGTGCACCACCAGACCCGCGACCGGTTCGACGTGCTGCGCAGCAAGCCGATGGCGCTCGCGCACGAACAGCGCGTGGAGCCGAGCGACGTCGACGCGATCCACGCCGTGGCCGCGAAGTATTACCGCCTGATCTTCATCGACTCCGGTAACGACGAATCCGACCCGATGTGGCTGCGCATGATCGACCACACCGACCAGCTCGTGGTCGCCACCACGACCCGCGACGACCACGCCGAGGCCGGGGCGCTTCTCCTCGAAGCTCTCGCAGAGCGCGACGCCGGATCGGCCGAGCTGGCCCGCGATGCCGTGGTGATCGTCAACCAGGCCGACCCCAAGTCGACCCCGGCCGAGCTGGCGCGCGTAGCCGAGGGCTACCGCTCGCTCGCGCGCGAAGCCGTGACCGTCCCGCACGACCCCGCAATGGTTGACGGCGTGCTGCGCTTCGGCTCCCTGCGCCCGGAGACGCAGCGAGCATGGCTGGCAGCCGGCGCGGCGGTCGCACGCGGGCTGTGAACGCCACACAGCCCGTCCCAGGGCTCCATCGCGTCCCTGAGTGGCCCCGGCTCGCCGCCGACGTCACAGCCGACGGCACAGGGACGCTCACGGTCAACGGCCAAAGGCGCGCCTGTGCGGCTGAGTCCGTCGCCGCGCTGCGCACGGGCATGATCGCGCGCGCCGTGGCGATCGCCACGCAGCTACGCCGGCCGATCCGCCTCGACGTCACCGAGGACGGCCGCACCCACGCCCTCGCGGTGCGCCCCGAGGGCTACGTGCAGCTCGTCGGCGCCGACGGCACGATCCCGGCCGCCGACGGCCTCGGCATCGACGAGGGGCGATGCCGAATCTGCCGCCGGCTACAGCCGGTCACGTCGCCGACGTGCGTCCAGTGTGCCGTCGACGAACCGCTGCGCGTGGAGGTCGCCCCCCTGGCCGAACCGAACACCGTCACGCCGCCCGCGGCCGTCGCGATCACCCGGCCGAATCCCGTTGAGCTCCGCGCACTCGACGAGCTGCACGACGTCGAGCAGACCCGCGTCACGCGCCGCGCGACACCGCCCCGCCCAGCGCTGCGCCTGGCTTTCAACACACAGCGCAGCGTCGCCGCTGGCCCGCGAGTGGTCATCGGTCGCAACCCCGAGCCCGTGGCCGGCCACGAACCGCTCAGCATCGCCACACCCGGCCGGATGCTCTCGCGGACGCACGCGACGATCGCCGTCGACAACGCCGGTCAGATCGTCGTGACTGACCTCGATTCCGCGAACGGCATCGAACTGCAGTCGACCCCGCCGCGGTGGCTCACCCCCGGCGAACCGACCACGATCCCCGACGGATCGACGATTCTCCTAGGCGACGTGTACTGCACCGTCGAGCGTGTGCAGTGAGCTACACCTGTGGCCGTCGGCGTGTCCTCCCTTTTGCGTTAAGGAAAAGCGGCAGGATGAGCCGCATGGGAGCACAACACGGAAGGCCGAGCAAGGGACGTCGCGACGCTATTCTGGCGAAGCCTCCCGTCGAGTTCGGCGCGATCTTGAAGCAGAACGCCGACGCCGAAGGACTCTCCTACGGCGAGTACCTGGTGATGCTCGCGGCCGACGCGCTGGGGATGCCCCAGTACGCGCCGCCGCTCCCCCGCGATCGGACAGCAGAGCTGCCGATCCCCGAGCTGACCACGTCCAAGGGGGCAGCCACGAAAGCCGCATAGAACGAGCGAACCCCCCGCCTCTACGAGACGGGGGGTCGAAGCTAAGTGCCTGATCTTCTGAGTTTGGCGACACGGGTAGATCGAGGCAAAACCCCCAGAACCGGCCGACAAGGCCGGGGCCTTGTTATGTCCTAGTTCTAGGAAGTTGGTGCCATCATAGCGCGCGCTCCTGAAAAGCGATATCGCTTTGCCGACGGCGAGTCTTGGGCTCTTACCGCCGCGGTGAGCCCGCGGCCGCGCGTCCGGGTGGCCGTCGTCGACGCCTACGGCACCGTCCTGAACGACTACCGCGATCGCGCGCTCAGCAAGAACACGCCTGAGCGCCCGTGGGCCGTTTACCTCGCCGGCCCCGACAAGCGATTCCGCCTCCTCGCGTTCGACCTCGACGCCCACGGCGACCCCGCGGCCGCAGCTCGCGATGCCGACGTGCTCGGCGGCCTCCTCCGCGACGTCGGCCTGCCCTACGTCCTCTGCGAGTCCGGGCCGACCGGCGGCCGGCACCTGTGGGTCGGCCTGGCCGAGTCCGTCGACGCCGAAACCGTCGCCACCCTCGCCCGCCTCACCAAGCACCTGTGCCCCACCCTCGACCTGTCGCCGCTCAGCAACGCCGTAACCGGCTGTGTGCGGCCACCAGGAGCGCCGCACCGTGCCGGCGGGCACTCCACGGTCCTCAGCGGCGACCTGGACGCATTGCGCGCCCCCACGGCCACCGCGGCACAGGTGCGCGCGCTCGTGAGCCTCGTCGCCGGCCTCGTCGACGACACCGAGCCGGCACGGCCCATCGACCCCCGCTCACCGCTCCCCCTCGACTCCCACGGCCGCCTGCACCTGGCCGGCCCACGCCGGCAGCTCCCAGCCAACAGCTCCGCAGCTCTCCGAGAGACACCCCTCGACGCCTCAGCGACGCTCTGGCGCGTTCTGATCGGCGCAGCGGCCGCCAGGTGGCGGCACGCCGACGTCGCCGCCCTGGTCGACACCGAGCCCGGCCTAGAGCACGTCCGCAGCCGCGTCACGACCCGCGGCCGCGCAGCTCGCCCCCGAGGCGAGCAGGCCGCCGTGCTCGGCCGACAGTGGGACAAGGCCGTGCGCTACGTCGCCGCGAGTGACCGCCAGATCGGGGACGATCCGACGTTCGACCGCCGCGCCGACGCGATGGCCGCGCACGTCCGCGACGTGCAGCTCCGCGCCGACGCGGCCGCCGGCCGCTGGACCCGCGGAGGCGGCCCCGCCGATCGCCGCATCCTCGACGTGCTGAGCTTCCTCGCCCTGCACGCCCTCAGCGCCTCCGTGGAGGCCGACACCCGCCGCCTGGCCCTGTTGGCCGGGGTTGGCCGCGAGACGGCCAGGACGGCGCTGCTGCGCCTTGCAGAGGACGGATGGATCGCCCAGACCGCGGCCGCCGACGGCCCCCGCGCCGCTCACTGGACGATCGACCCGCAGAGCACTCTCCACAGCAACATGGATCATGCCCGGTCACAAGCGGACCCACGCCCCCCCGGGGCTGGGGCCGCTGAGAGAACGACCCTCCTCGCAACGCTGCGCACACGAACGACGGATGCCGCACATGACCTGTTCACCGCTACCCGCCCCGCGCTCGGGCACCTGGCCGGGAACCTCTACGCACGAATCGACACCACAGCTCGCACCCTCGACGAACTCTCCCCCACCATCGGCGCCGATCCTCTCCGAACCCGTCGGCTCCTCGACCGCCTCACCTACGCCGGCATCGTCGAGCGCAGCCGGGACGGATGGCACCGCGTCGACGCCCACTCCCCCGATGCGGCCGCCGAGCGCGCCGGAGTCGCCGGCCGACTCGACGCCCGCGCAGACCGCTACCGCGTCGAGCGCGAAGCATGGGCCTGGTGGAAGGCCGAGGAAGCGTGGATGCACGCACCCCGTCGACCCGATGCCCGACGTCGACCGAGCCGCGGTCAACTCTCCCTCGTCCCCGACGACGGCACCCACGCCTACGGCCCGCACCCGCGCCGAGCCGATGGCCGGCTGGACTACGCCGCAGCTCGACGGATCATCATCGAGGAGCGCGAGGGAACGGCCGTGCGCCCCTACGAGCGCGACGCCGACGGAGATCTCCGCTCGAGAACCGTCGTCGACGACAACCCCGCCGACGTCGACGCCGACGGCGAATGGATCGACCCCGGCTATTGCGCCCACGGGATGACCGTCGGCGTCCGGTGCCGGTACTGCGACGGGCCAGCCGTGAAGCAGCTCGACACCCCGCAGCGCCGCGTCGCGTAGAACCGATCCGCTGCGCGGAGGCGAGCCCAGGGGCTCGCTGGTCGAGCCGGCGGTGCCGGCACAGTCAGGGCCTACGGCCCGTTCTTTTGCCGTGAAGCCTTCGGCAGCATACGGTCGTCAACCCTCCACCCAAGCGGCTACGCCGCCGGCTCCTCCGAGACTTTCGGCACGCGGTCGCTGCGCTCCCTTATTTCGCGCCGAAACTCTCTCCCCCACCGCCCTACGGGTTGAGCTCCGGGCATCCTCCCTAGCGGCGGTAAACCGCCTTCACGGCAAAAAAACGTGGAGGGGATGAGCAGGGAAATAACCCTATTACCGGCACGGAAGGTTCCGAACATGGCACGCAACGTCAAGACCACCAAGACCCCCGAGCAGCGTCGCGCCGAGGCCGAGGAGCTGCAAGCCACGATCGCGGAGCAGGTCGAGGCGCTGCGCGAGTCCGAGGCGTGGGCGCGGTTCCTGGACTTCACGAAGGCATTCCACCGCTACAGCATCAACAACCTGTTGTTGATCTTCGGCCAGTGCCCCGAGGCGTCCCACGTCGCCGGTTACCGAACGTGGCAGAAGCTCAACCGCCAGGTGCGCAAGGGAGAGCGCGGAATCCGCATCTTCGGCGGCCGCGACGTGCGCGAGACGGTCGAGAACCCCAAGACCGGCGAGGACGAGGAGCAGCGCCGAACGCTGTTCTTCCCGGTGTCCGTGTTCGACATGGGACAGACCGACCTCATCGACCCCGAGGCGGGCGACCCGACCGACATCGCGCGACCGCTGACCGGAGACGACCCCGCGGGCATCTTCGACGCCGTGGCCGACTACCTCACCGGCAAGGGCTGGACCGTCGAGCGCGAGAGCATCCCCGGCGGCGCACACGGCTACACCGACCCCGAGGGCCGTCGCGTCGTGCTCGATTCCGACCTCTCCCCCGCCCAGGCCGCAAAGACCGGACTTCACGAGGCCGCGCACGTCATCCTGCACGCCGACGAAGATCACGCCGAGTACGTCGAGCACCGCGGCACCAAGGAAACCGAGGCCGAGAGCGTCGCCTACGTCGTCGCCGGGATTCTCGGACTCGACACCAGCGCCTACAGCGTCGGATACGTCGCCGGGTGGAGCAACTGCGACGCCGAGACGATCAAGGCCACCGCGGCAAACGTGCTGCGCGCAGCTCACGCCCTGGCCGACGCGCTCACCGAGCAGCCCGAGGCCGTCGCCGCCTGAGCGGCAATAACTCTATTGCCGTCAAGACCGTCAGAGGAGAAGGAACGATGACCGCGGAAACCCTGTTCGACCTGGCCGAGTTCGAGCGCGAGGCCGTCGCCGCCACCGCATGGGATGGCGCGCCCCTGGCCTACACGACCAGCTACTACAGTCCCGCCGAGCTGGATGCAGCATTCGACCGCTACCACGCCGAGTTCGGCGGCTTCGGATGCATCCCCCGCTCCCACATGTGGCACCGCAACAGCTACAACCAGGGCGAGCGCGCAGCGACCGACGACGGCCACGAGCTGCACATGTTCTACGCCGACGCCTGGTGCAAAGAGGCCGACCACGACCACACCGCCGACCCGCTCCCCGGCGGCGGCCGCTATCAGGCCGTGTGCCCCGGCTGCGCCTGGCACATCATCACCGAGCGCGAGAACGACGCCGTAGAGGCGTGGCACGACCACGCCCTGCCCGGCTGGCGATCACTGCCGATCATGCCCCGCCCCGCCGCAGCGGCCACCGACGAGAAGAAGGCACGAGCAGTCGCCGCCAAGTGGTGCGCGGCCAACTACCCCGCCGAATGGCAGCGTCCCGGCTCCCCCGTCCGCACCATCCGAGGGCCGCACGGCGGCCGACACGTCGAATCCCGATCCCCCTTCGGCGGCTACGACCTCGCCGCCGACTGACCACCCCACCAGGCAGGAGAACCCGCATGCACACCCTCACAGAAACCGACGTCGCGCAGCTCCTCGACGAGCTGGCGCAGCTCCTCCCGTTCCCGACGACGCTCTACACCGACATGGGCGCGGATAGCTGGGCCCCTCAGCTCTACTTCGGCCCCGTCGACCCGTCATCAGACCTCGCCGCACACCGCGCCGGGATCGACGCCGACACCGTGCGCCCGGTCTGGTGGATCGACCTCGACGGCGGAACGCGAACGATCCTCCTCGACGAGGTATCCCCCGACGACGTGTGGAACGTCGCCGCCCGAATCGTCACGCTCTACACCGAACACCGGCAATAACTCCAATACCGCTACGCGCCCCCACGCAATAGGGTGGGTCGCGTCGGCGGCCTAGTCCGCGCCCCCCAGCGAGACACGCAGCCCCGGCACCCGCTCCCCGCCGCCACGTCGCCCCCCAGACCGCGCGGCGGGGAGCCTCTACAGCGGCCGACACCGGACGGAGCCGGCGCCGGCTAACGGACGGCCGGACGGAGCCGGCCGACTGCAGGGGCCTGTCGGCCCGTTCTTTTGCCGTGAAGCCTTCGGCAGCGTACGGTCGGCCAACCTGCGCGCTAGTGCTTTCGCGGCATATCCTCCCTCGCTGCGCTCAGTCCGGTATTCCACGGTCACTAGCACTCCGGCCGTCCTCCCTAGCGGCGAATGAATTCGCCTTCACGGCAAAAAAACGAGGGGTGGGAGGATTACCAAATGGAAGCGCTAACCGTCTACACGACCGGCCCGCAGTGTGGGAAGTGCCGCATGACAAAGATGATGCTCGACAGCAAGGGCGTCCCCTACGTCGAGGTGAACATCACCGAGAACCCCGACGCGCGCGAGTACGTCACCGAGGAGCTGGGCTACACCGTGGCCCCCGTTGTCGTCGTCGACGATGACGATCACTGGTGCGACCTCCGACCCGACCACATCGAGCGGGTAGCCGCTCACTTCAATGCCTGACACCAGTAGTAAATAACTCTATTACCGCTTATACTGGTAATACCCACCCAAGGAGGAACCATGAACGCTCGCAACCTGACCCCGTATGACCGAGGCACCCGCCTAGAGCCGCAGCTCTGGCCGCTCGGGGATGACCCCGACAGCTACGGCCGGGTCGACTTCGACAACGACGAATCGGCAACCGTCCTGACGGCCTACGTCGAGCGCGAGGGCGACGGCTACGCGATGCACGTGGCAGGCATGGCCGAGCCCCTGAGCCTGGTCGTCGACGGCGGCGGGCGAGTCGTCCCAGTCGACGCCGAGCTGTGCGCCGGGATCGACGAGCTGCTGGACATGGCCCGCCGAGGCCGCGAGGACTTCGAGCACCAGGCGAGCTACGGCGACTACACCGCCGAGGATCGCGCGGCCGCCGATCGCCGTTGGCTGCTGGCCCAGAAGGTGGCCGAGCTGCTGCGCGGAGAAGCCGAGAAGGCTTGACGCTAATAGAGTCATTTACTACAATAGAGTTATTACTAAGGAAGACAGCATGACCACTCAGACCATCACCGTCACCCGGCTTGCCGATCTGCGATTCGGTGACCGGATCAAGAGCTGGGACGGCCGCCCCTACAATCCGCCCCGTCGCGTCGTGTCCGAGCTGGGGACGATCACCGCCGGTTCCCCCGTGCGGGGCGTCCGCTTGCAGAACCCCAACCCCACGAGCCCTATCGAGCTGGTGCTGTATCCGTCGCAGATGGACGGCCGCAGATTGGAGGTTGAGCGCGAGGCATTCGATCCGGCAGAATAACACTATTAGCGGCAACACCTGTAATACCGACCGAAGGAGAAGAACCCATGAGCTACATCACCCGCACCGGCAACCTGGCCGCGACCCCCACCCTCCGCGAGGGGGATAACGGCCCGTACACCTACGCCCGCGTCCTCGTCAGCGACCGCATCCGCCAGGATGACAACAGCTACACCGACGGCCCCACCGTCGCCTACGACGTCGCCGTGAGCGGCAACCAGGCCGTGAACCTCGTCGAGGTCGCAGAGCAGTCGGGCAACGTCCGCGTGACGTTCTCGGGCCGCTACCGCGTCACCGAGTACAAGGGGGAGCAGGGCACCCGCTTGCAGCACGAGGTCCGAGCCGATGAGGTCGCGGTCAGCCTGCGCGGGCAGAGCATCCGGGTTGTCGGCAAGCCCGCCGCCGAGCAGGGTGACGACACCCCGTTCTGACCGACTGGGGGAGGGGCGGCCGCAGGGCTGCCCCTCCCCGTCGTGACATCGAGGAGAGAGGCGCGCGAGCATGACCAAGACCGAGTTCTGCCTGTGGGGCATCGCCGCGATTCTGGGCGTCTGCGCCGCAATCCTGTGGCTCGTGCAGCCGACCACGATCCCCGACGACTTCTGGCTGCGTCACTGAGCATCCCGCATCACCGTCCCTGCCGGTGGGCCGATGCCAAACATGTCCGTGGATCAAGAGAGAGTGTGGGTATGAGGACGATAAGGCAGCACCGGGGATTTCTCCTGTTGTGCAGTGTTCTGATCTTCGCCAGCGGCGCAGCGGTACTCGTGCTATCGCGGCTCGTCGGCGGTGCATCGCCTGTTCCAGACCACGTGCTCATCGTGACCGGAGTTATCGGGATCGTGATGGCGATTGTCGGAATGGCTGGTGCCTCGATCGCGGGCATGATGGTCGCACCTACCGCCCAGGAGAACCGCGAGGCTCAGGCTGCACGCCTGGCACGGGCCAAGGAAGCATTAGCGGCGATGGACGCCGAGGACGAGGCCAGGCGGCAGCGTTAGGCAATCTAGCGATGACCGTAGTTCCAACCGAGACGGGTCAGGGAGTCCGCGCTTCTCCCCGCCGCCGGTAAAAGATGTATTAGAGTTGTTTCCGTCAACGGAGGTATTGTCTTATGACCGCTCGAATTCTCGCCCTCTGCAACCAGAAGGGCGGTGTCGGCAAGAGCACGACGTTGTTCCAGCTCGCCCGCGCCGCGGTCCTCGCCGGTCGCCGCGTGCTGGCCGTCGACAACGACCCGCAGGGCAACCTCACGAGCAACATCACGGCCGAGGAGGTCGACGCCGAGCAGGCGGGCCTGGCCGACGTCCTGAGCACTCGCGCCGACGACACCATGCACGACGTCATCGTGCCCGGACTCTGGCCCGGCCTCGACGTCGTGCCAACGTCCGGGGCCACGCTCGGGAACGTCCGCGATGAACTCGTCATAGCCGGCGCCGGCCGAGAGGTTCGGCTGCGCGAGGCGCTGGCCCAGGTGATCGAGGACTACGACCTGATCCTGATCGACTCCGCACCATCCCTCGACCAGCTCACGATCAACGCCCTCACGGCCGCCGACGGAGCTGTGATCGTCACCCACACGAAGAAGTGGAGCCTTGACGGACTCGGGCAGCTCCTCGACACGATCGGCAACGTCCAGCGGTACTACAACCCCGGACTGAGCGTCGCCGGAATCATCGTGAATCAGCACGAAGAACGCACCGTCGGCGGGGCCGCCTGGCTCGACGAGCTCCGCGCGGCCGCCGAGGGCCGCGGGCTGCGCCTGATCGGTCGTCCCATCCCCAAGCGCGTCGTGATCGCAGACGCCACCGAGGCCGCACGCGGCCTCGACGAGTGGGGGAGTGCCGAGGCAACCGCGCTCGGAGCGATCTACGCCGAGCACCTGGCAGCTATCGAAGGAGATCCCTCATGAACCGTCCCGCCCCCCGTAAGTCGAGCCTGTCGAGCGCGAGCCCGTTCGATCACCCCACGGCCCCGGAGGCCGCCCAGGAGGCTCCCGCAGCGGCTCCCGCCTCCACTGCGACCGCCCCGGCAGCCAAGGCCGCCACAGAGCCGCTGAGCTCCGCTGAGAAGGGGGAGAAGCCCGGCAAGCCCCCCAAGATCACGATCTACCAGCACCCCGACGACTCCGCCCGCATGCGCGGCGCGATCGTCGCCTACATGCGCAACGTCGGCATGACGAACCTGTCGAAGTTCGCCAACGAGGCGATCATGGAGAAGGTCGAGCGCCTGGAAGCCCAGTACAACGGCGGGGAGCCGTTCGAGCCGGTCGGCCCGGGCGTGCTCACCGTCGGCCGACCGATGGGGGAGTGACATGGTTTCTCGCACCGCAACGGCCGTGATCGTCACGGCGTCGACCGTCGACACCGAAGGCGTCGAGCTGACGCGCTACTACGGCCCGTTCCTGCCGCACGTTGGTTCCGCCACGACAATGTTCCTCGAGAACTTGGAGGACGAGCTGCGCGACTCAGGCCGTTACCAGAGCTGGGACGTGTCGATCGAGGACGTGTTTATCGGCACCGACGAATCCGATTGCGAAGTCCGTGCAACCAGATAGGAGAAGGCCATGACCGACGCCGAAATCAAGGGAATCGTTCGCTCGATTCGCCCCGCGCTACAGCGCGCGAACCTCACAGAGGAACAGCGGGCGCAACTCGTCTACGACCTGGTGCACGAGGTCTACGATCACGTCAAGTTCGACGTGTACGGCCCCACGGTCGACGCTCCCGAACGGGATCGGATCGGTGAGGTTCTTAACGCCGCCCTGCCACCCGTGTGAGTAGCAGCAGCCTCACGACGGGCGCTGAACAGGAGTCACCGCTGACGCCCAGACCCAGGCGCGGTACTCCGTCTCGCGGATCGAGAACACCACCCCGACAGCATCCGCCGTCCATCGCACCGCTACCGCGTCGACGAGCGCAGGCTTCAACCCGAACCGCACCCAAACTCGCACCGGCTTAGGACGAGGGTCGACCGTCACCGGCTCGGAATCCAGGCGCAGCTCCTCCGGCGTGAGCGACTGCAACGGGCCAGCGCTCACCACCGTCTGTTCCAAGATGCGTTCACCCATCAGACGGTCGTAGTGTTCCGCATAACGCCGATTGCTCCCGATGGCCGACTCCTCCCCGGCCAGAATGAGACTACCGCGATTCGAACGTGTGTTCGACTCAGAACGCCGAAGCGCGGGTTCAGAACGATCGTGACGAGTCGGTCCTCATCGTTGTTGCTGTTGGTGGGGGATGACGACTCGGTTGATGATCGTGACTCCGGCCGCGGCGATGGGTACGGCGACGAGGGCACCGAGGATGCCGCCCAGGGCGGCACCGCCGAGCGCGGCGACGATGACGAGTGCTCCGGGCATTGCTACCGCTCGTGCCATGACTCGGGGGGTGAGGATGTAGGCCTCTACTTGGAGGTAGGCGAACAGGATCGCGGCGACGATGATGGCGGGGATGAGTCCGGTGTCGAGGGTGATCAGGGCGGCGATGGAGGCGCCGATGACGGGACCGACGACGGGTATGAGGGCGCCGACGAACGCGATGAGGGCGAGGAGGGCCGGGGCGGGGCTTCCGGCGGCCGCGGTGACGATGAAGGTGACGATCGCGTTCAGGATGGCGAGGACGATCTGACCGCCGACGAATCGGCCGACTGAGCCGAGGATGTCTTCGGCGAGGTCTTGGACGCGGGCGCGTTGCCGGTAGGCGATGAGCTGGTAGGCCTTGGTCTTGATGGCGGGCATGGTGATCGCGAAGTACACCGTGAGCACGGTGACGATGATCACGCCGGTGACGGCGTCGATGATGCCGGTGCCGATCTGCAACAGGCCGCCGGTCACATTCAGTAGCTGGGTGGGGTCGGAGATGAAGGCCAGGGCGCTGTGGGTGAGGTTTTCCAGGTCGAGTGATCCGCCGAGGACGCCGGCCAGCCAGGTGAACCAGTCCTGGTTGGGGATGGCGGTGACGAACGCGATCGCGTCTTCGGCCAGGGTTGCCAGCTGGGCGGACACGGCGGGAACGATCACGGTTCCGACGAACGCGGCGGACAGGAGCAGGATCAGCGCGAGAGCGACGACGGCGATCCACCGTGGCACCCCGCGCCGAAGCGCGGTTTGCAGGAGCGGTTCGACGGCGATGGCGAGGAAGAACGCGATCCCGAGGTAGACCAGCACCGTGCCAAGCGCACCGATGCCGCCGAGGATCGCTGTTCCCACGCCCACGCCGAGGGTCGCGACGAGGGCATACCGGAACGGGTGCGGGGGAAGTCCCCACGCGGGAGATCTTTCCGGCTGATGTCGCCGGTTGTTGCCTGCGGGGTGTCGTGACCGAAGTCGGGGGGTGTTCATGAGGGCTCCTTCGGATGCTCCGACACACCGACGGTGCTCCCTGGCCCTGCCGCCGACTCAGGAGAGCGCGACGCCTGGCGCAACTTTTCGATCAGTTCCCGATGCTCGGGGTTGACGAACAGGACCAGGACGCGGCCGTTTGTGCTCACAAAGTGACTGTCGGCGGCAATCGCGTCCACGAATTTCACGTCGGCGGCGGGGTTGTCGATAAGGACGCGGCGAATCGTCGCGATGGTTCGCTCGGTATTCATAGCCGCGGCCCGGTGGGTTAGTGGGCGGCGCCGAGTTCGACGAGGAGGACGCCACCGATGATCAGTGCGATGCCGAGCGCCATGACCCAGGTGAAGGGTTCTTTGAACAAGAACTTGCTGGCCACCGCGGTCAGAGCAACGCCCGAGGCGGCCCAGATTCCGTAGGCGACACCGATACCGAGGCCAAGGGCGAGGACTTGGGTGAGGAAGAAGAACGCTCCGAGGTAGCCCACGACGACGGCGATGTAGAACAGCTTCCGGCCGCCGGTCGCGAGGCGCAGGGAGAGCGCGGCGCCGACTTCGAGGACGATGGCGAGGATGAGGAAGAGCCAGACCATCAGATGCTCGCCTCCTTCTTGCGCTGTGCCGCTTGTGATCCGAGCTCGACGGTGAGGACACCGCCGATGATCAGCGCCAGGCCGAGGAGCATGACCCCGGTGAGGGGCTGTCCGAACAGGAGTGCGGCCAGCAGCGCGGTCAACGCCACGCCCATCGCGCCCCAGATTCCGTAGGCGACCCCGAGGGCCATTCCTTCGCGCAGGACGAGCGCGAGAAGGGTGAACGCGCCGACGTAGCCGACGCCGACGAGGATGAACCAGGCCGGGTGGTCCTGCGCGGCTTGGAGGGAGAGGGAGCCGGCGACTTCGCTGATGATCGCGCCGGCAAGGAGAAGCCATTTCTTCATAGTCAGTCCTTCAAGAGGGTGTGGGCAAAGACGCGGAGCTGGGCTCGCTCGTCAGGGGTTGGGGGGTAGAAACTGGCGGCTTCGGCGAGCCATCCACCGTCCGCGAGGAGGCGGGCTGCGAGTAGTCGTGTGCGTTCGGCGGGGTCCACGTCATCAGGCACGACGAGCCACGGTGCGAGACGTTCGGCCCAGCGTCGGGTGAGCGAGCGCCGCAGCTTCGGGTCGCTCATCGCCACCAGGTCGGTCTCATCGAACCCCCCGGACAGTGACCAGTCGAGGTAGGCGCCGATGCGCGCCGCCGCGCCCGCCTCAGCCGGAGGTATGCCCAGTCGTGCGATCAGAGCCTCTTCCCACCGGTCTAGAACGGAGTCGACTAGGGCGAGCATGAGCGCTTCCTTCGTGGGGAAGTGATACATCACCCCCGGCTTGGTCAGACCCGCGATCCGGGCCACCGAATCCAGGGACACCGCCCGCCCCTCATCGAGCTGGGTGAAGGCGGCCGCCAGGATCGCGGGACGAGGATCAGTGCGCATACAGGTAGATTACCATCCGGAAGGTAACCGCGCTGACAATATGCTGTGATCGGGAGAAGGAGGCGTCGTGAACGCAGAGCGGCCGCGTGGCAGGAATCGTGGCGTCGACTACCTGGTCACAGGCCTAGAAGCCCTCACCGCCCTGGCTGCGCTGGCATACGTGGCGTCCGGGGATGTCGTGATGCTGATCGTGTGGGAGGCGATCGCCGCCGGATACCTCCTCGGAGGGCTCGCACTGACCTGGTACCGCAGCGTGCGCGGCCAACAGGTGCCCCCACGGACGGGAGTGCTGGACGCGCTCTCCTGGATCTTCCCGCTCGTGGCAAGCCTCGTCGGAGTGAACGCCGCGCTCCTGGCCATCACCGTCCGCGCACCGATCGACGGAACCCGGGCCGGCTACACCTTCACCGGTGTTGTGGCGGCCGTCGGCATCATCTTGTCGTGGCACCTTCTACACACCGGATTCGCGCAGATCTACGAAAGCATGCAACACCGCAGCCCCCCGCAGCCGGGCCTCGAATTCCCGCGCACCACTACGCCGGGCCTAGCCGACTACCTCTACTTCGCGTTCACCGTGGGAACCTCATTCGCGACCTCGGATACGTCCGTGACCACGGTGCGCATGCGGTGGCTGGTTCTTCTCCACAGCGTTGTGAGCTTCTTCTACAATGCCCTCGTCGTCGCCGTGGCCATCCAGATCATCCAACAAATCGCCGGCGCCTAGCTCCATCGTCGCGCGCGATCGCAGGCCCGCGGCAATAGCGATGCCTCCAATCTCCCCGCCTGGGCCTCGAACCAGCTACGATCCGGGAAGCTCTGGGGGGAGTGTCTATGGCTGAGCGAGTGGCAGAACGGGTGCGGCGGACGCTGCGCGAGCAGCCGGAGCTCGAGATCCGGTTCACCGAGGCGATTAGGGCAGATAGCTACTACCAAGGCTCTGTCGTGCTTTTCTTGCACCCCATGCACCAGGCCCTCGTCGACGAACTGCGCGCCGAGCGTCGCGGCGGTGAGTGACGGGACCGAAAACGATCGATTCCGGCACGGCCGCGAGCTGCACCGCGGCGATGTCGACACGCCGTGCCGAAACTCCGTCCCGAAACCCTCTTGTGCCGAAACTTCTTATAGACCGTTTTCGGGAAACCCGATAGACTGGTAGGACGACGAAGGGAGCCCATCGTGGCTGAGGCATTCACGGTCGAGCAGGAGTGGCCGGAGCTGTTCGCGCAGCTCGACGCAGCGCAGCGCGACAGCGTGCGTCAGGCCCTCGCCGCCGGATGGCACGAAGGGTTCACCCCGACCCGCGAGGACGTCGAGAACGTGACCGACTACACCCGCGGAGCGATCGACCTCGCGGAGTACCGTCGACGCGGCCACGCTGCCGCTCGCCGCGCTGCCGGCGTCGTCGGCGCCGGCCGCTGACGTGGCATCCCAGTTCGATAGCTGGGAGTCGTACTTCTACCCCGACACCATCGACCCGCTGACCGGGATCGGGACGCTGCGCAACCTCTACGACGAGCGCGACGCGCGGGTGCTGTCTCGGATGGAGTACACCGACACCACCGTGCGCGCCGTGCAACTCGGTAACGGCGAGGTCGACATACCTCGCACGTTCGACGGGGCGCACCTACGCGCGATCCACGGGCACCTGTTCCAGGACGTCTACGAGTGGGCGGGGGAGTACCGCACCGTCGAAATGTCGAAGGGGCCAGGTCGCGGATTCGGTGAGGTCAAGACGGGCGAGGTCGACCGGTATCTGTCCGACGCGCGCCAGCTCGTGACGTCGACCGACTGGGCCAAGATCAGCCGTAACGACTTCATCGCCACGGCCTCGACCGTGTTCGCCTACGTCAACCAGGCGCACCCCTTCCGCGAAGGCAACGGCCGCACGTCGAAGGTGTTCATGGCCCACGTGGCCGAGCAGTCGCCGTACCGGTTCGACTTCGCCCGCGTGAGCCCGGAGCAGTGGAACGGGGGATCGGCCATGAGCCGCCCCGACATGTTCGCCTACGCTCCCGAGCCGGCTTCCCTCGTCCCGGTGTTCGCCGCGGTGACCGTCGAGCGCACCGCACCCCAGGCCGGCCCTGACCGGGCCGCTCAGGCGCGTTCAGCGCTCAGCGCCTCCTACCCGCGGCCCGCGGCCGAGGCGACCAAGCAGACGCCGCAGCGGGGCACACAGGCCCGCCCGCCGAGCGCCGGCTACCGCGCCAACCGCGGACCCGACGTCAGTCGCGACCGATAGGAAGATCCCATGTTCAACTCACTCATCCCGAACCTTGTCGGCGGGGCCGGCGTGGTGTTGTTCGTCGTCGGCGCGATCGCCTTGCTCACCGCGCGCGATCGCTTCGCACGCACCAGCGACGGCGCACGTCGGCTCCTCTGGGCGCTTGGCCTGTGCGAGCTCGGAATCGTGCTCTGGATCGCGGCACTCTGGGTCGACGGGACGGCATGGCTCCCCGGTCGAATCCTTGCCACCGTCGTGGTCCTGGCCGGGCTCGTGTTCGTCATCCCGCGCATGCGCAGGATCGCCCGAGCGCGACGAGATGACCCGGCCGAGGAAGTGGAGCAGGTGCAGCAGTGACGAACGTCGTCGGTTACGCCCGAGTCTCGAAGCGGGAGCAGAACCCCGCAGCTCAGGAGGCCGAGCTGCGCGCGGCCGGCGCTTCTCGAGTATTCGTTGACCACGGCGAGTCGAGCCGTATCGCAGACCGCCCCCAGTGGCTCGCCTGCCTCGACTACCTCCGCGAGGGTGACACCCTCCTGGTGCGCCGCCTCGACCGGCTCGGAGGGTCGGAGCGAATCATCATCGAGACGCTGCACGACCTCGACCGCCGAGGGGTGAACATCAAGAGTCTCACGGAGCCGATGATCGACACCACAACCCCGATGGGCCGCGCCCTGTTCGGCATGGTGGCCGTGTTCGCGCAGCTCCGCGTCGACACCATCCGGGACAACACTCTGCGCGGCCTCGCGCACGCCAAGGCGCAGGGTCGGGTCGGTGGCCGGCCGTCGAAGATGACGCCGGAGAAGATCGCACAGGCGCAGCGGATGCGCGCCGAGAATCGCAGCCTCGACCACATCGCCGGAGTGCTCAGCGTCGGCAAGTCGACGGTTGCCCGCGCCCTCAGCAAGGCCGATCAGGAACTCACCCAGACGCCGCGGTAGCCCCGTCCTGGTCATCGTGAAGCAGGACGCCCGGAGCCACATCGAGCGCGCCGGCTATCGCGTTCAGCTCGTCGACCGTGAGGCCGCACGGCCGGGTCAGGTGCAGCCGCCGGGTGAGCGTGCGCAGCTTGATCCCGGTCGCGTCGGCCAGCCACTCGACGGTCAGGCCCCGAGTGTCGAGCACGCGCCGGATGCGCTGCGCGACCTGTACGGCAATGGAGCGCGTCATCGGCCATCGCTTCCCAACTCACCCTCACGAGTGAGCGTGTCGATCACCGTCACGACGTCGCTCCCCGGCACGGTCACGGATGCCGCCAGACGGTAGCCGGAGCGGCCGTACTCGTAGAGCTGCTGGTCACGCTCGCTCACGTTCCGCATCAGCCGGCCGCGCTCATCGTCCGACGTCGGCAGCGTCGTTGTCAGCGTTGCGAAACTCACGGGTCCACTCATCGTTCGATCCCATTCCCTTGTTGTGTGTCCGATGAAAGTAGGCAGTTCGGCGGTACGCCGAGGTGCCGGCTTTCTCGGAACACTTGCCGCCTTGCACGCAGCGGAGAGCCGGTCAAGGGGAGCCCGCAGGGCTCTCCCGAAGGGACGCGCAGCGCCCTTGACGGGATCGGGAGCGGAGTGCAACCCCGCAGCGCGGGGACACACGAAAGCCCCACGCCGCAGAGCGGAACGTGGGGCCGGAACCGTGAGCGCGATCAACCCTCCGTAGACGGGTCCGACTGCGAATCGTCAGCCGCCGCAGGGGCCGAGCTGGCCGCAGGCTTCCGCGTCGATCGACGTCGCGTGCGCGCCTTCTTGTCGGGCTCGGAGAACCCGATTTTGCGCAGCTCGTCCGCAGACCATCCGGCGCTCAGCGCGGCCGAGTAGGCGCGTACGTCCTCGCGCTCCGCGGTCGCGATCCGCTCCGCGATCCGTGCTTGCAGATCGGCCAGCTCACGGGCCGTCTCGTCGCGCACATCACTGAGCGACTGCCGCGCCTCCGCGACGGTACGAACCGCTGTCAGGCGGTCATCCTGTAGACGTCGCGCGCGCTCGATTGCTTCCTCTGGTGTCAGTTGCGTAGCCATGCACCAATCGTACGGATCGAGTCGTTCGAAGTCGACGCCTGTCGACACATGAAAAGCACGCCGAGGCGCAGCCTCGACCACTCCCGTCTGTCGACGTGAGCGAACCCGAATGGAGTCCCGGACGGAGCAAGCTAAACACTTAGCAGGGCTAAGTGGGCTTGACCCCTCGACAGCCGTCGACGGGTGCGGCACACTAGACGTGTGGTCCCCGCACGAGGCGGGGTCGCTGCGCTGGGCCGAAGGAAGGGGATCGCATGTCAGATGAGACGGCAACCGAGCCCCAGACCGAGCGGCGTCGGCGCGCGAACGCCCCCGGCGGTCGGAAGCACAAGCACGAGGTCAAGGTGACGCCCGAGGAGGAGGGGCGGCTGCTGCGCCTCGCACTCGCTCAGCGGGTGACCATCCCGCGGCTGCTGGTCGAGACGACCCTCGCATCCGAGACGGGGGAGACGGTCACCGAGCGGCGCAACGCGATCGGGAAGCTGTTCGAGCTGCACCGGCTTTTGGCCGCCGTGTCGAACAACGTCAACCAGATTGCGAAGGCGACCAACGCGACCGGTCAGCGGCAGGCAGAGACAGACGCGACTCTCGCCGCGGTGCGACGTGTCGCGGAGCGCATCGACGCGGCCGTGGATGAGCTGAGCCTGTCATGATGCCGAACGTCACGCGCGGCGATCGGATGCCCGGCCTGGTTTCGTATCTCGTCGGTGGCGGGCGCCACAACGAGCACACGGAGCCGCACCTGGTCGCGGGCGATCACGCGCTCATGGCGTGGTACGACGACGCCGAGCTGAGCGGCGACAACGCGAAGGCGATCGCGCGTCACCTGGACCGGCCGCGCACCGCTATGGGCGTCGAGGTCAAGGGTGGGCACGTGTGGCACGCGTCACTGTCGCTGCGCGCCGAGGAAGGCATTCGCACCGACCAGGAGTGGGCGGCGATCGCGCAAGACTTTGTCTCCGCGATGGGGTTTGACGACAACGACGGGACCAAGGCCCCGTGCCGTTGGGTCGCGATCCGTCACGGCCTCTCGCAGTCTGGCAACGACCACGTGCACATCGCCGTGAACCTGGTTCGCGAGGACGGCACGAAGGCGTCGACGCACCTGGACTACCAGCGTGCGCAGAACGCCGCGCGCGCCCTCGAAGTCAAGTACGGCTTGGAGCAGTTGGAGTCGACGAAGGGGGAGCGTGCGACGCGCGGCTACAGCCCCGCGGAGCAGTCCCGCGTCGAGGAGCGTTCGGCGCTCATGGCGCAGCGGAAGTACGAAGCCCACGCCGCGCGCGTCGGGGGAGAGCAGGCCGAATGGCACCGCCTCGACCCGAAGGAACGTCAGGCACGCATCACCGCTGAGGTTCGACTGAACGCACCCCGGAATGACCTCGCGCGCAGCGTCCGAGGGGCGGCCGGCGCGAGCGAGAACGAAGCCGAGTTCGTGCGCAGGCTGCGCCGCTCCGGCGTCCTCGTGCGCCCCCGGTTCGCGGAGGGCACGACGGACGTCATCACCGGCTACTCGGTCGCGGCTCGCCCCACGAACGGCGAGCGTCCGATTTGGTACGGCGGCGGCCAGATGGGCCGCGACCTGACCCTGCCGAGGCTCCGCGAGGGATGGCCCGACACACCTACCGGGGCGAGCGACGCGGCCGCCGAGTGGCAGGCAGCGGGACGGGGCCGGCGGCCCGTTGCGCCTGGTCGCGAAATGCGCGAACCAGACCCCGAGCTGTGGCAGCGTCACACCGAGGAAATCGGGCAGCTCCGCGAACAGCTTCGGGCGATCCCGCTCGACGACCGCGACGCCTGGTCGACGGTCGCACGTCAGACCGCGGCCGCTTTTGCCGCCTGGTCGAACGCCGTCGAGGAGACACCCGGCGACCTGGCCGAGGCATCCGACGCACTCGCCAAGTCGGCGCAGACCTACCGCCGCCCGGTGAAGCCCCAGCGCGCCGGCCGGGTGGCAATGTCGGGCGCGACGATGCTCCTCGCCAGCGTCGCCCGAGGCGGTCAGGGGACCGCCGCACAGCTCGCCATGCTGCGCCAGCTCATGAACCTCTCCCAGGCCGTCTACGACGCCGCCAAGGCCGCCGGGGAGGCCCGGCAGGCAGCGAACGTCGAGGCAGCCGTGCGGGAGCGCGTGATGAACGTTCGTCGTCAGCTCGAAGCGATGCCGGCCACCGCGGCCGCGTCGACGACGACGGCCACGGCGACCGCACCGAGGGTCGACCGCTCCGCGATCGTCGACGCATCCGTGCAGGAAGCCCTCGACAAGATGCAGCGCGCCGAGGAGCAGCGCAACAAGACCACCGGCTCGCCGGTTCCGCCACAGGTGGACCCCGCGCGGCCGCGCACCACGACGAAGCCGGGCGCAGATCGCGGCCCGGAGCGATGAGAAGGGAGTCAGATCATGGCCGATGAGAGCGACGGCATCGAGGAAGCATTCGAAGGGCAGCTCCGCATCGCCGTCACCGCGGCGGGCCGCATAGGCGAAGGACTCGCCCGCGCCCGCGAGGAGGCGGCGCGACGCGCACAGGCGCAGAGCGAGCAGGCAGCCCGCGAGCTGTCGTCACGGTTCGAGGCAGAGAAGCGCGCAGCTCGCGTCGAGCTGGGCGGCGTGTACCGCTCCGACTGGTGGGACAAGGCGACGCCGCAGCAGATCGGCGGCGCACTCACCACGGCGCGCGCGTGGGGCTCGGAAGACCCCGAGGCGCAGCGCGCGGAGGGTCGCATCCGCGACGAGCTCCGCACCCGCTACGGCGTCGACGTGAACAACACCGGCGCCGACCCCGCGGCCGTGCAGGCGGCCGTCGAGGCTGAGCAGCTGCGCCGGCAGTCCGACACCGAGCGTCAGCGCAGCGCTACCGAGCAGGCCGAGGCGGTCGCGCTCTCACGCCAGGCCGACGAAGCCGACCGGGCGGCCGAGGCGGCGCGCGATCGCGGCGGCGCCACACCGGACGAGGCAGAGCGCGAGCAGGCACAGGTGCAGGCCGAGCGCGAGCAGAACCGAGCCGAGGCCACTCGCGAGAAGGCCGAGCCGCTGTATGACTCGTCCGAGCGGCGCGAGCGCGACGCCGACAAGCTCGAACAGCGAGGCGTCGGCAAGGAGGCGGTCAGCGCGAAGATGGCCGCCGACGTCAGCCAGGGCAAGCCGGCCACCGAGGCGGTCAAGGCGCAGCAGCTACAGAGCGCCAAGGCGCGGCCGAACCGGTCGCGATCGTCGAAAGTGCAGCGCACCGAGCTAGGCCGCTGAGCGACAGCCTGAGCGCACGAGAGAGGGACCGACCCACTGGGCCGGTCCCTCTCTCGTTGTGCGCTCAGACGCCCGTAGGCGG
>JASCPF010000046.1 GCA_029959325.1 Microbacteriaceae bacterium PS02068
GCCGCGCACCGACCGGTCGGGCCGTCCCGTCGCCGAACGCCAGGGTCGCCCCGACCGCAGCGCTCGCCCCGCGGGCGACGCGTCGCGCACGCAGCGCGAGCAGCGTCCCGCGCGCGAGCAGGGCGCTCCGCAGGCATCCGGAAACCCGCGTACCTCGGGTCGCCGCGCCTCGCACGGCGGCAGCGCCGGCGGCAAGCTCACGGTCGGCTCGGTCGTGCGCCCGAACGGCGGCCAGCGCCGCACCGCGCGCTGAGCCTGCCCGGGCGACGCGTCAGCTGCCGCGGATCAGGTCGGCGGCGCGCTCGCCGATGACGATCGCCGGGGCGTTCGTATGGCCGCGGATGACGGTCGGCATGACCGAGGCATCCGCGACCCGCAACCCCCGGACGCCGCGCACGCGCAGCTCGGGATCGACGACGGATGCCTCGTCCTGCCCCATCCGCGCGGTGCCGACCGGGTGGTAGAGCGTGTGCGAGTAGCGGCGCATCGACATCTCGGCGCGCTCTTCGGGTGACATGGCCTCACCGCCCTCGGGCTGCACCCAGCCGCCCGTCGTGACCGCGCGCAGCGCGTCGGCCCCGATCAGGCGCTCGCACTCGGCGAGCCCCGCGCGCAGCGTGCGCGCGTCGATGCCGTCGGGGTCGCTGAGGTAGCGGGGGTCGATGATCGCGGCGGCCGCAGGGTCGGCCGAGGCGAGTCGGATCGTCCCGCGACTGCGCGGCTGCAGCAGGATCGCGCCCACCGTGAGCCCCTCGGCGGGCAGCGGCACGAGACCCTCGCCGACGTACGGCGCGGCCGCGAAGATGATCTCGATGTCGGGCAGGTCAGCCGGCGCTCCGGTCTCGTCGGCGACGCCGGTGCGCACGAATCCGTAGGCCTCGGCGACGTTCGAGCTCAGCATGCCGCGCCGCTGCGCGAGGTAGCGCGCGAGCTGCGCCGGCTTCTCGGCGCCGTACAGCGTGCCGCCGCGCGCGGTCGGCGCGAGCCCCGCGACGAGGTGGTCCTGCAGGTTCTCACCGACTTCCGGGGCGTCGACGAGGACAGGGATGCCGTGCTCCGCCAGATGCTCGGCAGGCCCGATGCCGCTCAGCATCAGCAGCTGCGGCGTATTGATCGCGCCTCCGCTGAGGATCACCTCGCGCCGAGCGCGCGCGTGCCGGGTGACGCCGTCGATCTCGACGTAGACCCCGGTCGCGCGCGGCGACCCACCCCCGGTCGCCCCGCGAGCGAAGCGAGTCGAAACGTCAGCACCGTCCGAGAAGCCCGACCCCGACCCGCCCGACCCCGCGTCGAACGTCACCCGCCGGACGAGCGCTCCGGTGACCACCCGCAGGTTCTTCCGCCCGCGCGCGGGGCGCAGATAGGCATCCGCCGTCGACGCACGGCCGCCGCGGTGCTGCGTCACCATCGTCTGCGAGAAGCCCTGACCCGTGGGCAGATTCGCCGTGGTGACGGGGTGCCCGAGCTGGCGCGCCGCCTCGAGGAACGCCGCGGTGTGCGGTCGGGGGTCGCGCTGGCGCTCGACCGCCTGCGGCCCTGCGGTGCCGAGCGACGGGTCGGCGGCGCCTTCGGTCTTCTCGACCCGCAGGAAGTACGGCGCGAGCGCCGCCCACGACCAAGAGGGCCCGGCGACCGATGACCACCCGTCATAGTCGCCCGCGAAGCCGCGCACCCACATCATCGCGTTGAGCGATGACGATCCACCCAGGGTCTTGCCGCGCGGCCAGTACACCGTGCGCCCCTCGAGCGCGGGCTGCGGCACGGTGTCGTAGTTCCAGTCGGACGCGCCGCGGAAGAGCTTCGAGAACGCCGCCGGCACATGCAGCTCGAGCGCCTTGTCGACCGGCCCCGCCTCGAGCAGCAGCACCGAGACCGACGGGTCTTCGCTCAGTCGCGCCGCGACCGCCGCACCCGCCGAGCCCGCCCCGACGACGATGTAGTCCGCCTCGAGCACCGCCCCCGCGCCGCCCCGCCGAAGCCCGCGAATCCCGCGACCCGCGCGACGAGACCCGCTCACGCGCCGAACGCCTTGACGAGCGTCACGCTCATCGCCGCCCAATTCCCGTCGATGCGGAACCGCGTGAACCCCTCGCAGACGGCGGCTCCCGTGCGCGACGTCACGAACCAGGGCGGCTTCGGCAGCACCGACAGGCCGTACCCGCGCAGCGCCGACGACGCCGAGCGGGGGAACGGCCGGAACGGCCCGTGCACGACCGTGCGCTCGACGTGATCGAGCAGGAACGCGTTGTGCACGATGCCCATGCCGCTCGGGGCATCGTCGATCGTGCCGCCCGGATACGCGCCCCAGGTCGCCGTCGGGGTGAGGAACCCGAAGGCCGTCCAGGCGTTGATCGCGATGGTGCCGTAGTGCAGCTCGGCCATCGCCTCGCCGAAGCCGGTGCCCAGCGCGCCCTGCGTGGCGGGGTCGATGAGCACGTTGGCGCCGAGCGTTCCCGTGAGCCGGTCGTTGGCGTGCGCGACCGCCGCATCGAGGAATTCCTGGCCGTTGCCCGGCAGCGCGACGACGCCGAGAACGGGTGCGAAATACTCGGTGCTCTCGAGGGGGGATGCCTCGGTGACCGGCGTCTCGATCAGCGCGCGCGTGCCGCCGCCGCCACCGCCGAACCAGAGCGCGTCGGGATAGGCCTCGCGCGCGGCATCCAGCTTGCGGTCGCTGTTCGGGTACCAGACCGGGCGCTGCGGGGCGCGGTCGTAGGCATCCTTCAGCTCGGCGAGGAACGCCTCGCGCTGCGGCCAGTCCTGCGACAGGATCACCACCTGCCCCGCGATGCAGTTGTGTCCGCTGTTGTGCAGACGCATCGTCACGACGTGCTCGGCCTGGAAGCGCAGGTCGGCTTTCGTCCACTCGCCGGGCACGATGATGATCGGCGACACCCCGCCGAGCTCGGCCGAGATCGGCACCTCGAGGGTCGGGACGATCGCGCGGAACGTCGATTCCGACCCGGTGATGTGCACGTGGGAGATCGAGGGATGCCGCGTGAGGTAGGCGCCCACGTCACCGCCGCCGCGCACGATGCGCAGGAACCCGGGTTCGATGAGCGGGGCGAGCGCGCGCGCGAAGACCGGCACCAGGGCATCCTGCGTCGGATTCACCTTGAGGATCGACACGCGACCCGCGGCGAGCAGCTCGTACAGCACGTCGAGGAACGGGATCGAGGTGATGTTCCCGGCGCCGAGGACGAGCCCGACGCCGCCCGACTCGGTCGGGCGCAGCTGTGCGAGCCCCGCCTCGCGGCGCGCTTGCTCGAGACTGACACCCGGCTCCAGCCAGACCTCGGTGCGATAGCCCGACAGCAGCAGACTGTCGGTCGCCGTCAGCGGCGAGGTGTGCAGCGCCGTGCGACCACCCGGTGCAGTGCCGGTCTTCAGGTCGGCGATGGGGGAGCGTCCGGCGGCCAGGGCGGCGAGCGTGTCGGCGTAGGCATCGAGCGCGACGAGCGCGGCGTACGGGCCGGAGAGCCATTCCTCACCGCGCAGCGGATGCCCGGGCGCGAGCCCCTTCGAGGTGGCGGCGACGTCGGCCCACTCCTCGGCGACGGCCGCCGTCGCGGCGCGCAGCCGCGTCATCAGGGTGCGACGCTGCCCGAGGGTGAGCAGGCTCCACGCGCGGGCGCCCGTCTGCAGATCGGCGATCGCGGCATCGAGCGGCTCGCGCACCTCGTCGGCGAGATCGGCGGCGGGAGTCGGGCCCGGGGTGATCGTGGTCACGGCAAGTCTCCTTCGATGCAGACGCGGCGCGCTCAGTCTACGACTGCGGGACTGCGTCTCAGAAGGAGTGCAACTCGATTCCGGTGCACCGCGGCCACGGCGATCCCCGCGGGAGAGGATGCCCCCGCGTCAGATCAGCGCGAGCTCGCGCAGCTTCGCCTCGACGTCGGCGTTGCTCGGCTCGACGTGGTGCGACGCATCGGGGTAGACGACCACGGGGATGTTCGTGCGCCCCGAGATCTCGCGGGCGACCTCGGCGGCGGCCGGGTCGGCGTCGAGGTCGACGTAGGTGTACTCGACACCCAGTCCGTCGAGCTGCGCCTTGGTGCGGCGGCAATCGCGGCACCATTCGGCGCCGAACATCGTGATGATCTGGGTGTCGCTGGAGGAAGCGGGGGAAGTCATGACTCCAGGCTACGCTCCGCCCGCGCGGCGCGGGCCGGCGCGACGGCCTGTGCCGTGCGCTTCGGGGCGTACACCCAGAGGGCGTGGTAGACGAACCGCACGACGAACGCCGCAGCCAGGGTGATGCCGGCGGCGAGGACGCTCGGGATGTGGGCATCCTGCACCAGCAGCGCCAGCACCGGGATGCGCACGAGCGCCTCGAGGTTGTTGAACGCGAACGACTTGATGAAGCGCGTGCGCATGAGCCCCGACTCGGCGCGCATGTCGGCGAAGACGAGGTACTCGAGCAGCAGGAAGTTGCCGATGATCGTGACTTCGCTCGCGATGATCGCCGCGGGCAGGTAGTCCATGCCGAGGCGGATGAGCCCCCACATGATGACCAGGTTCGCGATCGCGCCGACGCCGCCGACGAGGGCGAACGCCGACATGCGGCCGAAGCGCAGCATGGCGAGCTGGGTGAGGAAGCGGATGCCCTGGGTGAAGGATGCCTTCGACTCGCCCGCGTGCCGCGAGGCGAACGCGAACGGCACCTCGCCGATGCGCAGCTGGCGGCGCGCGAGGATCTCGAGCAGGATCTTGAACCCGCGCGGGCGCAGCTGGTCGAGTTCGACGGCCTCGCGGTCGACGAGGAAGAAGCCGGTCATCGGGTCGGTCGTGCCGTGGAGCTTCCGCGGGAACATCGACTTCGTGAGGGCGGTCGACGCACGCGAGACGGCGGTGCGCGTGACACCGGCGAGACCACCGGCCGTGCCGCCGGCGACATAGCGCGAGGCCACCACGACGTCGACGTCGCCCACCGCGGCGCGGTCGAGCATGCGGGGGATGTCCTCGGGCGGGTGCTGCAGATCGCCGTCCATCACGAGGCACCAGCGCGCCTGCGCCGCGTGGAAGCCCTCGAGCACGGCGCCGCCGAGCCCGGCGTCGGGGACGTCGCGATGGATGACCCGCACCGGGAAGTCGACGGTGGTCGCCACGGCCCGGATGATGTCGGGCGTCTCATCGGTCGAGTCGTCCACGAAGACGAGCTCGAACTCGGTACCGCGCAGCGACGCGCCGACGCGGCGCACCAGCTCGGCAACGTTCGGACCTTCGTTGAAGGTCGGGACGATGACGGTCAAGTCCATGTGGGGGCTCGCGAATCGACGGTGGGACAGGATGGTGTCAGCGTAGCGACCGGGCCCCTGTGTAGAACCTGGGTAGTCTGTCAGTTCGTTATGTGGTAACCGTGCGTTACCGGATGTTCACCCGATGAGCTTCTTCACGTCGGCCACGCCCATGCCGAAGTTGATGCGCACGCAGGGCAGTGCGAGCTTGTCGCTGCCGACCTTCACATAGCCCTGCTCGATCGTGCGCGCCAGGTCGAAGCCGGCCTCGCGCAGGCCCTCTTTCGAGCGGTCGTCGTAGTGTCCGAACGGGTAGGCCATGATCTCGTGCGCGTCGGCGGCGCCGACGCCGACCGACTCGAGGGCGGTGACCGAGGCATTCATGTCGGCGGCGATCTCCGGAGCGGTGAGGTTCACCATCTGCCCCTTGCCGTTCGCTCCGGCTTTGTGCATGTCGTTCGTGTGCGAGCGGGGCAGGATGAACCGGTTCTGCGGGGCGGCGCCGTCGACCGTGATGTCGAACGAGGTCGCCATGACCTGCAGCTGCTCATTGATGGGGGATGCCATGGTGAGCCACGTCGGGTCGGCGTCGTCATCGGTGACGATGACCGAGTGGTCGGGCAGGTACAGGGCGCCGTCGATGAAGGCGCTGAGCTCGTCCCACGTGGGCAGGTAGAAGGCCTGGTCCTTGATGTACTGCATCGACGCGCGGTAGTCCTCGATGTAGGAGTAGTTGCCGCGCAGCCAGCCGCTCTCGCCGCCCGGCTTGTCGGTGAACTGGTGGTACATCATGATCGGCACGCGCGTCTTTGCGGCCGCGACCGCGTCGGGCGTGGTCCACGCGCCGTACAGCGTGACCTGCCGGTCGGTGCACGCGACGAGGCGCGAGCCGTTGACGCGGACGGCCGGGTTCGCCGCGCCGGTGGCGGGGTCGGCGGATGCCGCGGCCGCCGACGCCGGGTCGGCATACCATCCCGCGAACGCCCGTCCGTCGGCGCGCGGAATCGGGAGCCGGTCGTAGAGCTTGTCCTGCACCTGCAGCTGAGGATCGAGCGGTGCGCCGTCGAGCACGAACGACACCGCGCACGCGCCCGTGACGCCGGCGTTGTCGGCCAGCAGCTGCTGAGCGGGCGTCAGCGGCGTCGGGGTGGGAGTCGGCGTCGCCGATGCGGTGGGCGTCTGCGCGCCGGCAGTCGCGGGCTCTGCCGCGCAGGCGGTGAGCGCGCTCGCCGAGAGCGCGAAGACGAGGCCCGCGAGGGCGAGTCGAGTGACGGCGCGCGTGTGGCGCGGGGAAGGCGTGGTGGGCACGGCGGGCTCTCTGTTCCGGCGCCCGTCTTCGTTCTGCGGACTCCGGAGCAATCGTACGGCGGGACCCCGCTCAGAACCTGATGATCTGGCGGATGGCGCGCCCTTCGGCGAGCGTGTCCATCGCGGCATTGATGTCGTCGAGCTCGACCGTGTCGCTGATGAGCTCTTCGACCGGCAGGCGGCCGTCGCGCCACAGCTGCGCGTAGCGCGGGATGTCGCACGACGGCACGGCCGATCCGAGGTACGAGCCGATGATCGTGCGGGCCTCGGCCGTGATGAGCAGCGGCGAGATCTCGCTGCGCGCGGTCGGCGCGGGCAGGCCGACAGTGACGGTCCGGCCGCCGGGCGCGGTGAGGGCGACGGCGGACTCGAACGCACGCGGATGCCCGGCCGCCTCGACGACGAGAGGGGCGCGGATGCCGGCATCCACCGCCTCATCCGGCGTGTAGACGGCGTCGGCGCCGAGCTCGCGGGCGCGGTCGAGCTTCGCGGGCACGGCGTCGACCCCGATCACGCGGCCGTGCCCGAGCGAGACGGCGGTCAGCAGCGCCGCCATGCCGACCCCGCCGAGTCCGACGATGATCGTGTCGTCGCCCGGCGCCGAGGCGCCCGCGTTCATGACGGCGCCGCCGCCGGTGAGCACGGCGCAGCCGAGCACGGCCGCGACATCCGGGGGCACGTCGGCATCGACGACGACGGCCGACCGATGATCGACGACGGCGTGCGTCGCGAAGGCCGAGACGCCGAGGTGATGGCGCACGTCGGCGCCGCCCCGATGCAGACGGATGCCTCCGCCGAGCAGCACGCCGTCGTTGTTCGCCGCCGTACCCGGGATGCACGGCAGGCGCCCGTCGGTGGCGCAGTTCGCGCACGCGCCGCAGCGCGGCAGGAACGCGAGCACGACGCGGTCGCCGACGGTGAAGCCGGCGGCCGCGGCATCCTGCCCCGCCTCTTCGACGATGCCGGCCGCCTCGTGGCCGAGCAGCATCGGGGTCGGTCGCACGCGGTTGCCGTCGACGACGGACAGATCAGAGTGGCAGAGACCGGCGGCCTCGATGCGCACGAGCAGCTCTGTCGCGCCCGGTGGATCGAGCTCGAGCTCGCTGATCGTGAGCGGACGGCTCTGCGCGAACGGGCGCGCCCGTCCGACCTCTTCGAGTACTGCGCCGCGGATCTTCATCGAACCTCCTGGTGTCGGGCCATTCCACGATAGGCGGTGCCCGGCGCCGCGTGCCCGCTGTATCACGAGGCTGACTCGCTCCTCTTCATCGGTGAGTGACGACGTGCGCGCGCGTCGCCCGTGCAAATCGGTGGGGGAGTGGATATGTCGAATGCCTCGGGTTCCTCAGTGGCAGAGAGCGTCGACGCGCTCGTGGTGGGATCGGGGTTCGGGGCATCGGTCGCGGCCTTCCGCCTGGCGCAGGCCGGCAAGAGCGTCATCGTCATGGAGCGCGGGCGCAGCTACGGCCCCGGCGACTTCGCCCGCTCGCCGAGCGAGATGACCCGCAACTTCTGGGACCCGAGCGAGCGGCTCTACGGCCTCTTCGACGCGTGGACCTTCCGCGGGCTCGAAGGGATCGTCTCGTCGGGGCTCGGCGGTGGGTCGCTGATCTACGCCAACGTGCTGCTGCGCAAAGACGAGAACTGGTTCGTGCGCGACTCGCCCCTGCCCGGCGGCGGGTACGAGAACTGGCCGTTCTCGCGCGACGACCTCGACCCGCACTACGACGCGGTCGAGAAGATGATGCAGGTCGCCACCTATCCCTACGACGACACCCCCAAGACGCAGGCCTTTCACCGGGCCTCGGTGCGCCTCGGCATGCCGGCGGTGCGCCCGCCGCTCGCGGTCACGTTCGCGCGGGCCGGCGATGCCGCCGCGCCGAACATGCCGCTCGACGAGGCGCCGTACGGCAACGTCCACGGCGCGCGGCGCGTGACCTGCACGCTCTGCGGCGAATGCGACATGGGGTGCAACAGCGGCGCGAAGAACTCGCTCGACCACACCTACCTCTCGGCCGCCGCGCACGAGGGCGCCGACATCCGCACGCTGCACGAGGTGCGGGGCATCCGACCGCTCGACGGACGCGACGGCGGCTACGACGTGAGGTATGTCGTGCACGATCCGGATGCCACCGGGGTCGGCCGCACGCGGGCGCTGCCGGTCCGGCACGTGCGCGCCCGGCGGGTCATTCTCGGCGCAGGGACGTTCGGCACGTCGCACCTGCTGCTCTCGAACCGTACGTCGCTGCGCGGACTCGGCCCGGCCCTCGGCACGCGCTTCTCGGGCAACGGCGACTTGCTCACGATGCTGATGAACTGCACGACGGGCGATGGCGCACCGTTGCGCATCGACGGCCAGCGCGGGCCCGTCATCACCTCGGCGATCCGCGTGCCCGATGCCCTCGACGGCGGCACGGGGCGCGGCTTCTACGTCGAGGACGCGGGCTTTCCGGCGTTTCTCACGTGGCTCGTCGAGATGGCGCAGCTGCGTGCGATGGGCCGCCGCGCCGCCGGTTTCGGCTGGCGCGCGCTGCGCAATCGCCTGTTCGCCGAGGGGCGGTCGAACATCTCGGGCGATCTCGCATCGCTGCTGGGCGACGCTCACCTCTCCGGCAGCACGCTGCCGCTGCTCGGGATGGGCAGAGACACCCCGGACGGGCGGCTCTCGCTGCGACGAGGGCGCCTGGCGGTCGACTGGACGAAGGCCACCTCGCGCGAGTACTTCGCACGCGTGCGCGGGGTGATGGAAGACCTCGCCCGCGAACTGGGCGCCGACTTCCGTGACAATCCGCTGTGGTGGGTGGGGCGGGTCGTCACGGTGCATCCGCTGGGCGGTGCGCCCGCCGGTAGGCACCCGGGCGACGGCGTCGTCGACACCTGGGGTGAAGTGTTCGGTCACCCGGGGCTGCACGTGCTCGACGGCGCTGCCCTGCCGGGGCCCGTCGGGGCCAACCCGTCGCTCACGATCGCCGCGTTCTCCGACCGGGCGAGCACGCACATGCTCGAGCAGCGCTGGAGCACACCGCGCGGGGGGAGCACACGTGCGCAGACAGAGAGGAGGGATGCCATGGCATCCACACCCACACCCACACCCACGCCGGCACCGCCACCGTCCGCGGGAGCGTCGGTCTCGTTCACCGAGACGATGCGCGGCACCGTGGCCCTCGGCCAGACCGACCCCGCGGCGGGTGCGGCCCTCGGCCGGATGCACCGCGACGACCTCGTGTTCCAGCTGACCATCACCGCGCCCGACATCGACGCGTTCCGAGCCGACGCCCGGCACGAGGCCCGCGCGACCGGGTGGGTCGAGAGCGACCTGCTCGGCGGTCGGGCGGAGGTCGAGCGCGGGTGGTTCAACCTGTTCGTCCGGGCCGCCGATGCGCGCCGCCGGCGCATGCTGTACCGGCTCTGGCTGACCGACCCGGGCGGCACGCCGATCACGCTCGTCGGATACAAGGACATCGGCGACGACCCGGGCTTCGATCTGTGGAGCGACACGACGACGCTCTACGTGCAGTTGCTGGTCGGCCATGTTCCGCCCCCGAACGACCCGACCGATGATCCCTTCGCGCACACGGATGCGATCTCGGGTGCGCCCACCGCCGCGGTGATCGCGGCGGGAAAGATGATCATCGCGCCGCTCGACTTCGCGCGCCAGCTGACCACGTTCCGCTCCGACGGTCCGCACACGGCGACGCAGAAAGCCGCCGCCATCTCGGCGTTCGGGGGACTGTTCCTCGGCGAGCTCTGGCAGGTCTACCTCGCACGCGAACCAGCGACGAGCTCAGTCGAGGCGAGCGCGCCATGAAGCTCCGCGAGCTCGGCACGCACGAGCGCGAGCTGGGGTTCGTGCCCACGCGCTCGGTGCGGTGGCTCGACCCGCCCGAACTCGCCCGCACGGCGGCGAAGGCCGCCATGGCGAAGGTCTTCGCCGACTACGGCGACAAGCGCGAGGTGCAGGCCGTGCTGCCCGGCGGCGCCGTGCAGCTGCCGCGGACAGGGCCCGGAGTCTGGCTCGACTACACCGCCGACACCGGCGACGGCTTCGCGCCCACCTTCACTGTCGCGACCGCGCTCGCGCAGCGCGAGCTGCAGATCGAGCGTGCGGACGGGCCCGACCTCGTGCTGCCGCGCGGCGACGTTCTCGTGCTGGGCGGCGACGAGGTGTACCCCGCGGCATCGGCGCGAGCGTACGAGAACCGCACGATCGGGCCGTACCGCGCCGCGTTCGCACGCCCGGCGGCCCTCCCGACGCAGACCCAGGCGGATGCCCCGACGCTGCTCGCCGTGCCGGGCAACCACGACTGGTACGACGGCCTCACCTCGTTCCTGCGGGTGTTCGCGCGCGGCGCGCGCATCGGCGGCTGGCAGACGGTGCAGACCCGCAGCTACTTCGCCGCGCGGCTCGCCCCGGGGTGGTGGATCGTGGGGCTCGACAGCCAGCTGAGCGAATACATCGACGGTCCTCAGCTCGATTACTTCCATGCCGAGCTCAGCGCGCATCTCGCGCCCGGTGACGGCGTGATCGTGTGCGCCGCGTCGCCGGCCTGGGTGCACACCGCCACCGAGAGCCCCGACGGCTTCAACCAGCTGCACTTCTTCGAGCGCACCGTCATCCGCACGCGGCCGGTCGCGGGTGCGAGCGACGGATCGACCGAGCCCACCGGAGCCGAAGTGCGCCTGTGGCTGAGCGGCGACCTGCACCACTACTCGCGCTACGCGCAGCAGGTGGGCGAGGCGGGCGCCCACGACCCGCGATCGGTGCAGGCGATCACGTGCGGGCTGGGCGGCGCCTATCTCGCGCAGACCCACGACCTGCCGGACTCGCTCGACCTTCCGCCTGCGCAGTCGCGAATGTGGACGAAGGATGTCCCCGGCATGCCGATGCGCCGCCGCGGGCCGACGTACCCCGACCAGGATCTCTCGCGTCGCCTGTTCCGCCGGGTCGCGAACCCGCTGCGTAAGACCTGGCTCGGCTGGCGCAACGGGCAGTTCCTGATCGGTATGGGCTGGCTGCAGCTGGTGCTGATCTCGACCCTCGCGTGGATCCTCGACCTCGTGAGCCCCGGACAGGGCATCGTGTCGATCCTGCGCACGCCGCCCGGCGAGGCGGCGCGCGTCCTCGGCATCCTGCTTGTCGCCATCCTCGCCGTCGTGCTGACGCACGCCGTGGTGGCGCGACTGTGGCGTGCGCCGGGGCTGGTCGCCTCGTTCGGCGCGGCCGTCCTCATCGCGGCGGCGTGCGTCGTGCTGTGGGTGCTCATCGTGATCATTCCGCGGATGCCTGCCGTGCCGACCCTCGCACTGAGCGTCGTCGTCGGGTGGTGGCTGGGCGCTTTCGTCGGCACGTTCGCGTTCGGCCTGTTCCTCGTGACGCAGCGCACCGGCACGGTCGCGTCGTGGCGCATGTCGGCCCAGTCGCTCGACACCTGCAAGGGATTCCTGCGCATGACGATCGACGAGGCCGGCGACCTGACGGTGTACCCGCTCGTCATCGACGAGCCCCGGCGCAGCTGGGACCTCGAGCAGACGCCTGACGGCCTGCGCCCGACGCTGTTCGGCGGGCTGCCGGGCATCCGCCTGCTCGAAGAGCCCATCGTCATCGCACAGAAGGGATTCCCGCGATCATGAGCGCACACGCCACCACGCTCGATCCACGCGCCACGCGCGCCGAAGCGAGGCCGCCCGGGGTCTCGCGCGCCGATCACCGCACCGAGGTCGTGCCGCTGCGCGCCGACGACGGCACGCGCCTCACGCTCGTGCACGTGCGCGGACCGCACGAGCCGCACCGCGGCCCGGTGCTGCTCGTGCACGGCGCCGGGGTGCGCGCCGAGCTGTTCCGCCCACCCGTCCCGCACACGATCGTCGACGCGCTGCTCGACGAGGGCTGGGATGTCTGGATGCTCAACTGGCGGGCATCCATCGACCTCGAACGCGTGCCGTGGACGGTGACGGATGCCGCGCGCTTCGACCACCCCGCCGCCGTGCGCTTCGTGCGCGAGGCGACGGGGGCGGCGAGCCTGCGGGCGATCGTGCACTGCCAGGGGTCGACGTCGTTCGCCCTCGCTGCGGCGGCGGGTCTGCTGCCCGATGTCGACGTGATCGTGAGCAACGCGGTGTCGCTGCATCCGGTGATCCCCGCGTATTCGCGGTTCAAGATCCTCGCGATGGCCCCGTGGATCTCGCGGGTCACCGACTACCTTTCGCCCGCGTGGGCCTACCGCTCCGACGGGTACTTCTCGCGGATCACGAGACGCACGGTCGCCCTGACCCACCCCGAGTGCGACAACCTCGTGTGCCGCATGGTGAGCTTCACCTACGGCAGCGGCCGGCCGGCGCTCTGGTCGCACCATCACCTCGACGAGGCGACGCACGACTGGATCACCGGCGAGTTCGCCGCCGTGCCGATGAGCTTCTTCGCCGAGATGGGTAGGAGCGTGCGCGCGGGGCACCTCGTGCCGGTGCACGGGGAACGCGGGGAACGGGCGGATGCCGCGGCGTCGGCCATCCCCGCCGAGGCCGCCATCGCGGCGCCCCGCACGCAGGCGCGCTTCGCGCTGTTCGCCGGTGCCGACAACCGCTGCTTCCTGGCGGAGAGCCAGCGGCGCACCTTCGCGCACCTCGAGAGGTATCAGCCGGGCCGGCATTCGCTCTCTGTCGTCGAGGGATACGGGCACCTCGATATGTTCTTCGGTCGCGACGCCTGGCGCGACATCCACCCGCTCATGCTGAAGGAGCTCGGACGATGAATCTGCTACTCGCGCCGCTACGGGGCGTGCTGAACCTGTTGCCGTCGCCGGCGCCGCGCCGGCAGAAGCGCCTCGCCGGCCAGTTCGCCCGCGTCGACGGCATCCCGTACCGCATGCCGGTCGACACCTCCGATGCCGCGGTCATCATGGCGGGGTTCTCGATCTCGCTGAAGAAGGCGCGTGCCCTGTTGCCGGGCACCGAGCTGCATCCGCTGTCGATCGGGGGCGGGCGGGGCATCCTGCTCGTCACCGTCGTCGACTATCGCGCGACCGACATCGGGTCGTACATCGAGTACTCGATCGCGATCGCTGTCACGCACGGGCGGCGCCCTGCCCCGCCGCTGCTGCCGCTGCTGTTGCAGCGCACGTTCGGCATGGGCCAGTACGTCGTCGACCTGCCGGTGTCGACCGAGGTCTCGGTCAAGGGCGGCAAGGGCATCTGGGGCATGCCGAAGCACCAGGGCAGCCTCGACTTCGTCGTCACGCCGACACGCGCCTCGGCGCTGTACGACGCGGACGGCGAGCTCGCCTGCCTGGTCGACATCGCCCGCCCCGCCCGTGCCCGGCTGCCGCTGAAGCTCGGCGCCATCAACTACTGCACGTTCCGCGGCATGCTCATGAAGTCGACGATCTACTTCCAAGGGGCGGCCGACGTCGCGCTCGGGCGGGCCGCGCGCGGGCGGCTGCTGCTGGGCGATCAGCCGGTGGGGCGCCGGCTGAAGGGGCTCGACATCGGGCGCTCGCCGCTCGCGACGGTCTTCATCGAGAAGGCCACCGGCGTGCTCGATGACCACTTCGAGTCGTGGTTCCTGACGGCGGCCACGGCCGAGGCAGCGGATGCCCAGGCGGATGCCTCGGGCGACGGCCTCGAGAGCGTCGTCACGCTCGGGCGTGGCGAGCAGTGGCCGGCGGCGCCCGACCGGTCGCAGGTGCCCGAGCCCGCTGCGGCGGAGGTGGCGTCGTGAACGTCGTCGCCCTGATCGCCGCGGTCTACCTGATGTTCGGGGCGAGCTTCTACCTCGGCATGATGCTGACGATGAAGTTCTTCCTGTTCCCGATGTGGTCCACCGTGCGCCTCGCGACGCTCGAGAGCCAGCTCGGGTTCCCCGTGCGCCGTGCGACGATCACCTTCACCTACCTGCTGCCGCTCATGCTGCTGTCGCCCGTGCTGCTGGTCATCGCCGAATGGGGGCGCCCCACCGTGTGGCTCGCGTGGGCGTGCCTGGTCGGCGTGCTGGTGCTCAGCGTCGTGTCGCAGCTGCTGCAGCGCCCGCTGAACGTGAAGCTCTACTCGGGCACCATCCGCACCGACGAAGAACTGCAGGGGGTCGTGCAGCGGTGGATGGGCGTCAACAACGTGCGCTTCGTCGCCGCGGCGGCCACGTGGGTGCTGACGCTCTGGTACATCCTGGCGCGCGGCGGATACTTCGGGGTGCTCTCGTGAGCGCGCCTGTCGCTGTCGGCGACGCCCGCCCCGCCCGCCCTGACACGCTGCGGCGCATCGCGCGGGCGATCGGGGCCATCACGTTCGCGACCGGAGCGACGCAGGTCGTGGCGCCCGCGTTCGTGCTGCGGAAGATCGGCGGCGAGCAGCGCCCGGCGCCCGTGCACCTGTTCGGCACCATCGGGTTCTTCATGGTGGTCGTCGGGGGGCTGCTCGCGCGTGCGACCGGGCGGAGCGCGGCGTACCGCGGGGGTGTCGATCGCAGCGTCGTGACCTGGAGCGCCGTGCAGAAGGTCGGGGCGACGACCGCGATGGCGATCGGCGTCGCGCGCGGCGTCTTCGCGCCGGTCGCGCTGCTGGTCGCGCTGTTCGACGGCCTCAGCGCCATGCTGCTGCTGATCTATCGGTCACGGATCCGGCGATGACCCGCTCGCTCGTCCTCGCCGGGGGCGGCATGCGGGTCGCCTGGCAGGCGGGGGTCATGCGCGCGCTCGACGAGGCCGGGCTCACGTTCGATCACGTGGACGGGACCTCGGGCGGCATCCTCACGGCGGCGATGATCCTCTCGGACGTCGACGGGGTGGAGATGTGTCGCCGATGGCGGGGGCTGCAGGCATCCGCCTTCGGCTCGGCGCTGCCGTTCCGCGACTATCTGACCGGTCCGTGGTCGCTGCCGGCGCTCGGCGATGCTGACGGGATCATCGACACGGTCTTCCCGACGCTCGGCATCGACGCCGAGGCGATCCGCACGAGCGGCCGGCGCGGCCGCCCGGCGGGCACCTTCACCGTGGTCGAGTTCACGTCGAAGGAATGCCTCTCGCTGACCGAGGAGCAGGTGGATGCCGAGCTGCTCGCCGCGGGAATGTCGCTGCCGGGGTGGGTGACTCCGCTCGAGCGGGGCGGCAAGATCTACACCGACGCGGTGTGGGTGCGCGATGCCGGCGTGGCCGAGGCGGTGCGTCGCGGCGCGGACGAGATCTGGCTGGTGTGGTGCATCGGCAACACTCCGTACTGGGGCGACGGCCCGCTCGAGCAGTACGTGCACATGATCGAGATGAGCGCGGCGGGAGCGCTCGCCGCCGACTTCGCCTTGGCTGCGGCGCTCGGGCACGACTTCACCCTGCACGTGATCGCGCCGGCGACCCCGCTGCCGCTCGACCCCGAGTTCTACCTCGGGCGCATCAGCTCTGACGCGCTCGTGGCGCGCGGGTACGCCGATGCGCGCGCGTATCTGGCTCGGCGGGACGCGCGTGCGGGCGAGGGCGTGCCGCATGATCTCGCCTGCACCGCGATGCGCGTGCCGCCGGTCTCGGTGCGGATCACCGACCGCCTCGTCGCCGAAGGTGCGGACGGTGCAGATGACGCGGTGTGCGAGTTCACGGTGCAGGTGCCGGTGGAGGGGCCGCTCGACGACGCGGTGCTCGTCGGCTCGATCCAGCTCGGCGGATGGCCCGAGCCCGCCTACCTGGCTGGCGGCGCTGTGTCGCTCGACCGGGGCACGCTCACCTACACGGGCACGGTGCGCGTCGACGGCGCGGACGTGCCGGTCGAGTGCACGCGCGACCTCGTCGACGATCCGGGGTGGGATGCCTGGGACGACCTCACCCGCGCGCGGGTACGCGTCGGGGGCGAGGTCTTCGAGGCATCCCTCGGTATCGGCGGAGCGGCGCGGCTGGTCGCCTCGGCCGAGCCGGTCGGCGCGCACGGGGTCATTGAGCGCGCGCGGGCCGTGCGCCTGTTCTGGCAGCGGGTGCGCGCCGCCCGGCGGCCCGCCTGAGCCGGGCTCAGGCCGGGGTGGTAGTGGCCAGTGTCTCGGCCGGGCCGTGCTCGTCGGTCGTGCGGGAATCGCTGAGCGTGAGCGCGCCGATGCCCGAGATCAATCCGACCGCGACGGCCAGCACGACGAAGACGATCTGCTCGCCGTGGAAGTACGACGAGACGAGGGTCCGGCTCCACGCGCCGTTCGGCAGCACAGTTGTCACGAGCACGGCGATCAGCGTGCCGACGAACGCCGTGCCGATGCTCGTGCCGACCTCCTGCGCGGTGTCGTTCAGGGCCGCGCCCATCGAGGTGCGCTCGTCGGGCATGGCGCCGATGAGTGCGACCGCGCAGATCGTCATCACGGTGCGAAGGCCCACTGTCATGACGACCATCGCGACGGCGATCGCGAGGTAGTTCTGCTCGACAGCCCAGGCCATCAGGCCGAGTCCGACCGCGAGCAGCACGGCGCCGATGAGGCACGCGATGCGGTGCCCGTACCGCCTGATCAGAGCTTCGGTGAGGGGGGTCGCCAGGATCAGCGTGACGATGAGGGGCAGGTTCGCGAGCCCGGCGAGCATCGGGCTCCAGCCCCACGCGTACTGGAAGTGCAGCACGAGCGCGAACAGCACGCCCGTCATGGCGATCGAGGTGCCGATCTGCGCGATCGCGGCGCCGCGCACCGCGCCGAGACGGAACAGCGTCAGATCGAGCATGGGCGCGGTCGTCCGGCGCTCGTGCACGATGAAGAGCGCGAGGGATGCCACGGCGCCGATCGCCACCGCGATCGTCAGCGGAGCAAACCAGCCGAACTGCACGCCGCTGGTGAGCGTGTAGCAGGCGAGGCCGATGGAGAGGATGCTCAGGGTCGCGCCGGGCAGATCGAGGCGGTCGTTCGTGAGCCCGTCGGGGGCGTCTGCGGGTACGCCCCGGCGCACGCCGACGGAGGCGATCAGGGCGATCGGCGCGTTGATCAGCAGCAGCCACTGCCACGGCAGGTGCGCGAGCATCGTGCCGCCGAGCAGCGGACCGACGACGAATCCCGACATGCCGACGACCATCATGAGGGTGATCGCGCGCATGCGCAGCGTGTCGTCGTCGAACAGGCGGAAGACGAGTGAATTGGTGATCGGCGCCATGGCCGCGGCGGCGATGCCGAGCGCGGCGCGCAGGGCGATGAGCTCGCCCGTGCTCGAGATGAGCAGGACGCCGAGGCTCAGGATGCCGAAGAGCGCGAGCCCGATCTGCAGCACGCGGCGCCGGCCGAAGCGGTCGGCGATCGAGCCGGCCGTGAGCAGCAATCCGCCGAAGGTCAGCGAGTAGGCGCCGGTGATCCACTGCAGGGCTGTGGTGTCACCGCCGAGGTCGCGGCCGATGGTCGGCAGGGCGATCGACAGCAGGGTGTTGTCGACCATCTCGACGAAGAAAGCGAGGCAGAGGGCGGCAAGAGGCATCCATGCGGCCGTCATCGAGGGGTAGACCCGCGCGGTCTCGGGGGATGTGGTGGCGGTGCTCATGGCGGCTCCTGACGGTCAGCGATCTATCGAACAGTGTTCGATTCTCGAACAACGTTCGATACTGTAGAACAGTGTTCGATAATGCGCAAGATGTGCGTGGAGGTGTGATGGGATGGGGGTCGTGAGTGACCATCGATCGGGCCCGGGCGGCCGCTCTCGCGCGCCGCGCGAGCGCACGCGTGCGTCGCATTCGATCGAGGCGGTGCTCGCGGCGGCGGTGGCGATCCTCGACGAGTCAGGGGCCGGGGGGCTGACGATCCGCGCCTTGGCGAGACGCTTGGGCGGGGGGCCCGCGAGCATCTACTGGTACGTGTCGGGGCGCGACGAGCTGCTGGACCTCGCCGCCGATGCGGTGCTCGCGGGCGTGCTCGAGCAGGTGGCTGACGTCGGTGGCGATGAGAGTGATCCGATCGACGACCTGCGTACGATCGCCGTCGCGATGTTCGACGCCATCGTCGACCGCCCCTGGCTCGGCGCCTACGCGATGCGCGACACGACGGTGCAGGTGCACTCGCTGCAGCTGTACGAGAAGCTCGGCGAGCAGGTGATGCGGCTCGGTCTGTCGCGGCGGCAGAACTTCGACGCGACGTCGGCGATCGTCGGGTTCGTGATCGGCACGGCGGCGGATATGGGTCAGGAGCTTCCCGCCGAAGTGGCGTCGGGCGAGGTTCGCCGCGACGAGTACCTCGCCCGCGCGACGGACCAGTGGCGTGTCCTCGACCCCGCCGAGTACCCGTTCATCCACGAGATCGTCGACGAGTTCGCCGTCCACGACGATCGCGACCAGTTCCGCGCGGGACTCGACCTGCTGCTGGGCGGTCTGCGACTACAGGCGGGACGCTGACTCGCCGGAACTCCGTGGTAGCCGTGCGACCGCGGCGTCGATAGGTTGATCGCTAGGACGGTCGAAAGGGGCATTCGATGTCAGGACGGACTCGGTTCGCAGTGGCGGCCGCGGCGATCGCACTGGTGCTGGGCCTGGCGGGGTGCGCCGCGGGCGCGTCCGTCGTGGAGAACTACGCCGGGGGACCGCACGGCATCGCCGAAGACCAGCTGAAGGGCGAGACGCAGGCGTTCTACATCGAGGATGCCGGGGCGATCGCCGTCGTCCTCTGGGGCAGCAGCACGTGCCCGCAGATCGGCGAGCGGATGGTCGTCGAGAAGACGGCCGACGAGGGCAACGTCGTGCGCGTCGACGTGCGCCCGATCCCCAACGAGCAGCCGTGCACGCGCGACCTCGTGCCGCACACGTCGGTGTTCGTCACGCCGAGCAGCGTCACGACGACCCAGCCCCTGACGATCCGCGTGGGCGACACCGAGGTGAAGCTCGTCAACGAGGTCACCGACTGACGAGGCATCCCGCCTCTTGCTTTCACTGGTCGCTTGACGGTCCCCGACCGCGTCATGCATAATGACGTCGCGGGTCATCAGATCCGCGAGGATTGTTACTGCTCGGCAGGCGAGACCTCCACCACGTAGTCGTGGTGTGAGGTCTTTTTTGTTGCCCGACAGGCGAGACTTCGGACGTCTTCCAATGAAGGAGCACACCGTGACTCACACGAATACCGACGCGACTCTGGCGCGTCGCATCGGCGATCTGGTCGGAGGCCCGGCCAACGTCGCCTCCGTCCACAACTGCACGACGCGTCTGCGCTTCGTCGTGCGTGACGACAGCAAGGTCGACTACGACGGGCTGTCGCAGACGTCCGGCGTCATCCAGGCGGTCAAAGCAGGCGGGCAGGTCCAGGTCGTCATCGGAACGCACGTCGAGCGCGTGCGCGACGACCTCGTCGCACTTCCGGGATGGTCGGGACTGGCGGATGCCACGGCGGCGGATGCGGGAAAGCGCCGGCCTCTCGACGTCGTCTTCGACTTTCTCGGATCGACCTTCCAGCCGCTGATCCCCGCGATCACGGGGGCCGCGCTCGTTCAGGTGCTCGTCCTGCTGCTGACGCAGTTCGGCTGGCTCGACGCTGCCAGCCCGACCGCAGGAGTGCTCACGGCAGCCGGCAACGCCGTCTTCTACTTCCTCCCCGTCTTCGCCGCGTTCACGGCGACCCGCAAGCTCGGGGCCAATCCGTTCGTCGGCGCCTCGATCGCCGCCGCGCTGCTGCACCCCGCATTCACCGCGCTCGGAGAGCAGGGCACGCAGGTCCAGGCGTTCGGCCTGCCCCTGTTCCTGTACTCGTACGCGAGCTCGATGTTCCCGGCGCTGCTGCTCGCTCTCGCTCTGGGCGGACTCGATCGTGTGCTCAAGCGATACCTCCCGCGGCCACTGCAGCAGGTCTTCGTCCCGACGATCGAGATCCTCGTGCTGGTGCCCTTGACCGCGCTCGTGTTCGGGCCCATCGGCGTGGTGCTGGCCAATGGGATCGGTGAGGGCCTCGCGTGGCTCAGCACGAACGTCCCCTTCGCGTTCTACGTGATCGTGCCGGCGCTGTGGATCTTCCTCGTCGCGATGGGCATCCACTGGGCTCTCATCTCGATCGCGCTCGTCGAGCTCGCTTCCGGCAGCAGCGTCATCCTGGGTGCGGCTTTCGGGTACCAGTACGCGATGTTCGGCGTCGCGCTGGGCATGCTGATCCTCACGGCCCGGCAGCGGAACAAGAGACTTCGTGACACCGCGGTCGCGGCGACGATCTCCGTCGGCATCGGCGGGATCACGGAGCCCACGCTGTACGGTCTCGTCCTGCCCTACCGTCGGGTGCTCGTCATCGAGATGATCTCCGCCGCGGCATCCGGACTCGTCCTCGGCCTGTTCAGCGCGCACATGATCGGGTTCAGCCCGGCGCCGGTCCTCTCCCTGCCGCTGATGGCGCCCATGGTCGGCGGCGTGCTGGCACTTCTGGTCGGTCTCGCCGTTCCCATCGTCCTGCTGCAGATGTGGGGCTTCCAGAAGAAGGGCGCGCCGGTCACGGATGGTGCACACGATGACATCGAATCAGGGGTGGGCCGTGGCGCCGCGACGACCGCCGGGTTCCGAGGGATGGTCGACACCGCGACGCGCACCGCGACCGTGGTCGTCGGGGCGCCGATCGCCGGCACCGTCGTGCCGCTCGCGCAGGTGCCGGACCCCATCTTCTCGGGATCGCTCATCGGTCCGGGAATGGCGATCGTCCCGTCGGCGGCGAATGCTCGCGTCGTGGCACCTGTTTCCGGCGTCGTCGTCGCGGCGCCGGCGAGCGGGCACGCGATAGGCCTGCGCGCGGACGACGGCACCGAGTTGCTCATCCACGTCGGGATCGACACGGTGAAGCTGAACGGGCAGCACTTCACTCCCCTCGTCCGCCAGGGCGACCACGTCGATGCCGGGCAGCCGCTGCTCGAGTTCGATGCCGCCTCGATCGCCGCGGCGGGCTACTCGCTGATCACGCCGGTCCTCGTGACCAACATCGGCGGCGATCAGCGTGTCGACCCCGTCGCCGAGGGCGCCGTCGCCGAGGGCGCCGCTCTGTTCACCGTTCACCCTGCGGGCTGAGGCCCGTCTGCTCGCTGCGGCCGCCGGCCCGAACCGGCGGCCGCAGGTGGAGTCACCATGCGCACCATCGTCAAGATCTTCAACAACAACATCGTCAGTGCCGTCGATGACGACGGAGAGGACGTCATCCTCGTCGGGGCCGGCGTCGGGTACCTCACCGCAAAGGGGGGCGCCGTCGATGAGGCGCGCGTCGAGCGCGAGTTCCATCTGACCGGGGTCGCGCGCAGCGGAGCGTTCCGTGTGCTGCTCGAGGTGCCCTATCCCGTGCTGCGTGCGACGTCGCGGGTGTCGGAGATGCTCGCGAAGACATATGGCGTGCAGCTGCCGGCGACGGTGGAGGTCGGCCTGGCCGACCACCTCGCCTCGTCCATCCGCCGGATGGACGACGGCATCCCGCTCTACAACTCCATGCTGTGGGAGACGAAGATGACCTACCCGGCCGAGTTCGCAATCGCGCTGCACGCGCTCGACGTCGTCCATGCGGAGCTCGGGCGGAAGCTCCCTTTGGACGAAGCCGGGTTCATCACGCTGCATCTGGTCAACGCCGGACTCGTCGGCGATCCTGGTCGAGCCATCACCCTCGGCACGACCATCCGCGCGATCATCGACATCGTCCGAGAGGACGTCGGCATCGAGGTCGACGGCTCCACGACCGCGAGCGCCCGCTTCCTCACGCACATCAAGTTCGTGGTGCAGCGTCTCACCCGCGGCCGGGCCCACCATGGCGCGGCAGACGACTACTACCGCAACCTCATCTCCGAGAACCCCGACATGTACGCCTGCGCCGAACACATCGGACGCTACCTCGATGAGACATTCGACGCGGGCGTCACCGACGAGGAGCGCATCTACCTGCTTCTTCACCTGATCACCCTGCGCGACGAGCAACGACGCGCCTCTGACGGCTGAAGACCCAGACCGAAAGGATCGACGTGTCCACACTGATCGTCCAAGCCGATGACATCGCCATCACGCACGGCACCACCCTCGGCATCCTCGACGCGATCACCGACGGCATCGTGCGCGCGACCGGGATGTTCACGAACTGTCCGGACGCTGATTTCGCGGCCGAGCGTCTGAGAGAGCTCGACGGGGTGGATGTCGGCATCGACCTGAACTTCGTGACCGGCCGACCCCTCCTCCCCGCAGCGCTCGTGCCCGGTCTCGTCGACCGGAACGGCGCTTTCCGCAGCTCCGGGCAGATCCGTGCCGAGTTCGGCGTGACGGGTTCGGACGGCCTGGTCTCGGAGTTCGAGCGCGAGCCGTTCGACCGCGATGAGACCCTCGCGGAGGCGCGCGCGCAAGTCGATCGGTTCGTCGATCTCATGGGACGCCCGCCGGCGTACGTGCACCACCACTCGCTCGTGTCATCCGTCAGCGACGAGGTCGTGCGGCAGGTGGGATCGGAACTCGGTGTGCCCTTCATCGATGACCTGTACCGCGACGGAACGATTCCGCTGCTGCCGAACGACTACTACGCGAAGCCCTTCCCCCTGGCTGTGCAGGCCACGGCGGATGCCATGGGTGCGCTCAGCCGACTGTTGCCTCTGATCACATCGCACGAGCTGAGCCTGCTCATCGTGCACCCGGGCTATGTAGACGCGGAGATCCTGGAGCTGAGCAGCTACTCGGTGATCCGTGCGCGCGATCTCGAGCTGGTCACCTCGCCCGCATCGCGCCAGCTGCTGCAGACCGCGGGAGTCGAAGTCGTGAGCTTCTCAGGAGCCGGGCTGCTCTGAGTGCGGCGGATGAGGCATCCCGCCTCTTACTTGCCTTCCGCCTCGCGGGAGACCGGCGCCCACTCGTTCCACTCGTCGAGGCGCTGCTGGTACAGGTGCGACGCGATCTGCAGCGGCTGCTCGCCGAAGAACACGCGCAGGGGCGCCTTCTCGGCGTCGACGACCTTGAGGATCGCGGAGCCGAATCCGACGGGTTTGGGGTAGACGCCGTCGCCCCTCCGCGCCGCCATGGCCTCGTGCAGCGGAGCGTAGGCGGCGAGGGGCTCGGCGAACACGGCCGAGGCGCCGGCCCAGTCGGTGTCGAACCCGCCGGGCTCGACGAGGGTGACTTTGATGCCGAAGCCGGCTACTTCCTGCGCGAGCGCGTCGGTGAGGCCCTCGAGCGCCCACTTCGACGCGTGGTAGCCGCCGAGGGTGGGGAACGCGCCGATGCCGCCGATCGTCGAGATCTGGATGATGTGTCCCGAACCCTGCGCGCGCAGGATCGGCAGCACAGCCTGGGTCACGTGGAAGACGCCGAACAGGTTGGTCTCGATCTGGTCGCGCAGCTGCTGCTCGGTGATCTCCTCGACGGTGCCGAAAAGGCCGTAGCCCGCGTTGTTGATGACCATATCGAGCCGGCCGAACGCCTCGTGGGCGCTCTTCACGGCCGCGAAGACCTGGTCGCGGTCGGTGACGTCGAGCTGCAGGGGAAGGACCGCGTCGCCGTAGGTCTCGACGAGGTCGTCGAGGGTGTCCGCGTTGCGGGCGGTCGCGGCCACCCTGTCGCCGCGCTCGAGGGCGGCGAGAACGAACTCGCGGCCGAAGCCCTTGGATGAACCTGTGACGAACCAGACCTTGCTCATGGTGGTGCTCCTCGAGTCTTCTCGCGCTGCTCAGCGCTCTCCTGCCATCATATGCCGCGCGTGTCACCGGGTGGCAAGTGTGCGCCTCGGACTATGCTGAGAGGATGCCAGAGCCTGCTCCGCCGGGGATTCGTGAGCGCACGCGCCGTATCGTGCAGACGGAGTTGACCCTCGTCGCGCAGGATCTGTTCCTCGAGAACGGGTACGAGGGCACGACCGTCGACGAGATCGCCGCCGCGGCGGGGATGTCGAAGCGCACGTTCTTCCGCTACTTCGCCTCAAAGGACGACCTCGTCATCGGCAAGTACGACCTCTTCGGCGATCGGCTCGCCGATGCCTTCGACGACCGGCCCCAGGATGAGCCCGTCTGGGAGTCGCTGCGGCGTGTGTTCGACATCACGCTCGACTATGTGCAGGACGACCGCGCCCGCGCCCGGGGCGACGCGATGGAGCGCATCGTCCGCAGCAGCCCGCAGCTGAACGCCCGCTACCTCGAGAAGATGCAGCGCGTGCAGGAGATCCTGGTAGGCCGCGTCGCCGCGCGGCTGGGCGATCAGGCGGGTGCGGCGCCCACGGGGGTTGACGCGAAGCCGGCCGCGATCGTCGGAGCGGCGTTCGCGTGCATGCAGGCCGCGCGCGGCGCGTGGCTGCAGTCGGATCAGAGCCAGCCCTTCGGTGCGTACCTGGACGAGGCCATGGCGGCGTTTCGGGTGGCGGAGTAGGGGCGCTCGGTTGGTGTCTGCCGGTCAGCCCGGCGGATAGATGTGGCGTGTGTGGCGCCCAGCGCAGGCAGGGCAACCATCCCATCCTGTGTTCGTTTTTTTCGTTTTACCCGAGTAGGATGGATGCCATGAGCACCTCTACGAACACTCCACGCGGTGCCCGCAAGGCACAGACCTATCTCCCCGAGGCTGGCGCCCGCGAGGAGATTCTCGACTTCGCAGAGCTGATGCGCGAGCTTGAGGTCTTCCTCGCGCAGAACTCGTCCAAGGCTGCGCTCGTCGACCCCGAGGGCAACGCCCGTCCCATCCCCGATGAGATCTTCCGCATCCTCGATCAGGTGACGAACGCGCTCGCGGCGGGCGAAGGCATCACGATCGTGCCGCAGGGCATGACCATGACGACGCAACAGGCCGCGGACTTCCTTGGCATCAGTCGCCCGACGCTGGTCCGCCTCCTCGAGGCGGGCGACATCGCTTACGACAAGCCCGGCCGCCACCGCCGTGTGCAGCTGGAGGACTTGGTCGCGTACCAAGAGAACTTCCGTGCCGAGCGTCGCGCCGCGTTGCGCGAGTTGCAGCGCGCGAGCCTCGGGGCGAAGATCCAGTTGGGCAAACCGGCCGATGTGCAGCGTCGTGCGGAGCTGGATGCTGAGTGAGCTTTCCCGCCTTCTTCGACACGAACGTCCTCTACGGTGCGATGCTCAACGATTTCATCCTCGAACTCGCTGACCGCGGACTGTTCCGGCCCTTGTGGTCGAAGGATGTGCTGTTCGAGCTAGCGAAGAGCCTGGTGAAGAACGGTGAGGGCTCTGCGCTCGTTGAGAAGCGGGTGAGCACGATGGAGCGCTACTTCGCCGATGCGATGGTCGTCGGTTACGACGACCTGGTGCCGACGATGACCAACGACGAGAAGGATCGGCACGTTCTTGCTGCCGCCGTTCGCGGTGGAGCCGAGGTGCTCGTGACCTTCAACATGAAGGACTTCCCGGCGGAGTCGGTCGCGCCGTTCGATCTCGAGGTTGTCCACCCTGACGACTTCCTCCTCGACCAGCTCGACCTCTACCACGCGCCGACCCTCCGCGCCTTGGTCGAACTCGTCGAGGGGTACGACTCACCAGCGATGACCATTGACGACTTCCTGCTCGCGCTCACACGCGCCGGGGTGCCGAAGTTCGCAGACGCGGCTCGAGAGAAGCTCTACTGAGCGCTTGCCAGAGCGCGCCACGATGCCCAGTTGGCCGGCTTGTCATGCGGAAAACGTGTAAGAAAACCATCCGAAAAATTGCACGTTCTTCGGATGTGCAGTATTCCTTTACCCAGCGGCGAACCGGGTGGGCTCGCCGCGCAACTATCGTGATGGCGCGAGCGGGAGGCATCCGCTCACCCCGTTTCGACTCGCTGCGCTCGCTCAACGCTCGAGCCGAGAAGCCCGACGCCATAACTCGGAAACCGCCCCCCACCAGGGAAAAGCAAAACCCCCGCGAATAGAAGCTTCGCGAGGGTTTCTGGGGTGACGCAATGATCACCCTTGTGGCTCCGACGGGCGTCGATCCCGTGACCTCACGATTTTCAGTCGTGCGCTCTACCAACTGAGCTACAGAGCCGCATGGCATCCGAAGAGCCATGTCTAGACGAAGGGCCCTGGCCTTCAAAAGAAGACGAAGGGCCCGTCGCTCAGAGCGACCCTGACGGGACTTGAACCCGCGACCTCCGCCGTGACAGGGCGGCACGCTAACCAACTGCGCTACAGGGCCATGCTTATTCAGTTATGTGGAAAGAGTGACCCCAACGGGATTCGAACCCGTGCTACCGCCGTGAAAGGGCGGCGTCCTAGGCCGCTAAACGATGGGGCCGAGCGAACCCTGCGGCTCACGCTTACCGAGGGTCAAGCATACGAGATGGCGTACCAAATCGGAAATCGAGGGCGTGGGCTCCACCGCTGCGCACTCCCGCGCGCGAGGATGGCGAAGCGTATGGATGCCGCGATGCCCTGGGCTCCTGGTGTGAATGTTGTTAGTGTGACTGGTGGTGTCCATGTGAATAGCGGCATCCAAAGGCGAGCGGAAGAAGTCCACGCGTGGTGAACGACGAGGCCGGATCGGCAGACGACTGCGGCTGCGCGCCCACGCCCGAGGAGGCCCGTTCGTTCCGCACCCCCATGTCGCGCCGTGTGGCGCTGGGCCTCGGCGGCCTGGGTGTCATCGGCCTGACCGCCCTCGGCGCCGGCATCGGATCTGCCGCGTTCGCCGACGGCTACCCCTCGTGGGACGACGTGCAACGGGCCAAGAACAACGAGGCCGCGAAAGCCGCCGAAGTCACCCGCATCGAGGGTCTCATCGCGGGCCTGCAGGCCGACGTCGCCGCCAAGCAGGCCGAGGCCGAGCGACTCGGCGCCGAGTACGTCGCGGCGCAGGAAGCGTACGAGACGGCCGTCGCCAACGCGGCATCCCTCCAAGAACAGGCAGATGCACAGGCCGCGATCGCGGATGCCAGCGCCCAGAAACTCGGCCGCCTCGCGGCTCAGCAGTATCGCGCCGGCGGCGACGACGCCGCGCTCGAACTCTTCTTCTCGGGCTCGGCCGCGACCGCCGACGATCTGCTCGCGAAGCTCGGCACCATGGACCGGCTCGTCGCGGCCAACCAGGGCGTCTACGCGGAAGCGGTCGGTGCGCGCGACAGTGCGCGCAGCCTCAGTGACCAGGCGCAGGTGGCCCGCGACGAGCGCGATCGACTGCAGCAGGAAGCCCAGCAGAAGATGGAAGCGGCGCAGGATGCCGCGACCGCAGCCCAGGCCGCCCTCGACGCGCAGAGCGCGAACCTCGACACCCTGCAGTCGCAGCTCGCCGCCCTCAAAGACACGACCGCGACCACGATCCAGCAGTACCAGGTCGGCGTCGAAGAGCGCCGCAAGGCCGAAGAGGCACGCAAGGCGGCCGAGGCGGCAGCCCGCGCGGCCGCGGCGGCCGCAGCCCCCGCGCCCCCCCCCCACGGCCGGTCTATTATAAACATATCCCACCCCA
>JASCPF010000047.1 GCA_029959325.1 Microbacteriaceae bacterium PS02068
CCGCCGGTCGCCGCGCCGCCCGTGGCGGCGGCACCCGTGCCAGCGTCGCCCATGACCGCGCCACCCGTGACCGCGCCGCCCGCGTCTGCTGCGCCGACGCCTGCGCACCGTCCGCCGGCTTCCGTGACGGTTCTCGGCCTGCGGTTCGACACGGGCGAGAGTGTCTCGGTCTCGGGGCCCGTCCTGATCGGTCGCGACCCGGTCTCGCCCGCTCATCCCGACGCGCGCCCGATTCGCGTCGCCGATACGACCCGTTCGCTGTCGAAGACCCACGCGCTCGTCCGGCCCACAGCGGGCGGCCTCGAGGTCGTCGATCTGCACTCGACGAACGGCTCCCGTCTGGTGCGAGGCGGGATCGAACGCCCGCTCACCCCGGGCGTGGGCGAGGTGGCGATCGACGGCGACCTCATCCTGTTCGGCGATCGCGTCGCGGACGTGCTGCCGACATGACCACGTCTTTCCTGTCCTCCCGCGCGCCCGTGCGCACCGGCCGAATCGGAGTATCGTCATGCGGCTGAAACTCACCCTGCACCGACACGAGAGCGACCCCGTCGACATCGTCATCACGACCGATTCGACCGCCACCGCCGGCGACGTCGCGCGCTATCTCGCCGAGTCGGATCCGCAGCGGTCGGTCTCGTTCGCCGACGGCGACGTGCTCACGCTCGCCGTCGCACCCCCGACCGAGTCGCGCATGGTGGCGCTGCACCCCGACGTGGCCATCGGCGAGGCGCCGATCGGGTCGGGCTTCGCGGCATCCATCGTCAACTACGGCGCGGGATTCGTGTCGGCCGACCCGAAAGCGGTCGTGGGCGTGCTGCGCGCCACCGCGGGCCCGCTCGCCGGCCAGGAGTTCCCGCTCTCGGCCGGGCACGTCACCGTCGGGCGCGACGCCTCGAACGATGTCGTCCTCGCCGACCCGATGGTCTCGAAGCGCCACGCGCGGCTCGAGGTCGGCGGCTACGTCGAGGTCGTCGACCTCAACTCGGCGAACGGTGTGCTCGTCGACGGCGTGCAGATGCAGCGCGTGCGCATCGAAGAGGGCGAGCCGTTCGTGATCGGCGGCACCACCCTGGTGCTCATCCTCACCCGCACCTGGGATGGATCGTCGGGGGAGGAACCCGTCATCGAGCGTGGCGGCGGGCTGCTGTTCAACCGCAGCCCCCGCGTCGAGGTGCGCTATCCGGGAACCCGGTTCAAACCGCCGCGCATGCCCACCGAGAAGATCGGCAAGGTCTTTCCGTGGGCGATCCTCATCGCGCCGATCCTCATGGGCGCGACGCTGTTCTTCCTCAACGGCAACCCGCGTTCGCTGCTGCTGATCGTGATGACGCCGCTCATGGCGCTGTTCAACCTCGTCAACCAGTCGGTGCAGAGCAAGAAGGGGCAGAACCACGAGTTCATGCTCTTCGAGCGGCAGTTCGAACAGCTCGAAGAGGATTTCTTCCGGGGCAAGCCCGAGGAAGAAGCGGCGCGCGGCGCCGAGGCGCCACCCGTTGCCGAGGTCTTCGACCAGGCCGCGCGCCTCGGGCCGCTGCTGTGGACGCGACGGCCCGAACACTGGAACTTCCTCGGACTGCGCCTCGGCACGTGCCGCCTGCCCGCGCGCAACGGCATCGAGGATGCCGAGTCGCCGGACGGTCTGCCCGAGTTCATCGAGCGGGTCGACCGTCTGCGAGAGCGTTACGCGTTCGTCGACGACGTGCCCGTCTTCGACACCCTGTCGGCCGCCGGTTCGATCGGCATCGCGGGGCCGAGGGCGGCTGCGGCCGACGCGATGCGCGGCATCGCCGTGCAGCTGTTCGGCCTGCACGCTCCGAACGACGTCGTCGCGGTCGCGTTCGCCGATGCGGCCTGGACCCCCGAACTCGACTGGCTGAAGTGGATGCCGCACACCTCGAGCGAGCGCAGCCCGTTCCGGGGCGTGGCCCTCGCCGACTCGGCGCCGACCAGTGCGGCGCTGCTCAGCTCGCTCGAAGAGTACGTGCGGCGGGCGGGTGGCGGCGGCGAGCCGCGCGGCCCGTTCAAAGACGGCTGGAACCCGCTGATGTACGGCACCGACGTCGCGCGCGCCGCCGACGACCGGCACGTCGCGCCGCCCGTGTCGGTGATCGTGTTCGTCACCGGAGACGCCCCGGTCGATCGAGGTCGATTGACCGACGTGCTCGAGCGCGGCGCCGACCACGGCGTGCACGCCGTCTTCGTCTCGCACACGGTCGAGTCGCTCCCGGCCGTCTGCCGCAGCTACATCGACGTGGCGACCGACCTGTCCGACGCGCGCGTCGGGCTCGTGCGCAGCGGCGAGCTGTTCGAGCACGTGCGGGTCGAGGGCGTCTCGAACGACTACATGCAGATGTTCGCGCGCCGGCTTTCCCCCGTCGTCGACGTCAGCACCGTCGTGCACGACGCGTCGGACATCCCGAACTCGGTCATGTTCCTGCAGCTCGTCGACCCCGCGATCGCCGAGGACCCGGGTGTCGTCGTCGAACGCTGGCGGCAGAACAACACGATCGTCGACCGCTCGCCGCGCGCTCGGCCCCGCCTCAAGAAGGCCGGCACCCTGCGCGCCATCATCGGCCAGGGGGCGAGCGACGCGATGGCGCTCGACCTGCGCACCCACGGTCCGCACGCGCTCGTGGGTGGAACCACGGGAGCGGGCAAGAGCGAGTTCCTGCAGGCGTGGGTGCTCGGCATGGCTGCCGCGCACAGCCCCGACCGGGTGACCTTCCTGTTCGTCGACTACAAGGGCGGGTCGGCCTTCGCCGACTGCGTCGATCTGCCGCATTGCGTCGGCCTCGTCACCGATCTGAACCCGCACCTCGTGCGGCGCGCGCTGACCAGCCTGCGGGCCGAGCTGCAGTTCCGCGAGCATCTGCTGAACCGCAAGAAGGCCAAAGACCTGCTCGAGCTCGAGAAGCGTCAGGATCCTGAATGCCCACCGTCGCTCGTGCTGGTGATCGATGAGTTCGCCGCGCTCGCCGGCGAGATGCCCGAGTTCGTCGACGGCGTCGTCGACATCGCCCAGCGCGGGCGTTCCCTCGGCATCCACCTCATCATGGCGACGCAGCGCCCGGCCGGCGTCATCAAAGACAACCTGCGCGCGAACACCAACCTGCGCATCGCCTTGCGCATGGCCGACGAGTCGGACTCGCGCGACGTCGTCGACGACGAGATCGCGGCGAGCTTCTCGCCGACGGTTCCCGGGCGCGCGATCGCGAAGACCGGGCCGGGCCGACTCGTGCCCTTCCAGTCGGCGTACACGGGCGCGTGGACGACCCAAGACGAGGCGACCGTCGCCGAGGTGCGCGTGGCCGAACTGCGCTTCGGTTCCGGAGCGGAATGGGAGCCCGACCGGCCGGCCGAATCCGATTCGCACGCCGAAGACCTCGGCCCGAACGACCAGAAGCGGATCGTGTCGACCCTCGTGCGGGCGAGCGACCTCGCTCAGCTCCCGCGCCCGCGCCGCCCATGGCTCGACGACCTGTCGCCGCTGGTGAACCTGCGCGACCTCGCGAACGACGGCGATGCGCGCATCCCGATGGCGCTGATGGATGTGCCCGAGAAGCAGCAGCAGGAGGCGGCGGTCTTCCTACCCGATCGCGACGGCTCGCTCGTCATCTACGGCACGTCGGGCTCGGGCAAGTCGACGCTGCTCAAGACGATCGGCACCGCCGCGGGGCTCCGACCCGAACGGGGGCGCGTGCAGGTCTACTGCCTCGACTTCGCCACCGGCGCGCTGGGCGCGTTGGCGGTGCTGCCGCATGTCGGGTCGGTCGTCGACGGCGGCGACGTCGAACGCATCCAGCGGCTGCTGCGCACGCTCGACGGCGAGATGGATCGGCGGGCCACCGCGTTCGCGGGCGTCAGCGCGGCATCCATTCAGGAATATCGCGAGCTCGCCGACCGCAACCTGCCGCGCATCCTGCTGCTGATCGACAACTATCCCGAGTTCAAGAAGGACTGGGAGGTCGCGCCCGGCCGCGCGCCGTTCTACCGCACGTTCATGCGCATCCTCGGCGAGGGCCGCACGCTCGGCGTGCACACCGTGCTCACCGCCGACCGCGGCAACGCGGTGCCGAGCGCCGTCGCATCGAACATCTCGCGCAAGGTGGTGCTGCGCATGGGTGACCCCTCGCAGTACATGCTGCTCGGCACCCCCCGCGACGTGCTCGACGAGCAGTCGGTGCCGGGGCGCGCCATCATCGACGGCCACGAGGCGCAGATCGCCGTGCCCGGCGGCACGTCGAACGCGGTCGAGCAGACGAAGACGCTCGGCCTGCTCGCGCGGCGTCTGCGCGAGGCCGGCGTGCGCGATCTGCCCGAGATCGGTGCGCTCCCGACGGTGGCCCCGGTGTCGGACATGCCGGCGAGCGTGGAGGGGATGCCCGTGTTCGGCATCGCCGACGACACCCTCGCCCCGCGCGGCTTCGAGCCGGTCGGTTCGTTCGTGATCTCGGGGCCCGCGGCATCCGGCCGCACGAACACCCTCAAGGCGCTCGTCGTCGCGATGGAGCGCTTCGACCCGACGGTCCGCCTCTATCACTTCGGCAGCCGCAGGTCGGAGCTGAAGGACTTCCGCCCGTGGGTGCGCAGCGCCATCAAGCCCGAAGACGAGAAGGAGCTCGCGACCGAGCTCGCTGAACTCGTCGTGCGTGAGGGGGAGTCCGGCCGCATCATGATCGTGATCGAGGACATGCCCCACCTCTCCGACGGGCCGGCCGACCGCCCGATGCGCGCGTTGCTGCAGGCGATGAACGACAGTGAACACCTGCTCGTCGGCGAGGCGGAGGTCAGTCGCGCGAGCGGCAGCATCGGCGTGCTCGGCGAGTGGAAGTCGGGCCGCCAGGGCATCGTGCTCAAGCCCGACACGTACGACGGCGAGGCGATCTTCAAGACGCCGTTCGGCCGGGTCAAGCGGTCGGACTTCCCCGTGGGCCGCGGCATCTTCGTGCAGGCCGGTCGTATGGTGACCATGCAGGTGCCCTTCGTTCCGGATGCCGAGCCCGAACCCCCGTCCACGCGGGCGGCCGCACGGGTCGCCGTCTGATTCGAGCGGGCATGGGTAGTTCTCCCCATGGGCGCTCGCGCAAAGATTGGGTAGCCTCGACGCAGAGGGGCCGAATCGAACCCCGCACAACGACGACACGCTGGGAGGCGGGTTCATGGCACACGATTTCGGTGCAACGTACAGCGAGATGGAGAGCGCGGCGCAGCGGCTGCGCGACGGGCGTCAGACCGTGACCGACACGCTGAAGGAGCTGCAGGGCATCATCGATGACCTGGTGCAGGACGGCTTCAAGACCGAGAACGCTTCTGAGGCGTACTCCACCGCCTATTCGGAGCTCACCACGTCGCTCGACGACGCGGCTGAGGCTGTCAACGACATGGCGCAGGCGCTCGACCGCATGGCCGACCGGATCCGCGACACGGATGCCGAGCTCGCCGGCGGCTGAACCGACGCGCACGACTCGGGCCGCGGGGATCATCGATCCCCGCGGCCCGAGTCGTCTGCGCCGGGTGATTTAGGATCGAGACGATGAACGGAGCGCCGGGCCGATGAGAGCGTCACAGAGCTATTGGTACAACCTGTCGACGCAGATGGTCGTGAGAGACGACGAGCGTCCGTCCGAGGACTGCCTCGGGCCGTTCGCGACGGCGCAAGAGGCCGAGGAGTCTCCCGCCGTGCTCGTCGAGTACGCACGCGCGTGGCTCGACAGCGAAGAGAGCGCGCCGTACCGCGAGATGGCCGCCGAACTCGACGACAGCTCCGACTACTCCTGACCGCCTCGATGCGCGCACACCGCCCCGCCTCGGCATCCGCTCTGCTGCTGGTCGCCGCGATCCTGACGGCATGCGCCGCGCCGCTGCCCGCCTCGGTCGTGCCGGGCTCGCGCGTCGTCGTGGGGTGGTCGGGCGAGCTCACCTCGCTGAACGCGCTCGCCGCTCCGACGGCGGGAAATCTCGACATCGCGGCTGCCACCCGCGGTGGTTTCGGCGTCGTGACGGACGGCGACTTCGTTGCCGACCCGAGCTTCGGAACGGTGTCACTCGTCGGTGATGACGGGGCCACGGTGCGGTACGACCTCGCCGAACCGGCGTGGTCCGACGGCATCCCCGTCGACGCTGCCGACCTCATGCTCGACTGGGCCTTCGGGGCCGGTCTGCTCGGTGCGGGCGGTGACAGCGACACCGGCGCCGCGGCGGCAGCGCCGACGCCGGCGGTGCCGGCCGTCGACGAGTTCGCGCGCGCGATCGAGGTGACCTTCCCCGCGCCGACGATCCTGTGGCAGTCGGCGGTCACCGCGCAGGTGCCGGCTCATGTCGTCGGCGCGCGCGCGTTCGGGCTGGATGACCCCATGCAGGCCAAGCAGGCCGTCATCCGCGCGATCGAGGACGGCGATCGCGCGGCGCTGACGAAGATCGCGGATGCCTGGTGGCACGGCTTCGACGTCGATGACGGCGGCGGCGTCGCGGACGGTGCGTTGATCTCGAGCGGGCCGTATCGCGTCGAGCAGATCAGCGCAGATGCGAGCGGGCAGAGTGTGACGCTGGTTCCCAACGTCGCCTATCGCGGCGCGGCGAGCCCCCAGGTCGCGCGGATCGAGGTCGTGCCCGCAGGCGCCGACGCGGTGGGCGAGATCGGCGACCGCCTCGACGTCGCGGCCGTGGCACCCACTGCCGCGAACCGCGCGCCGATTCAGGAACTCGAGCGTCGCGACGCGACCGTGCAGACGACGGATGACGGAAGCGTGTGGAGCGTGCTGCTGAACCCTCTCGGGGTGTTCACCGCGCAGCCGGCCCGCGCCGCGTTCCTGCGCGCTCTGCCCGTCGGCGATATGGTCGATGCCGGCGCCGGCGAGTGGGCCTCGGCGTATGCGAAGACCACCTCGATGGTCGCCGCTCCGGGGTCGCCCTCCTACGGAGTCGTGGCCGAGGATTCGGGGTTCACGACGATGCTCGGGACGCCCGCTGACGACGCGGCGGTCGATCGCGCGAGCGCGGGCGCTGCCGTCGGCGCGCCGGTGTGCGTGCTGTACGACCGCGGCAGCGCGTTCGCCTCGGGGATGTTCGCGGCGCTCCGCGACGCCGGAACCCAGGCCGGCTGGGGAGTCACCGACTGCGGCAGCGACGACCTCGATGCCGCCATCGCCGGCGGAGCATGGGATGCCCTGATCGCGCCCGTGCCGGTGCCGCAGACGCCCGCACAGCTCGCGGCGCAATGGGGGAGCGGCGGAGGCGCCGCGCTCAGGCGTGCGCCCGACGCCGAGCGCGACGCTCTCATCGCGCAGTGGGCCACGACCGTCGATGTCTACGATGCGCGTGAGCTGCTCGCACAGATCGAGGCGACGATCGTGCGCCAAGCCGTCGCCCGCCCGATCGCCATGAATCCGCGGATCACGCTTGCAGACCGCCGAGTGACCGGCGTGACGGCCCGCAACGGCGCGCTCGCGCCGCTGCTCGCGGGCGTGGCGCAGTGGGTGGCCGCGTCGGCGTCGAACACTCCGTAGCACCGCCCTGCGGCGAGCGTGCGCGGGGAGGGTCGCGCGGAGCCGCGATGTCCGATTCCCGCGAGCGGACGTCGTGACCGCGTGACAGGCTGGACCCGTGATCACGACCGGGATGACCTTCGACGAGCGCTACCGTGCGATCGACGCACGCGACGCGCGCTTCGACGGGCAGTTCGTCACGGCGGTCCGCTCGACGGGGATCTACTGCCGGCCGAGCTGCCCCGCGCGGACACCCAAGCCCGCGAACGTGACGTTCTATCCCACCTCAGCCGCGGCCCACGAGGCCGGCTATCGCGCCTGCAAGCGGTGCCTGCCCGAGGCGGCACCCGGCTCGCCCGAGTGGAACCTGCGCGGCGACGTCGCCGGCCGCGCCATGCGCCTCATCGCCGACGGCGTGGTCGAACGCGAGGGAGTCCCGGGCCTCGCGGCGCGGCTGGGGTACTCGCCGCGCCACCTGACGCGGCTGCTCGGGGCGGAACTCGGGGCGGGCCCGCTGGCTCTCGCCCGCGCGCAGCGCGCCCACACCGCGCGGATGCTGCTCGTGTCGACCGACCTGCCGGCCGCCGACGTGGCGTTCTCGGCGGGGTTCGCGAGCGTCCGCCAGTTCAACGACACCGTGCGCGAGGTGTTCGGGATGCCCCCGCTCGAGCTGCGGGCACGGCGCCCCGGGGCGAGCTCGGGGACCGGGGTGAGCTCGGGCCCATCGACAAGCTCGGGGACCGGGGCGAGCTCGGGGACCGAGGGGGCAACGCCGGGCGCGATCGATCTCGTGCTGCCCCACCGCGGGCCGCTCGACGCGGCAGGTCTGTTCGCCTGCATGTCCGCGCGCGCGGTCGCCGGCGTCGAGACCGCCGCGCCCGAGGGCTTCGCCCGCACGCTGCGCCTGCCCGGCGGGCCGGCGTGGTTCGCGCTGCGGCTCGATGATGCGGGCCGGGTGCGCCTGCGCGCCCGGCTGACGCACCTGCGCGATCTTCCCGTGCTCGTCGCCCGCACGCGGCGCTTGTTCGACCTCGACGCCGATCCGATCGCGGTGGATGCCGCGCTGGCATCCCGTCCCGAACTCGCGCCGCTCGTGGCCCGCGTTCCGGGCATCCGGGTGCCCGGGGCCGCCGATCCGCACGAGATGCTGATCCGCGCCATGGTCGGCCAGCAGATCACGGTGCGGGCCGCGACCACCGCGCTGACGGCGCTGACCGACGCGCTCGGCGAGCGGATCGAACGGATCGAGGGCTTCGACGGCCACGACCGCCTGTTCCCGACGATGGCGGCCATCGCCGAGCACGGCGCCGATGTGCTGCGGGGGCCGACTGCCCGCATCAGAGCGATCACGGGTGCGGCGGCCGCCCTCGCCGACGGCTCGCTCGTGCTGACGAGCGGCGACGACGGGCCCGCTCAGCGCGCTGCGCTGCTCGCCATGCCGGGCATCGGCCCGTGGACGGCCGACTACGTGCGCATGCGCGTGCTCGGCGACCCCGACGTGACCCTGCCCGGAGACGTAGCCGTGCGCGCCGGCGCCGCGGCGACGGGCATCCCGTCCGACCCGCGCGGCTTCGACGCGTGGGCCGCGCGCACAGCGCCCTGGCGCAGCTACCTGACCGCGCACCTGTGGCGGGCGGTGCCGCCGCGGGCGGTGCCCGGGGCCACCCGCACGAGCGATCCGAAAGATGGAGACGAGAACCCCTCATGACCGCCACGATAGAGACCCTCGAGACCCCCGACGGCGCCTTCACCCTGCTCGTCGACGAGCGGCAGCGCGTGTTGGCGAGCGGCTGGACTGCCGACCCCGACGCGATCCTCGCGCGGCTGCGCGAGGCCCCTTCTGACGTGCGCGAGGGCGAGACGGATGCCGCGGCGGCCGTCCGCGCCTACTACGCGGGCGATCTCGCGGCGATCGACGACGTGGCGGTGCACCAGAACGGAACCGAGCTGCAGCGCGCCGGGTGGGCGGCACTGCGGCGCATCGCACCGGGAGCGCCGCTCACCTATGCAGAGTTCGCCGTGGCGCTCGGCAGCCCGAACTCGGTGCGCGCCGCCGCGTCGATCTGCGCGCGCAATGCTCCGGCGCTGTTCGTGCCGTGTCACCGCGTGCTGCGCACCGGGGGAGCGCTCGGCGGATTCGCGTGGGGAGTCGATGTGAAGAGATCGCTGTTGGCCCGCGAGTCCGCGGCCCGAAACGCGCGCTGACGGGAACGCCGCTGTGAGATGTACTGACCACGACCGTTGTTGATGCGGTCGATGGGGGTCGCCGCCGATGTTTCCGCAGGCTACTGCGAGCGCAGGGCGCGGTCGATCATCAGCTGCACACCGCGAGAAGCCCCGGAGACCTCGAGGCGGACTGCAGGGTGTTCGTGCTGCCAGACGCGGAACAGTTCATCAGCAAATCCTTGCCCGATGAGATCCAGCCCTTCGAAGTCGAGAACTACGCGCTCGAACTTTTCGAGTCCGGCAGCGAAGCGTTTTGCCTCGCTCCGGCTGATGAAGTCTCCTGATCGCGAGACGAGGCTGATGCGTGGAGCGGTGGCGACGAACCCTCCGATACCGTCCTCTCCGAGTGGCGCGAACTCCTCAAAGACATCGATCAGGTTGCGGTCCGTGTCCAGATACACGCGTACCGTGACGACTGTCCCCGCGTTACGCGATGAGCCGCTTGCGAATCTATCCGTCCCAGCATCGAGGCTCGCGGCGACGACAAAACCGTTTGCTGACACGCTCGCATAGTCCGATGCGCGGAGAGTGAAGAAGAGCCCCTCGCCAGCGTGCCTTTCCGGGGCGGTGGTGCGCTTGCCCTTCGTCACCTCCACCAGGGCGTCCTCTGGCCCTCCCAATCCGAGCCCTTCGCTCATTCTGCGGAACGCACCGACACCATCGTCCGCGATGCGAACTTCCAACGCCCGTCCGATCACTCGTGCTGACACGGCGACCTGTGAGCCTCCAGAGTGGTCGATGGCGTTGTTGACCATTTCGGTGACGGCATAGGCGAGGATGGTGTGTGCTCTCTGCGGGATGGGCTCGCCGATCTCATCGCGCAAGCGTGCCCAGACGCGGTCTTCTTCAAGTCCTTCAAGGGGCGCGGTCATCGACCAGTCAGGTTTGCCAGGATTCTCGGCGCGGTACGCGTCCCACTCGGCACGTAGCACTGACACCTCGAAGCGTCTGTGGCCGCCGGGCGTGCCGGTGGCTGTCAAAGCGCCCTGCTCGACCAGATGGCGAACATAGCTCGTCGAGACACCGAGACAACGGGCAGCCTCTCCGATGCCCACCACTTCGGAGAGGGAGTGAGCGGCCGCGTCGTTCACGGGGCTATCTAGGCGGGCGTCGTCGGCAGGCCGGTGCTTCTTCCCGCTTCTATCGACTGTCATGAATCTATTATAGATTGTGACGCGAGATGCTCAGGAATCTACAATGGACCGTCACGAAGCTCGCCAGCTGAGCTCCGGGTTGCACTCAGCGAACGCTCAGGGATAGGCTGGAGGGCTGTCGCGTCGTCACGCCCCCCGGGTCACCCTCGGTGCGCCGGACGCGACAGCCCCTGCCCACCGAATCTGGAGGAAGCCATGTCCACGGCCATCGTCATCACGAAGCCCGCTGCACGCCTCCGTCCGTTCGGGACGGGCGAGGCCGCATACCGGGGGTAGCGCGCCCGCGTCTCTCATCGGCGGCATAGTGCCGCTGTATGCAGCGTTGTCCTCTTCGCGTCGTCTCGCGTCGGGCTCCACCCTCTCGCTGCGTCGTCGCGCGCCCGGTCGCCGGGTCGCTCACGCCACCGTCACTTTCCGCCGAGTCGTCGTCCTCGGCATCCGCACCACCACCTTTCAGGGATCATGACCTCTTCCACCGAGAGACTCTCCGCTCTTTCCACGCCGCGCGCCCTCGCGCGGCTCTACCCGTTCGCGAAGCCGGTCGTTCCGCGGCTGATCCTGGGTGCCGCCAGCGCGCTCGTCGCGGCGCTGCTCGCGCTGTCGATCCCGCTCGTGCTCGAAGTGCTCGTGCAGGGCCCGATCGCGTCGGGCGATGTCAGCCAGCTCGCGTGGGGCGCGGCCCTGATCCTCGTGCTGGGCCTGCTCGAGGCGCTCATGGTGTGGCTGCGGCGCTGGTTCGTGCTGGCGCCGTCGACGAGCGTCGAGTACGACATGCGCACCACCTTCTACGCGCGCCTGCAGCGCCTGCCGGTCGCCTTCCACGACCGGTGGCAGTCGGGGCAGCTGCTGAGCCGGATGATGCAGGACATCAGCATGCTGCGCCGCTGGATCGCCTTCGGCGTCGTGCTGCTCGTCGTCAACGTGCTGACGATCGTCGTCGGGCTGGCACTGCTGTTCCGCTGGCACTGGGCGCTCGGACTCACCTTCCTCGTCGTCAGCGCGCCGCTCTGGTACGCGGGCTACCGCTTCGAGAAGACCTACGGCTCGCTCGCGCGGCAGTCGCAGGACCAGGCCGGCGATCTGGCGACGTCGGTGGAAGAGAGCGTCCACGGCATCCGCGTGCTCAAGGCCTTCGGCCGCGGCAAGCACGCCCTCGTCAAGTTCACGCGCCAGGCCGAGACCCTGCGCGAGACCGAGCTCGACAAAGCGCGCGCCGTCGGCTGGATCTGGTTCTGGCTGGTCCTCCTGCCCGACATCGCGTTCGCGCTGTGCCTGGGCGTGGGAATCGTGCTGCAGCAGATCGGGCAGCTGCAGGTCGCCGAGCTCGTCGCCTTCTTCGCGATGGCGACCGTGCTGCGCTGGCCGATGGAGTCGATCGGGTTCCTCTTCTCGTTCCTGCTCGACGCGCGCACCGCGACCGACCGCATCTTCGAGGTCTTCGACGAGGAGAACACGATCACCGATCCCGAGCACCCGACGACGATCGCGGCGCCGCGCGGCGCGCTGGTCTTCGAGAACGTGCACTTCCGGTATCAGGATGCCTCGTCGTCCGAGCGCGACCTGCTCGACGGCATCGACCTCGTGCTCGAGCCGGGCGAGACGATGGCCCTCGTCGGCCTCACCGGCTCGGGCAAGACGACCCTGACGACGCTGCCCGCGCGGCTGTACGACGTGACGGGCGGGCGGGTGACGATCGACGGTGTCGACGTGCGCGATCTGACCCTGCACGAGCTGCGCACCCACGTGGGTATGGCGTTCGAGGATGCCACGCTCTTCTCGCAGACCGTCCGCGAGAACGTGCTGCTGGGCCGCGAAGACCTCGCGCCCGGCACACCCGAGGCCGAGGCCGTGCTGCGCGAGGCGCTCGCCGTCGCGCAGGCCGGTTTCGTCGAGGATCTGCCGAACGGCGTCGACACCGTGATCGGCGAGGAGGGGCTGTCGCTCTCCGGTGGCCAGCGGCAGCGACTCGCGCTCGCGCGGGCCGTCGCGGCGCGCCCCGCGGTGCTCGTGCTCGATGACCCGCTCTCGGCGCTCGACGTCGACACCGAGGCACTCGTCGAGGATGCCCTGCGCGAGGTGATGTCCGAGACGACCACCCTGGTGATCGCCCACCGCCCCTCGACGGTGACGCTCGCCGACCGCGTCGCGCTGCTCGAGGCGGGCCGCGTCACCGCCGTCGGTCGGCACAGCGACCTGCTGCGCGAGAGCGAGCACTACCGACACGTGATCTCCAGCCTCGAAGAGGCAGATCGCGAGGGGGCGACCCTTCGACAAGCTCAGGGACCGGACCATCAGGAGGTGACGTCATGACCACGGCATCCGTCTCGGGCACGACCGGCGAAGACCGCTCCGACTACACGCGCGAAGAGTCCCGTGTGATCCGCAGGCGCTCGCTGCGGCTGCTCGGCTCGCTCGTCGCGCCGCTGCGGTGGCAGCTCGCCCTCGCCGGCATCGTGCTCGTCGTCTCGACCGCCCTGCGCGTCGCGGGGCCGGCGCTGATCGCCTACGGCATCAACACGGCGCTGCCGCAGGTGATCGACGATGCCAACTGGATGCCGACGATCGTGATCGTCGCCGTCTACCTCGTCGCGGGCATCGGCGGCGCGGCCCTCATCGGCTGGTACGCGGTGGTCGCGGCGCGCCTCACGCAGGCGGTCATGCTCGACCTGCGCAAGCGCATCTTCGTGCACACGCAGCGACTCAGCCTCGAGTTCCACGAGTCGTACACGTCGGGTCGCATCATCTCGCGGCAGACGAGCGATCTCGATTCGATCCGCGAGCTGCTCGACGGCGGGCTCAACGAGCTGGTCTCGGGCGTCCTCTACGGCGGATTCACACTCATCGCGCTGCTGCTGATCGACTGGCGATCGGGCGTGGTCCTGGCGGTCGCCGGCATCCCGCTGTTCTTCCTCATGCGCTGGTTCTACCTCAACTCGCAGAAGGCCTATCGCGAGTCGCGCACGGTCAGCGCCAAGGTGATCGTCAAGTTCGTCGAGACGATGACGGGCATCCGTGCCGTCAAGGCGTTCCGCAAAGAGGCGCGCAATGACGACGAATTCGGCGACCTGTCGGGCCAGTACCGCGACGTGAACATGCGCTCGCTCAGGCTCTTCGGCACGTTCGAACCCGGCATGATGGCCGTCTCGGCGTTCGCCGTCGCCGGGGTGCTGCTGTGGGGTGGCATCCGTGTCGCGGACGGCGCGTTGCTGGTCGGCACGCTGCTGGCCGCCGTCCTGTACGTGCGGAACTTCTTCGCGCCGCTGCAGGAGGTCGCGTTCTTCCTGAACTCGTACCAGTCGGCGACGGCAGCGCTCGAGAAGGTGTCGGGAGTCCTCGACGAAGAGCCCACCGTTCCCGACCCGGTCAACCCGGTCGACCTGTGGGAGTCGCGGGGCCACGTCGAGTTCCGCGATGTGATGTTCGGCTACTCGGCCGAGCGGACGATCCTGCCCGACTTCTCGCTGGACATCCCGGCCGGTCAGACGATCGCGCTCGTGGGCACGACGGGCGCCGGCAAGTCGACGCTCGCCAAGCTCGTGTCGCGGTTCTACGACCCGACGAAGGGCCAGGTGACCCTCGACGGCGTCGATCTGCGCTCACTGCACCCCAAGGACCTGCGCCGCGCGATCGTGATGGTCACGCAAGAGGCGTACCTCTTCAGTGGTACGGTCGCCGACAACATCGCGCTCGGCAAGCCCGACGCGACGCTCGACGAGATCAAGGCCGCGGCGCGCGCGGTGGGGGCGGATGCCTTCATCGAGCGACTGCCCGACGGCTACGGCACCGACGTGAACAAGCGCGGCGGGCGCGTGTCGGCCGGGCAGCGTCAGCTGATCTCGTTCGCGCGGGCCTTCCTCGCGAACCCCGCGGTGCTGATCCTCGATGAGGCGACGGCCTCGCTCGACATCCCGAGCGAGCGGCAGATCCAAGAGGCGCTGCAGACACTGCTCGCCGATCGGACGGCCATCATCATCGCGCACCGGCTGTCGACGGTCGCGATCGCCGACCGCGTGCTCGTGATGGAGCACGGCGAGATCATCGAGGACGACGCGCCCGAGGCGCTGATCGCCGGCACCGGCAAGTTCGCGCAGCTGCACGCCGCGTGGCGCGAGTCGCTCGTCTGACGCCGAACCGGTCTAGAGGCGGATCTCGGCGACGACCTCGCCGTACTCCGTCTCGTCGACCGGAACGAACCCCATCCGGCTGAAGAAGGCCTCGGGGCCGTCTTCGCCGGCTTCGTAGAGGACAGCGACGCGATCCATCCCTCGGACACGGGCTTCGTCGAGCAGCTTCTCGACCGCGAACCGACCGACGCCGCGACCCTGGTCGTCGGCATCGACGTTGATCCGCCAGAGCACCGAACGGAAGTGCTCTTCATCGGCGTCAGCATCGAAGTTCGCGCTGACGAATCCGACGACCTCGTCACCGTCGAGGACGACCCGCTGCCACGCGGTCGCGGGATTCACGACGGCCCCCGCGACGGCGTAGCTGGTCGGAGCGATGAACTGCTCCTGCCCGGGCTTGAGGGACATGGTGTTCACCGCGACGATGGTCGCGGCCGACAGTTCCACGAGGCGCAGCTCGGTCATGATCACAGGGTAGCGGGTCGGCCGCGCCGCGGCACCGCCGATCTGCCGTGAGAATGGCCGTCTGCGCGGATTAGGCTGTGGCGTGCCGGACGATGGGGTGCGGCCGAGAGGAACGACCATGTCACAGCCCGCCCCGACGCCGGTGACTTCGACACGGCCCCCCGGCACGCGCCGGAATCGCATCGGCTTCGGTGTCGGCACCATCGGCCGCGACATGGCCTACACGCTCGTGAGCCTGTACCTGCTGTTCTACCTGAGCGACGTGTTGACGGTGTCGACCACGGTGTTCGCGGGTGTGACGATCGTGATGGTCCTGACGCGCATCGTCGACGCGGTCAGCGATCCGTTCATCGGCGTGATCGTCGACAACACTCGCACGAGGTGGGGCAAGTTCAAGCCCTGGATCCTCGTCGGGCTCGTGGCATCCACGATCCTGATGGTGCTGATGTTCACGCCGAACGGGCTGGGGGATGCCGCGTTCATCGCCGTGTTCGCGGTGATCTATGTCGCGTGGAGCATGTCGTACACGATCAACGACGTGGGCTACTGGTCGATGCTGCCGGCGATCAGCCAGGACCAGAAGGAGCGAGAGAAGGTCGGCGCGATCGCGCGCATCTGCTCGGCGATCGGCGCGTTCACGATGGTGATCGCGATCGTGCCCGTCTCGAACGCGATCGGCGCCGCCATCGGCGACATGCGCTGGTCGTATTTCTGGGTGTCGATCGGCGCCGCCGCGCTGATGATCCTCTTCCAGGCCGTGACCCTGCTCGTCGTCCGCGAAGACCGCACGCTGCTGGCCGAGGGCGAGCACACGCGGTTCCGCGACCTCACGCGGTTGATCTTCCGCAACGACCAGCTGCTGGCCGTCGCCGTCTCGCTGGCCCTGTTCATGATCGCGTTCACGACGACGATCAACTTCGGCCTGTACTACTTCACCTATGTATATGGCGACGAAAGCATGTACACGATCTTCGCTCTCGTGCTCGGTGTGTCGCAGATCACGGCGTTCGCGACCTATCCGCTGTTCCGACGGTTCGCCACGCGTAAGACGCTCTTCGGCATCGCGATCGCCGTCATCTCGGTCGGCTACGTGGTCTTCTTCTTCGCCCCTCCGGGTGGGGTGCTGCTGGTCGTCGTCTCGGGTGTGGCGATCTTCGCCGCGCAGGCCGTGCTGCAGCTGCTCATGCTGATGTTCGTCTCCGACACGGTGGAGTACGGCCAGTGGAAGTTCGGCACGCGCAACGACAGCGTCACGCTGTCGTTGAATCCGTTCATCTACAAGCTCGGCTCGGCCGTCGCGAGCGGCATCGTCGGCTGGACGGTCATCGCGAGCGGCATGAAGGATGCCGGCGACGCGGCCGGTATGACCGAGGGCGGCACGACCCTCGTCAAAGTCATGATGCTGATCGTCCCACTTGCCCTCATCCTCGTCAGCTACCTGCTGTGGCGACGTTTCTTCCACCTGGACGAGAAGCGCTACGCAGAGATCGTCGCGGAGCTGGACGCACGGCGCGGCCGACAAGGGGAGCTATCGTGAACGAGTGAGCTGGGTGCGGCGGGTGCTGGTCGTGGAAGACCAGGCCGCCCTGCGCCTGCTCGTGTGCGACATGCTCGCACGCGCCGGTTGGGAGACCGCGGCAGCCGCGGATGCGGCCGAGGCCACGCGCCTGTTCGCGGAGTTCGATCCCGACGCGCTGCTCACCGACATCGATCTGGGATCGCGCCCGTCCGGCGCCGAGCTCGCGGTCATGCTGTCGGAGTTGGCGCCGCACCTCGGCGTGGTCTTCCTCAGCAGCTATCCGCGCGCGGCGGCCGGGGCGAAGGTCATGGGCCTCGATCGCGCGGTGTTCGTCTCGAAGCAGGATCTCGGTTCAGCCGCCGACCTCGTGGCCGCGCTCGAGACCGCGCTGTCGACGCATCCGGCGCCCGCGCCGTCGGTCCCCGCGCCGACCGACGCCCTCGGCACCCTGACGCGTCACCAGCTCGAGGTGCTGGCGATGATCGCGCGGGGCTGGACGAACGAGCAGATCGCTGAGGCCTCGGGCTCGACGGTGCGGGCCGTCGAGCGCGCCATCAGTCGACTCTTCGAACGACTCGGGGTCACGGGTGACGCCGGCGTCAACCCGAGGGTCGCCGCCGCGACCATGTACGTCGCGGCTTTCGGCCCGACGCGATGACCCGGCGATGACCCGACTCTTCGCCGCGGTTCGCAGAGCCGCCGCTGGCGGGCGATTCGTCTCGGTGTGGAGTCTTCTCGCCGCGCTCGTCCTCTCGCTGACCCTCATGGCGCCGACCTCGGACGGCTCGCCGACGGCTGTCGTCGCCGCCGGAGTCGCAACGTGGGCGGTGATGGCCGCCGCGCTCGGCGCGGTGGCCGTCGCCGAGCGCGCCCTGCGGGGCCCCGGCGCACGGGTGGGTGTCGTGCTCGGCGGCGTCGCCGTCATCGCCGCGACGCGGCCGTTCGTGCAGGATGCCTGGTTGCGCGCCCTCGCGGCCTCGCCGTCGCCGGAGTGGCAGCTGCCGTATCGCATCGCGACGAACCTCGTGGCCTGGCTCGTCGTGTTCACCGCGATCGCGGTGCTCGTCGATGCGCTGCGATCGCTGCGAGAGGCGAACGCGCTGCTGCGCGAGGCTGCCGAGGCGCTGGCCTCGGCGGGGGACCAGGCGAGTGCCTACGCCGATCAGGCGCGCGCGGCCGTCGACGCCGCATCGGCGACGATCGAGCGCCACCTCGATGACCTGGGCACCGGCGACCTCACGATCGCCGGCACACGCGACACCCGCGGCCCCCGCGACCCCCGCGGCGACGACGTGCGCGGGTTCGCGGCCGACGTCATCCGGCCCGCCAGTCACGCGCTCGCCGACCTCGCCGCGGCAGAGCTCGCCGCTGAGCCGGCGCAGCACCCGCACCTGCCGACGCGTTCCCCCGGTCGCGTCGTGCGACTGCGGGTGCCGCCGCGGTTCATCGTCACGGTCCTGTACCTCGCGTGCCTGTTGCCCTACGGGGTGCGGTCGGCGTCGGCCATCGAGCTGCTCGTCGGGTCGGCCCTGGTCATCATCGGCGGCGTCGTGGTCGATGGCGGGTGTCGCCGGCGGTGGGTGCGGCGCCGCGGCGACGTGTTCTCGGTCGGTGTGTTCCTGGCGGCGGCCGTGGGCTGCGGTGCCGTGTTGAGCCTGGTCGGCGCGGCGTTCGGCGCGCCGCCGCTTCGCGCCGTCGTCCCCCTCGTCGTGTATCCGCTCCTCGCGCTCGTCGTGGCGGCGTGCGCAGGGACACTGCACGCACTGCAGGTCGAGCAGCACCGGCTGTCGGGCACCATCGCCGCCGCGCAGCGCGCCGTGCGCACCGGCACTCGTCCCGCCCGTGCCGCGCTGGAGCTCGCGTCCGAACTCCTGCACCGCGACGGGCAGGGACGGTGCACGGTCTTCGCGATCGAGCATCCGCACCCGAGCGATCCGCAGCTCGGCGCGCTCACGGCCGAGTTGCACGCGCTTCTCGAACGCGTGCGCGAGGTCTTCGACGCGCCGGGCCGGCCAGACGTCGTCTCGCTCGACGCGCTGCTCGCGACCTGGAGTCACGTCATCGACCTGCGCGCCGAGGTCGACTCGCCCGCCCGCGCCGTGTTCGACGCCGGTTCGCCGGTCGCGCAAGACGCCTATGACGTCGTGGCCGAAGGCATCCTCAATGCCGTCAAGCACAGCGGCGAGCGACGCGTCGACGTCGGTCTCGACGTCGTGGCCACCGGCGCGGGGCCCGCGCTGCGGGTGCGCGTGCAGTCGTTCGCGCCCGCAGCCGCTGGCGCGCAGCTGCGGCCGGCCTCACACGTCAGAGCGCTCGGCGCCACGCTGCGCAGCACTCCGCAGGGGCCCCTGCTCGAGGCCGTCTTTCCGCTGGAAGAGCGGGTCGCGCACGGTTCTGTCGTGTCAGCCGAACATCCGCGCTGAGGCCTCGGTCGGCACTCGTAACGTCGTCGTCATGGCCCGGGAAGACCCCCGAGCCGGACACGAAACGGACGAACGCCATGAACGCTCTGAACCAGCTCCTTCCCCTCGCAGTGGGCATCCTCATCTCGCCGCTGCCCATCGTCGCGATCGTCGCGATCGTGCTGTCGGCACGGGGTCGCACCGCGGCTCCCGCGTTCACGGCCGCCTTCGCGGCGGTGACCCTCGCCTTCATCGCGCTCGGTGCGGCCTCGAGTGCCGGCGCCTCGGCGGCCTCCGGATCGCACGCGGGCAGCAAGGTCGTCGTGCTCATCCTGACCATCGCGCTGACCGTCGGCTTCGCCGCCCTCGCCCTCGCCAGCTGGTTCAACCGGCCCCGCGCCGGAGCCCCCGCGAAGACCCCCGGCTGGCTCGCCGCGATCGACACCATCACCCCTGTGCGCGCCGCCGGACTCGGCTTCCTCATGGCCGTCACCAACAGCAAGAACATCCCCCTCGAGCTGAAGGGCGGGTCGCTCATCGGCGCGGCGCACCTGCAGCCCGTCGTCGCGGTGCTGCTGTGCCTCGCTCTGACGGTCGCGGGTGTCCTCGCGCTGCTCATCCCCACCCTGCTCGCCGCGAGCGGATCGGCCCGCGTCGCCGCCGGCCTCGGCCGTGTGAAGACCGAGATGATGGCGCACAACGCGATCATCATGACCGTCCTGTTCGCGATCCTCGCGGCCAACGAGGGTTCCCACCTCATCCACCAGCTCGCCTGATCACCCCCCGTCCTGCCCACCCCCCGAACCTCGACCTCACAAAGGACATCCGCCATGTCGCACTCGACTCCCGCCCCCACCTCCGTCCCCTGCATCGCCTCCGCCCCCGCCGGCACCTTCCGCGGTGCCGCAGCCTCGGGAGTCCGCGTGTGGCGCGGCATCCCCTACGCCGAGCCCGCCGTCGGCGCCCTCCGCTGGCGCACCGCCGTTCCCGCGGCCGTCGCGGACGGCGACGTGGATGCCACGGCCTTCGGCCCCGCCTGCCCCCAGAAGGTCAACCCCGCCGTTCCCCTCGGGGAGCACACCCAGATGAGCGAGGACTGCCTGTCGCTCAACGTCTTCGCCCCCGACGCGCCCGCTGACACCGCTGACGCCGCTGACGCACTCCGCCCCGTCATGGTCTGGATCCACGGCGGCGCCTACACCTTCGGCGCCTCGAGCCAGCCCCTCTTCGACGGCACCTCGCTCGTGTCGCACGGCGATGTGGTCCTCGTCACCATCAACTACCGACTCGGCGCGTTCGGCTTCCTCGATCTCGCAGGCCTCCTGCCCGGTGCCGGGTTCGACCGCAACCTGGCGCTCGGCGACGTGCTGCTGGCCCTGCGCTGGGTGCAGGACAACATCCGCGCGTTCGGCGGTGACCCCGCTCGGGTCACCGTGTTCGGCGAGTCGGCCGGCGGCGGCCTCGTCACCACCCTGCTGGCGACACCCTCGGCGGAGGGGCTCTTCCACCGGGCGATCGCGCAGTCGTCGCCCGCCTCGAGCGTCTACGGCACCGACCGCGCTCGCGAGGTCGCCGCGCGGTTCGTCCGCGGGCTCGGGATCGATCCCGAGGCATCCGACGCGGCCGACCGCCTGCGCGCCGTCTCTGCTGACGACATCATCACCGCCGGCATGGATGTCTATGCCGCCGTCCCCGACGCCGATCCCGGCACCCTCGCCTTCGCTCCCGTGATCGACGGTGACCTGCTGCCCGAGTCGCCCGCCGTCGTGCTGCGCGAAGGACGCGGCCTCGCGGTGCCGCTGATGATCGGCACCAACAAGGACGAGGCATCCCTCTTCAGGTTCATGAAGTCGCCGCTGATCCCGATCACCGACGACCGCATCGCGCAGATGTTCACCGACATGGCGGTCGACAACCCCGCCCTCGAGCTGCCCTCGGCAGAGCAGGTGCGCACCGCGTACGACCACGCGCGCTCGCGCGAAGCCGGGCTCGGCATCGCGCGCGACATCGGCTTCCGCATGCCCACCCTGTGGGTCGCCGAGGGGCACAGCACCGTCGCCGACGTGTACCTCTACCGCTTCGACCACGCCGCACCCTTCCTGCGCCTGATCGGCCTCGGCGCCACCCACGCGACCGAGCTGCCCTACCTGTGGGGCAACCTCTCGAGCGGGCCCAAGGACCCCACCTTCCGTCTGGGCGGACGGCGGGCCGCCGAGGCCATCTCGGAGCGCATGCAGGAGCGCTGGACCGCGTTCGCGCACGGACGAACTCCGGATGCCACGTGCGCCCCCGTCTGGCAGACCTACGACGCCCAGTCGCGCGCGACCCTCGTGATCGAGCGCCAGGACACCCTGGTGAACGATCTCGACGCGCCACTGCGGGCCGCGTGGGGCGACGAGGTCCTCACCTTCCGGTGAGTTCACCGGTCCCCGAGCCTGCCGAGGGGTCGCCACCGCGAAAGTATCTCGACATCAAGATACTTTCGCGGTGTGCGGTAGGCTGGGTGTCGACCCCGCGACGATCGAACAGGAAGTTCACACGTGCCTGATTCCACCATCATCTACACCTACACCGATGAGGCTCCGGCGCTGGCCACCGCCTCGTTCCTGCCGATCGTCCAGGCCTTCGCCGGCCAGGCGGGCGTCGAGATCGACACCCGCGACATCTCGCTCGCCGGGCGCATCCTCGCCGCGTTCCCGCAGCGGCTGACGCCCGAGCAGCAGGTGGGCGACGCGCTCGCCGAGCTCGGCGGGCTCGCGACGCTGCCCGAGGCGAACATCATCAAGCTGCCGAACATCTCGGCATCCATTCCTCAGCTCAAGGCCGCGATCGCCGAACTGCAGAGCCAGGGCTACGACATCCCCGACTATCCCGACGACGCATCGACGGTCGAGTTGAAGGACATCCAGGCGCGCTACGACCGCATCAAGGGCTCGGCCGTGAACCCGGTGCTGCGCGAGGGCAACAGCGACCGGCGCGCGCCGCTCGCGGTGAAGAACTACGCGAAGAAGCACCCGCACCGCAACAAGCCGTTCGCCGCGGGCTCGAAGACCCGTGTCGCCACGATGGGCCACGACGACTTCAAGACCAACGAGAAGTCGTGGATCGCCGCGCACGACGACGTCCTCACCATCCGGCACACGGCCACCGACGGCACGGTCACCATCCTGAAGGACGGACTCAAGGTCCTGCCGCGCGAGGTCATCGACGCGACGTTCCTCTCCGCGAAGGCCCTCGACGCGTTCCTCGCCGACACCCTCGCTCAGGCGAAGGCCGAGAACGTCCTGTACTCGGTGCACCTGAAGGCCACGATGATGAAGGTCAGCGACCCGATCATCTTCGGCCACGTCGTGCGCGCGTTCTTCCGCGACGTGTTCGACACCTACGGCGCGCAGCTGACCGCGGCAGGCCTGAACGGCAACAACGGCCTCGGTGCGATCCTCGCCGGTCTCGCCGAGCTCGAAGGCGGCGACGCGATCTCGGCGAAGATCGCGCAGGACCTCGAGAACGGCCCGCGCCTCAGCTACACCAACAGCGACAAGGGCATCACGAACCTGCACGTGCCGTCGGACGTGATCGTGGATGCCTCGATGCCCGCGCTCGTGCGCAACGGCGGCAAGCTGTGGGGCAAGGACGGCGGTGAGGATGACACGATCGCGGTCATCCCCGACTCGTCGTACGCGGGGGTCTACCAGGCCGTCATCGACGACGTGAACGCGAACGGCCCGCTCGACCCCGCCACGATCGGCACGGTGCCCAACGTCGGCCTCATGGCGCAGGCGGCGGAAGAGTACGGCAGCCACGACAAGACGTTCGAGATCCCGGCCGACGGCGTCGTCGAGGTGCTCGACTCGGACGGCGTCGTGCTCATCGAGCACCGCGTCGAGGCGGGCGACATCTGGCGGGCCACCCAGGCCAAGCACATCGCGATCATGGACTGGGTGCGCCTCGCGGTCACCCGCGCTCGCGCGACGGGCGTGCCCGCCGTGTTCTGGCTCGACGTGAACCGCGCGCACGACGCGCAGCTGATCGGCAAGGTGCACCAGGCGCTCGCGACGCTCGAGACGGGCGACATCACGATCGTGATCCTCTCGCCCGAAGAGGCCACGCGCTACACGCTCGCGCGCCTGCGCAAGGGCGAAGACACCATCTCGGTCACCGGCAACGTGCTGCGCGACTACCTCACCGACCTGTTCCCGATCCTCGAGGTCGGCACGTCGGCGAAGATGCTCTCGATCGTGCCGCTACTCGCGGGCGGTGGACTCTTCGAGACCGGCGCCGGCGGCTCGGCGCCCAAGCACGTGCAGCAGTTGCTCGAAGAGGACTACCTGCGGTGGGACTCGCTGGGCGAGTTCTTCGCCCTCGCGGCATCCCTTGAGCACCTCTCGGAGTACACCGGCAACGCGAAGGCGAAGGTGCTCGCCGACACGCTCGACGCCGCCACCGGCACGTTCCTCGAAGAGGATCGTTCACCCGGGCGTGCGCTCGGGACGATCGACAACCGCGGCAGCCACTTCTACCTGGGCCTGTACTGGGCGCAGGAGCTCGCGCGCCAGACCGCCGACCCCGAGCTCGCGGCCGCGTTCGCGCCGATCGCCGAGAAGCTCGCCGCCGACGAGCAGACGATCGTCGCCGAGCTGAACGCCGTGCAGGGTCACTCCGTCGACGTCGGCGGCTATTACCACCCCGACGCCGCCAAGGTCGCAGAGGTCATGCGCCCGTCGGCCACCCTCAACGCGGTGATCGACGCCCTCTGAGGCGCTGACGACGAAGGGGTCCGGATGCCTGGCATCCGGACCCCTCCTCGTGCGTTTGGGGACGGGCGTTTTGACTCGTCGCTGGGGGCGTTTCGACTCGTCGCTGGCGCTCCTCGCGGGGCGACCGGGGGGCGCCCACCCCGGTCGTTGAGCGAGCGCAGCGAGTCGAAACGCTACCGCCGACGGGGCGACTGACCCCCGGTCGTTGAGCGAGCGCAGCGAGTCGAAACGCGACTCAGTTGTGGATCCACACGTCGACGCCGTTAGGCGCCCATTCGTAGATCTGCTTCGCGCGCGAGTTCGGCATGCCGACGCAGCCGTGGCTCTGCTTCGTTCCGAAGTTGCTGTGCCAGTAGACGCCGTGGAAGGCCTGGCTGCCGTTGAAGTACATGATCCACTGGATGTTCGGGACCTCGTAGTCCCAATACCCGGTGCCCGCCTTGCCGGCGCCGCTCGACATCGTCTGCACGTCGTAGTGCGAGTTGATGCGGAAGTGGCCCGTCTTGGTGGGAGAGTACTGGGTCGCGCTGTCCTTGCCGCTCGAGATCAGCCACGAGTCGACGACGTTGCCGTTCTCTTTGAGGTAGAGGCGCTGCTCGGTGAGGTTGACTTCGAGCAGGCGCTGCAGGGTCGTCGTGGTGGTGGGTGTGACCTCGACCGGCAGCGCATACGCGCCGTTGCCCGACGCCAGCTGCGTGGCGAAGTCCTGCGCAATGTTGCTCGTGTCGCCGAGGACCCGGCCGTCCGCACCGGGGACCGTCGTCTGCAGCACGGTGCCGGAATCGTTCGTGATGACCGTGCCGTTGGCCGGAGCCTGATCGACGAGCGGCTTCAGCGTGTCGACGACGGGCTGGATTTTGGTCGCGTCGGCGGCGATCGCGTAGGTGCCGTCGTCCTTCGCGGTGATGGTCAGCCAGCTCGCGGCGGTGGCGGCGTCGACGGGCACCGTGCGCTCGTCGCCGACGTAGAACCCGACGTTCGCGAGCATGGCGTTCGCCTTGTCGGCCGCTGCCTGGGCGGAAGAGGTGGTCGCGGATGCCACGACGGGCGCCGCCGTCGGATCGACCGTCACGGTGGTCTTGCCGGCCACGAACGCGTCGTGCAGTTCCTTCGTGACGGCGTCGATGTCGATGCCGGTGCCGTCGACCGCCGGCGTCACGGCGAACGAGGTGCCGTCCCAGGCGACCGTGGCGCCCACCGGATCGGTGAAGGCGGCCGGCAGTGCGGCGCGCAAGGCGTCGGTCGCCGCCTGCTCGTCGACCGTGACGGCCGCGTCGAGGGGCTCGCCGAACCACTGCGAGACGTTCCACATCGGGCGGTCGGAGAAGGCGCTGTCGGCGAGGGCCTTCGCGTCGATCGTGGCGCCGAGGTCGGCGCCGGTGATCGAAGGGCCGCCCTGGCCCAGGACGAGCGTCGTCTCGGCGAGGCGCTGGTCGATGGCATCCGTCGCGGCGCCCGCCGTCAGGAAGCCGACCGGCACGCCGGCGACGGCCGTGCCCGGCGCGATGAGGACGAGTGACGCCGCCACGGCACCGGCGGCGACGACCGCCGCCGGGATGCCGATCCACAGCCAGAGGCGCTTCTTCTTCGGCGCCGGCCCCACGGGGGCCCACTGCGCGGGCGGGTCGGTCGGGTCGATTCCACCGGTGGATGCCGAGGCATCCATCACCTCGGTAGGGGCATCCGCCGTCGGGAACTGCGAGCTCGACGTGTCGTCGGTCTCGGACTTCGTGGCCAGATCGGTCACTGTGGCACCCCCGGATTCAGCGCAGATGCGCTCTTCTATGGTACGGGATGCCCGTGGAGCGCCGTGTTACGGTCAGGGAACAGTGCAGAGAGCCGAGAAGTCGGCGAACGACGACTGGATATCGCTGGTCGCCTGCTGCAGCGCGGGCAGCTTCGACAGGTCGCCCGCGGCGATGGCGCCGAGGGCGTCGGCGGCCTGCGTGAAGCCGGACTGCAGGCCGGGTAGAAGCGCGGCGACATCGGGGTTGTCGACGGCGGACACGGCCGCGCCCAGTTCTTCGGCGACCCGGGACATCGTCGCCCCGGCGGCCTGTGGGTTGCTCGGGTCGAGCTGCTGCAGCTGCGCGGCGGCGTCAGCGACCGATGTGCGCACCGTGGTGCAGGCGTCGGCGACGGTCTGGGTGCTGGTCGTCGGTGTCGGGGTCGGGGTGCCACCGGCGGAGCACCCCGCGAGCAGAAGCGCCGCGGTCACGGCGGTCGCCGCGAGAAGTGTGCGCAGGGTCATGGGGGCGTCTCCGAAGGGCGGTGAAATGTAACAGTTTTGTAAACTGTCCTACCAAAATCGTTTGTTCACTTGCGGACAGGGGTTTCGTAAGTTCTACTAACAAACATGTCTGATCAGGATGTGACGCACGCCGCGATGACCGCGGCGACCTCGACGGCGAGCCATTCCTTCGGCTCGGGTCGCTCGCTGCGCCATGCGGCGAAGGTGCTGCCCGAGCACGCGAGGGCGCACAATCGGTCGCTCGTGCTGCAGACCCTCTTCCACCAGGGTGCCATGTCCCGCGCGGACTTGTCGCGCGAGACGGGGCTGACGCGCGTGACCATCTCGGACCTGGTCGCCGAGCTCATCGACGACGGCTACGTCGCGGAGCGCGGGATGCGCGAGGTCACCGGGCCCGGCAAGCCCGCCATCCTCGTCGACCTCGACCGCGAAGGCCACCGCATCATCGGCCTCGACCTGTCGCGCGCCGACCGCTTCCTCGGCGCCGTCCTCACCCTCGACGGTGAGATCGTCGCCCGTCATGACATCGCCGTGCCGACCGACCCGGCGGCGATCGTGCCGACCGTGATCCAGCTCGCGAAGGATCTCGTGGCCGACGCACATGCGCCCGTGCTCGGCGTCGGCGTCGGCTCGCCCGGCATCGTCGACGACCGCGGGCGTGTGCTCAGCGCGCCGAACCTCGGCTGGACGGGCGTCGACCTGCAGGGCATCCTGCGCACCGAACTGGCGCTGCCGATCCTCGTCGCCAACGACGCCAATGCCGCCGTGCTCGCCGAGTACACCTTCGGCGCCGCACGCGATGACGTCATGCTGGTGCGTGTCGGCCGCGGCGTCGGTTCGGGCCTCCTCTCGGGCGGTCAGCCGATGCGTGGCAGCCGCTTCGCCGCGGGCGAGATCGGCCACGTGACGGTCGGTACCGACGGCGGTCCGGTGTGCGTGTGCGGCAAGGTGGGATGCCTCGAGGCCTGGCTCTCGGGACCGTCGCTCGAACGCGCGCTCGCCGAGCCCGGCGCCGACCGCGACGCCGTGCTGCACGACGCGGGGGAGCGGCTCGGCATCGCCCTCGCGCCGATCGTCGGCGCGCTCGACCTCTCGGAGATCGTGCTGTCCGGTCCGGAGGAGCTTCTCGCCGGAACTCTCGCCGATTCCACGACCCGCACGCTGCGCGCGCGCACCCTGGCCGAGTTCCACGACGGCGTGCAGGTGCGCATGACCGCGCAGGGCGAAGACATCGTGCTGCGCGGCGCTGCCGTCATGGTCCTGTCGGGGCAGCTCGGCGTGTCCTGATCTGCGTACCTCCACCACTCGATCCCCCCTGATCCCCCGGACAGGTCGGGGTGCCCCCGGCCCCCCCCCCCCCCGGACCCCCAGAAAACAAAGGG
>JASCPF010000048.1 GCA_029959325.1 Microbacteriaceae bacterium PS02068
AGCCCAAGCCGCCCCGCGAGCCGAAGCCGCCGCGGCCCCCGAAGCCCGCCAAGCCCCCGCGCGAGCCCCTGCCGGCACGTGAGCCCCGCGAACCGCGCGGGCCGAAGCCGCCCCGCGAACCGGGCGACCGCACCCCGCTCATCCTGGGGATCATCGCCGGGGTGCTGCTCGTCGCGGTCGGGGTGACCCTCGCGATCGCGCTCAACCGCCCGAGCACCGTCACCCCCGAAGCCACCACCGAGCCGACGACCGCCCCCACCACGGCTCAGCCCTCGACGACGCCCACGGCCGACCCCGACGCGGTCGGCGAGCCGGTCGCCCTCGACCTCTCGGGCACGGGCTTCACCCTGGTCGACGAGAACGACAAGACCACGTTCACGTTCGCCTGGCGCGACGAGGTCGCCGATGCCGTCACCTCCCTGACCGACGCCTTCGGCGCGGCGCCCACAACTCGCGTCGAGCCGGGTGACGGCACCCACTACCCCGACTACACGGTGTATCAGTGGCAGGGCTTCATGCTGTTCGACATGATCCCGACACCGGGCGGGGCGACACGCGCGGACTACACCCAGCCCACCTACGCGCTGTTCTCCCGCAGCGAGCTCGGCGGCATCACGCTGAAGGCCGAGCACGACCTCACCATCGGCAGCCCGATCGCCGCCGTGCGGGCCGCGGGGCCCGACGCCGAGACCCCGCGCGGCAACGTCGGCGCCATCCGGTTCACTTTCGACCAGGCGCGGTCGGGCACCGAGGGCGGAAAGCTGCAGTACAGCATGTTCGCCGACACCGACGGCACCGCGGTGACCGCGATCCTGTACTACTTCGCCTCGGGTCTCTGATCGACGGACGTGGGATCGACGGACGTGGGATCGACGGACGTGGGATCGACGGACGTGGCCGATGCCCGGGCATCCACCACTCTCTGCCTTGACGCGAGACCGGGCAGCCCGCGGCCGTCCATCGTGGTGAAGACGAGCACGAGGGATGCCACGGCGAACACCCACTGCACAGCCGACCACGGCGCGGGCAGCAGCCCCAGCAGCAGGTAGCCGCCGATGCCGAAGGCGAACCGCAGGGGTCGGGCGATCGGCTGCGGCAACGGTCCGCCGCGGTAGCGCAATGCGACCGCGAGATCGCCCGGCGTGCCTCCCGTGCCGAGCGTGATCAGCGCCCACAGCGCGATCGGAACGAGCGCGGCCGCGAGGCTGCCGAGGGTTCCGTCGACGACGGCGGCGTCGTCGCGCACCACGTACGCCAGCCAGACCTGCATCGTGAGGCCGGCCACGATGGCGACGACGCCGGCGCCGAGCAGATCGCAGAATGCGGCGAGCAGGCGACGGCCGCGCGTGACGGGGCGCGGCTCGCCGGCATCCGCCTCGCGCCTCGCCCCGCGGTACGCGCGCGGCACGACGAGCGCGAAGAGCGACCCCAGTACCGCGCCCGCGGTGTTCATCAGCAGGTCGTCGACGTCGAACACGCGGTAGGCGCAGGGGTAGATCCCCCACACGCCGGTGAGCTGCGTCGTCTCGATCACCAGCGACGTGCCCACCCCGGCCAGCAGCGCGACGACGATGCCGCGCCCGCCGAGCACCCGCAGGAAGAACCCGAGCGGCACGAACAGCAGCACGTTCAGTGCCAGCTGCAGCACGGCGGGGTCGCTGAGGCGGCGTGCGCCGCGCAGATCGTCGATGAACGCCGCGAGGTCGAGATTCACCCCCGCGCACGCGAAGTCGGCGGATGTCGGCAGCGGCAGCAGCGTGTAGGTCCAGATGGCCATGAAGTAAACAAGTGCGGAAACCCAGAGGGCGACTCGCGCCAGGGTCAGACCCCCGCGACGCCGATAACTGACCGCGACGAACGGCACGAACAGCGCCAGGCCGACGACCGCGCCGAGACCGATCGCGATCACCGCCGAATACACCTCGTTGCCCATGAGTCGATTGTCGCAGTCCGGCCGGATTGCGCCTGACGCGCACAGGGCGTAATGTCGCCCGCCGTGACAGACGACGAACGCGGCGGGCCCGACGAGACCCCGATCGCCAAGCGCATCCTCATCGGCGAGCCGTTGACGAGCGAAGAGCTCGAGGGACAGCTGCTGCCCAAGAAGATGGCGCTGCCGATCTTCGCGTCCGACGCGCTGTCGTCGGTGGCGTACGCGCCGCAGGAGCTGCTGATGATCCTGCTGATCGGCGGCACGGCGTTCTTGGCGTTCAGCCCGTGGGTCGCCGCGGCGGTCGTCGCGCTGCTGATCGTGGTCGTCCTGAGCTATCGACAGCTCATCAAGGCCTACCCCTCGGGCGGCGGCGACTACGAAGTCGCCCGGCTCAACATCGGCGAGAAGGCGGGCGTCGTCGTCGCCGCGGCCCTGCTCGTGGACTACATCCTGACGGTCGCGGTGTCGGTGGCATCCGGCGTCGACAACATCATCTCGGCGCTTCCCGGGCTCGACGCGTGGCGCGTCGAGATGGCCGTCGGGTTCGTGATCCTGATCATCCTGGTGAACCTCCGCGGGGTGCGCGAGGCGTCGACCGCCTTCGCCATCCCCACGTACCTGTTCATCGGGTCGGTCATGGTGATGATCGTCACCGGCCTCGTGCGGTGGGGGCTGGGGGATGCCCCGGTCGCCGAGAGCGCCCAGTTCGCCGTGCACGCCCAAGACCTCAGCCAGGCCGCGATCCTCCTGCTGATCCTGCGCGCGTTCTCGAGCGGGTGCTCGGCGCTGACGGGCGTCGAGGCGGTCTCGAACGGCGTGCCCGCGTTCCGGGCGCCGAAGGTGCGCAACGCCCAGACGACCCTCGTGCTGATGGGATCGATCGCGATCCTGATGTTCTCGGGGCTCACGCTGCTCGCGCTCATCGCGGGCGTGCACTACGCGGAAGACCCGTGCACCCTCGTCGGGTTCGACTGCGCGGCCGCCGTGCAGCCGAGCCTGATGGCACAGGTCGCCGCCGCGACGTTCGGCGGCGGCAGCATCCTGTTCTTCATCATCCAGGCGGCGACCGCGGCGGTCCTGCTGCTCGCCGCCAACACGGCCTTCAACGGCTTCCCCCTGCTCGGGTCGGTGCTCGCGCGTGACGGCTACGCCCCGAAGGCGCTCAACACGCGCGGCGACCGGCTGGTGTTCTCGAACGGCATGATCGTGCTGGGCCTTGCCGCGGTGCTCGTGCTGGTCGTGTTCCAGGCGAAGCTGACGACGCTCATCCAGCTGTACATCATCGGCGTCTTCGTCTCGTTCTCGCTGGGGCAGATCGGCATGGTGCGCCACTGGCGTCGCGAGCTGAGGCTGCTCTCGAAGGCGTCGTCGAAGCAAGCCCTCGCCGACCGCAAGGCGGCCTATTCGGGCCTCGCCATCAACAGCCTGGGCGCCACGTTCACCGTGGTCGTGCTGGTGATCGTGACGATCACCAAGTTCACGCACGGCGCCTGGCTCGTGTTCCTGGCGATCCCGGTGCTGTCGTTCCTCATGATCGGCGTCCACCGCTACTACCGCGACGTCGACCACGAGATCACGATGAACGACGAGGTGCACTTCGGCGCGACCGGCGACGTGGCGATCGTACTCGTCGGCAAGCTGCAGAAGCCCGTCGCCAAGGCCCTCGACTACGCCCTGGCCGCGAAGCACGACAAGACGATCGCCGTGCACATCTCGGTGTCGCCGGAAGAGACGCGTGCCGTGCAGGATGACTGGGACTTCCATCACATGCCGATCCCGCTGCTGGTGATCGAGTCGCCGTACCGCCAGTACGCCGCACCGCTGGCGCAGTTCATCAACGCCTACCGCGAGAAGCACGGCTCGTCGGTGGTCACGGTCTATCTGCCGCAGTACATCGTCGGCCACTGGTGGGAGTCCCTGCTGCACAACCGACGCGCGCGCCGCATCGCGCAGCAGCTCATGCTCGTGCACGGCGTGCAGATCACGCTCGTGCCGTGGCTGCTCGACTCGACGGAGCTTATCTACGGTCGCCGCTCGCGCCCGCTGCCGGGCGACGACCGCGCCGGCCGCATCACGAACTACGGGCTCGTGGCGCACACCGACGACGACGACAAATAGCGCGCGCCGCGCCGGTCACGATGCCGGGGCGTAGCCTAGAGGGGTGACCACAGCGACCCCCGAGACGTCCGCGCTGCATGCCACGCCCCTCGATGCCGCGCGGCTGCGCGAAGACTTCCCGATCCTCGCCGAGCAGGTGAACGGGCACCGCCTGGTCTACCTCGACTCCGGTGCGACGAGCCAGCGGCCCCACCAGGTGCTGGATGCCGAGCGCGACTTCCTCACGCACACGAACGCCGCCGTGCACCGCGGCGCGCACACGCTCGCGGCCGAGGCGACGGACCTGTTCGAGGATGCCCGAGCCACCGTCGCGGGCTTCGTCGGCGCCGAGCCCGAGCAGCTCGTCTGGACGAGCGGCGCCACGATGGGGCTCAACCTCGTCGCCTACTCGATCGGGAATGCGTCGGTGGGACGCGGCGCCCCGGCATCCGCCGCCCTCGCGCTGCGCCCGGGCGACGAGATCGTCGTGACCGCCATCGAACACCACGCGAACCTGATCCCCTGGCAGGAGCTCGCGGCGCGCACCGGCGCGGTGCTGCGGCACATTCCGGTGCACGACGACGGCACGCTCGACATGGATGCCGCGGCCGCGATCATCGGCGAGCGCACCCGCATCGTCGCGTTCACGCACGTGTCGAACGTGCTCGGCATCGTGAACCCCGTCGCCGAGCTGATCGCGCTGGCGCGGGCCGTCGGAGCGGTGACGGTGATGGATGCCTGCCAGTCGGCGCCCCACCTGCCGCTCGACCTCCCGGCGCTCGGCGTCGACCTCGCCGTGTTCAGCGGCCACAAGATGTTCGGGCCCTACGGCGTCGGCGGGCTCTACGGCCGCGCCGAGGTGCTGGAGGCGATGCCCCCGTTCCTCACCGGCGGATCGATGATCACGACCGTGACCCTCGACGGCGCGGAGTACCTGCCGCCGCCGCAGCGGTTCGAGGCCGGCACGCAGCCGATCGGCCCCGCGATCGGGCTCGCCGCAGCGGTGCGCTACCTCGACGGCATCGGCCTCGATCGGATCCATGCCCACGAGCGCATGCTCGCCGAGCGCATGCGCGCCGGGCTGGTCGAGATCCCCGGCATCCGCCTGCTCGGCGACCCTTCGACAAGCTCAGGGACCGCCCCGGCCACCCGGTCGCCCCGCGAGCGCAGCGAGTCGAAACGCGGCCACCCCGTCGAGCGCGTCGGACTCTGGTCCTTCGACGTCGAGGGCGTGCACGCGCACGATGCGGGCCAGTTCCTCGATGCGCGCGGCATCGCCGTGCGCGTCGGGCACCACTGCGCGGCTCCCCTGCACACGCGCTTCGGCGTGACCGCGAGCGTCCGGGCGAGCACGGCCCTCTACAACACCGTCGACGACGTCGACGTGTTCCTCGATGCCGTCAGCGGCATACGTCCCTACTTCGGAGCCTGAGAGAACGACACCCATGAGCGACCTCGACGCCCTGTACCGCGAGCTGATCCTCGATCACTCGAAGCATCCGCAGCACTTCGGGCTCTCTGACGAGGGCGACGCGCCCGCGGCGGCGGGCACGTTCGGCACGTCGTACCAGAAGAACCCCGTGTGCGGTGATGAGATCACGCTGCGTGCGCGCGTCGACGGCGAGACCGTCGCCGACGTCGCGTGGGAGGGTCGGGGGTGCTCGATCTCGCAGGCCTCGGCATCCATGCTCGCCGACCTCGTCGCCGATGAGGGCCTCAGCCGGGCCGAGACGGTGAAGCTCGTCGAGGGCTTCCGCGAGGCGCTGCGCTCTCGCGGGCAGCTCGAGCTCGACGAAGAGGTCTACGGCGATGCCGCCGCCCTCTCGGGGGTCTCGAAGTTCTCCGCCCGGGTCAAGTGCGCGATGCTCGCGTGGGTCGCCCTCGAAGACGCCATCGCGAAGGCATGAGCCACGATCCGAGCGTCGCCGGAGCGCCGCACGTCGTCATCGCGGGCGGAGGGTTCGCGGGCGTCAGCGCCGCGCGTGCGCTGCGCAAGGCATCCGTTCGCGTCACGCTCATCGACCGGAGGATCTACAACACGTTCCAGCCTCTGCTCTATCAGGTCGCGACCGGCGGGCTGAACCCCGGCGACGTCACGCACTTCCTGCGGAGTCTGCGCGTGAATCAGCGGAACCTCGACGTCGTGCACGAGCACCTGATGGAGATCGACACGGATGCCCGCACCGTGCGCCTGCTCGACGGGCAGGAGATCTCGTACGACTACCTGGTGCTCGCGAACGGCGTCACGACGTCGTACCACGGCACTCCTGGAGCGAAGGACAATTCGTTCGCGGTGTATTCGCGGTCGCAGGCCATCGCGATCCGCGACACCCTGTTCACCCGCCTCGAGAAGGCGGCGGCGAACCCCGACCGCACGAAGGGCCTCTCGGTCGTCGTGATCGGCGGGGGCCCCACCGGCGTCGAGATGGCGGGCGCCCTCGCCGAGCTGCGCGACCAGGGGCTCGAGCCCGCCTACCCCGAGCTCACCGGCGACGCCTTCCGCATCACGCTCGTGCAGCGCAGCGAGATCCTGAAGCCGTTCGTGCCGCGGCTGCGCGAGTATGCGGCCGGGCAGCTGCGCAAGCGTGATGTGACGCTGTGCCTCGGTTCGGGCGTCGACGAGGTCTGCGCCGACGCGGTGCGGCTGTCGGACGGCAGGGTGCTGCCGTCCGATCTCACGATCTGGGCGACCGGTGTCGCACCGCACGAAGAGGTGCGCGAGTGGAGTCTGCCGCTCGACGAGGGCGATCGCATCCTCGTCGGCGAAGATCTGCAGGTGCAGGGTCTGCCGGGCGTCTTCGCGGCCGGCGATGTCGCCAAGGCCCCGCAGGACTTTCCGCAGCTCGCGCAGCCGGCGATCCAGGGCGGCGAGCACATCGCGCGCCAGATCCAACGCCTCATCGCGGGCGAGCAGACCGAGCCGTTCGAGTACTACGACAAGGGCCAGCTCGCGATCATCGGGCGCCGGTCGGCCATCGGTGAGCTCCCGGGCATCGCGGGGCTGCCGGTGCTGCATCGCCTGGGCATCCTGCAGCGCGTCCCGCTGCTGCGGAAGGTCGTTCCGCTCACGGGCCGCGTCGCGTGGCTGACGTGGCTGTTCGTGCACATCACGAGCCTGCTCGGCCCGCGCAACAAGTTCACCGTCATGGTCGGGCTGGGCGTGCGCTACGGCTTTCGCCTGTATCGCACGCCCGTGCCGATCGTGGGCGACGTGCCCGCCATCCGCCCGTCGAAGGCCCAGCGGCGCCGGCTCACGCCCGAGCAACGCGCGGCCGCCGACGCCGCCCTCGCGGAAGACGACGGCGCCACCACCGCGACGCCGACGCCGGCGGCATCCACCGACTGACCGGCGGGGACGCTCCGATGCCTCAGAGCCAGCGCCGCCGATAGAGCGCCATGGCCGCGACGTACGCGACCACCAGGATGCCCGCGACCCAGGCGAGGGCGATCCACAGGTCGCCCGCCGGTGCCTGCCCGGCCAGCAGCGCCCGGATCGAGTTCACGATCGGCGTCACCGGCTGGTGCTCGGCGAACCAGGCGACGGGGCCGGGCATCGTGCCGGTCGGGACGAACGCCGAGCTGATGAACGGCAGGAAGATCAACGGGTAGCTGAATGCGCTCGCGCCGTCGACCGTCTTCGCCGCGAGGCCTGCGATGACCGCCACCCAGGTGAGCGCCAGGATGAACAGCAACAGGATGCCTACGACGGCGAGCCACTGCGCCACGTTCGCGGTGCTGCGGAACCCCATGAGCAGAGCAACTCCGACGACCAGCACGATCGATACGAGGTTCGCGACGAGTGACGTGAGAACGTGCGCCCAGAGGCTCGCCGACCGGGCGATCGGCATCGACTGGAACCGCTCGAAGATGCCGCCCTGGAGGTCGAGGAACAACCGGTACGACGTGTACGCGATGCCCGAGGCGACCGTGATGAGCAGGATGCCGGGGAGCATGTAGTCGATGTACGACCCGGAGCCGCCTCCGGTGTCGATGGCGCCGCCGAGCACGTAGACGAACAGGAGCATGAGGGCGACCGGCGTGACCGCCGTCGTGATGATCGTGTCGGGGCTGCGCAGGATGTGCCGCAGCGACCGCCCGGTGAGGGTCGCCGTGTCGGCGAGCGCGTGCGCGGTCATGATCCGGTCCCCGAGGTCGGCCCGGTCGCCGAGGCCGTCGAGGGCCCCGTCAGCGCGAGGAACACTTCCTCGAGCGACGGCTGCTTCTCCACGTACTCGATCGTCGCCGGAGGCAGGAGCTTCTTCAGGTCGGCCAGGGTGCCCTCGACGAGGATCCGCCCCTCGTGCAGGATCGCGATGCGGTCGGCCAGCTGCTCGGCCTCCTCCAGGTACTGGGTGGTCAGCAGTACGGTCGTGCCGCTGTCGGCGAGCGCCCGGACCGTCTGCCACACCTCGAGGCGTGCTTCGGGGTCGAGCCCCGTTGTGGGCTCGTCGAGGAAGATCACCCGCGGCGAGCCGACGAGGCTCATCGCGATGTCGAGGCGGCGGCGCATGCCGCCCGAGTAGGTGCCCGTGGCGCGCCCGCCGGCATCCGTCAGCGAGAACTGCGCGAGCAGATCGTCCGCGATGCGTCGCGGGTCCTTCAGGTGGCGCAGCTTTGCGACGAGCACGAGGTTCTCGCGGCCGGTGAGCACCTCGTCGACGGCGGCGAACTGCCCCGTAAGGCTGACCGCCGCGCGCACGCCTTCGGAGTCGGATGCCACGTCGCGTCCGTCGACGCTGGCCACACCGGCATCCGCCCGCAGCAGCGTCGAGAGGATGCGCACGAGCGTCGTCTTGCCCGCGCCGTTCGAGCCGAGCAGGGCGAAGATGCTCCCCTGCGCCACCGCGAAGTCGACGCCGCGCAGCACGTGCAGGTCTCCGAACGACTTCTCGACGCCTATGGCGCGGATCGCCGGCTCGGTGAGCGTTGCGGCGGTCATGACTGCTCCTGCTCGGCGCGCGCGATCGCCTCGGTCAGGCGCGCTCGCTCGGTCGCGATCCACTGCGCGTCCTTGTACGCCGAGAGGAAGTCCTCGGCAAAGGCGACCGGGTCGTCGCCCACGACATCGCGCACGCTCGCGCCGTCGGCGGCGGCGCCCTCGAACAGGGTCGCAAGGTCGTCGACCATGCGGACGAGGGTCGCGCCGTCGGCAATCCCGCCGGCGTACATCACGTAGCGGTCGATGCCCTCGACGGCGGTGCGGTACGGGGTGGGCAGTGCGCGCACGCGCTCCTTGTACTGGCGGTACTGCTTCTTATCCTCGAGCGAGCCGGTCAGCTTCTCGATCCACGATGCGACCATCGTCATGCTCCTTCTCGGCCGTGGGATGTGGTGGTGGTGTGAGCGGCGCCGGCGCGGAGGTACTCCAGTCGGTCGGAGAGGAAGGTCCACGTCTCCCAGAACTCATCGAGCTGGGCTGCGCCCCGCGAGTTCAGCGTGAAGACCTTGCGTGGCGGGCCTTTCTCGGACGGCACCTTCTCGATGTCGACGAGACCGCGCTGCTCGATGCGCAGCAGCAGCGCGTAGACAGTGCCCTCGGCGATGTCGGTGAAGCCCTGCTCGCGCAGCCACGCGGTGATCTCGTACCCGTACGCGGGGCGCCGCGCGAGAATCGCCAGCACGATGCCCTCGAGAACGCCTTTCAGCATCTCGGTGCTCTGCCCTGCCATCCCGGCCTCCCGCGGTACTCAGTGTCGATGACTACCGGTACATAGTAGGCATGAGTACCGGTACTTTGCAACAGTGAGTACTGAGGCTTGCGGACGCCTGGGGCGTCAGGCGTTCGCGAGCACGGTCTCCTCGAGCCGCGCGTACGAGGCCTCCATGCCGTCGGTCATGCCGGTCGCGAGGATCATGTCGCGCGTCGCGGCATCCGGGTACTCGATCAGGAGCGTCAGCAGCGTGGCGCCGTCCTCTTCGTAGAGCTGCAGGTCGTTGAGCGTCGACGGACCGTCCATGCCGATCATCGCCTCGGTCGTGACGGCACGCCATGTGGGCTCGCTGAGGATCGTCTCGCCGTGGAAGCCGAACCGGGTCGACTCGTCGTCGCCCTGCTGCCAGACGTAGCGGTAGGTGTCGCCGACCTCGCACTCGATCAGCTGCCACCCGTCGGGGCCGAGCAGCCACGTCTTCAGCAGCTCGGGCTCGTGGTGCGCGCGCCACACGAGGTCGCGCGAGCCCTCGATGAGGCGCGTGATGCGGACGTGCTGGTCGTCGAGGATCTCGGTGCGCGTGCCCTTGCCCTGCGCGTACTCGCGGAGAGACAGCAGCACGGCGTCGAGCTGCGCGGTCGCCTGGCGCGATCCTTCGATGACGCCCATGGCGATGACCTGCTCGAGGGCCTCGAGCGAGGCGAAGTAGGTCGTCGTGGTGAGGCGCGCACCGGCATCCGTCGCCTCGAACACGAACACCATGCGCATCGGGGGGAAGCCCTCGATCCTGTCGCCGTTCTCGTCGACGAACGCGTCGAGCACCTCGAAGCTGCGGCCCTCGTCGACGTTCAGCACCTCCCACGACCCGCGCGAGCTCTCGCCGCGAGGGCCGGTCATGGCGTAGTCGACGCGGCCTCCGGGCCGCAGGTCGAACGCCGTGAAGGTCGACGGCCAGCCGGGAGGGCCCCAGAAGCGGGAGAGCTGGTCGGCGTCGGTGTAGACGTGCCAGAGCCTCTCGACGGATGCCGAGACGTCGGCGACGAGCGTCATCGTGAGGTTCTCGGGGTCGGTCGTGATGTCGGTGACAGGCATGTCACTCTCCTTTGCGTGGGTCTTGCGGTTCGGTCCCCGAGCTTGTCGAGGGGTCGGCGGCCAGCAGCGCGTCGAGGCGGTCGATGCGCGCGCGCCAGAGTTCTTCGTAGCGCGCCAACAGGGCGCGGGCGCGGGCGATCATGACGGGGTCGGCGCGCACGAGACGCTCGCGGCCCTCGGCGCGCTTGATGATGAGCTGGGCGGCTTCGAGCACGGCGACGTGCTTCTGCACGGCCGCGAAGGACATGTCGTACTCCGCCGCGAGCGCCGACACCGACTGCTCGGCCACGAGCGTGCGGCGCAGGATGTCGCGCCGCGTCGCCGCAGCGAGCGCGTGAAAGACGCGATCGGTCTCATCTTCGCTCAACTCAATTCGTACAACCATTTGGTTGTACGTTAGAGCAACGGATGCCTCGCGTCAACCCCACCCTTGTCGGGAACGGGTTTGCGTGACACAACGGCTCTTTACCTGACATACGGCATGAGCTCGATGACACGGAATGTCACTTACTCCGCGAGTCGCGCGTGTCGCCCGCCTCTCCGCATATAGACCGGTGCCAGGAGGTCCCGGTGCGTCCAGTCGAAACTGCGAAGCAGATCACGGTGCGGCGTCGCTCGCCGTACACGGAGGCCCACTGGCTGCCCCGCTCAATCGACGACACGGTCCGATCCCCCGTTCGCCAGGACTACGCGATCGTCACACGAGACGTTGGAGAGCGGGACTGGGCGTCGATAAATCCGAGGCGTGTTCGCACATCGAAGGGTGTCCGGCACCGCTTCACCAACTCGATGTACTTCTGGCAGCGGACGCGTAGCCATGTCTGGTGCGAGTCTCAGGAGGAGCGCTGGGAATTGCTATGGCTCGACTTCGGTGCACAGGTGGAGCGCCTTTGGGCGCAGCCGATGGCGATCGCCTTTGGGCACGGTTCGCGCCTAGCGGGATATTCGCACGTTCCCGACTTCCTGGCTCAGTTCACAGACGGTAGCTACGGGCTGTTCGATGTCCGCCCGGAGGAAAGCCTGAAGCACGCGACGCGTCTACAGTTCGACGAAACCGCTAAGACCTGCGAGACGCTCGGCTGGCACTACCGAGTTCTCACCGGTCACGACACGCTTGCGACGCGGAACCTCGACTGTTTGTCTGCATCGCGCCATGAGCGCTGCGCGCCGGTCCCTGAGATCGAAGCGCTGATCCTCGATGCCGCCCGGGGCGGGCGCACTCGACGCGAGTTGTGCGAGATCGCGTCTCCGGAATGCCCACCGCTGGCGGCAGCTTGGGTCGACAACCTCGCGTGGCGCCGTCTTCTCCACCTGGATCTAGGAGCTGTCTTCAACAGCGACACCGTGTTCACGTCGTCGGAGCGCGTTCTGGAAGGGGGGAGATCCAATGCCTGAAGAGCACAAGCTGCGGCTGGGCGACATCGTTGAGATCGACGGGGAGTCGTGGGCGTGGGAAGGAGTGCGTCGGGGTACCGAGGCCAAGTTGCGCCGCGAGGGAACCGCCGACGACTGGATGGTCATCTCGGTTCCCGAGTTACTTGCTCATGCGGGCAGCTCGAAGCGTGATGTGGATCTTCCGCTGCGGATCGCTGGCGGCGATTGGCCAAGTGACGTGCTCGACATGGAGAGGCACTTGCTGGAAGCATTTCGGGGTATCCCGATGGCCCCGACTGCAACCGGGCCGCGCCCGCAGTATGACCCTGCCATTACGACACAGGAGCAGCGGATTGCGTCGAAGATCGCGGAGACGGCCGGCACGTCATTGGCCCGCTCGCGGAAGGCGCTGTTCAACTTCTGGAAGGTCTATCAATCGCACGGTGTGGCGGGGCTGGACGCCCGGATGCACAGACGGGGCAAGCGAAGACTTGTGATCGCGAGGGCAGATCCGCGACTGGTCGCCGTCATCGACCGTGCGCTGGACGATCGCAGGGATATGCCGACTACTACTCGACGCCACTGCGCGTTGCTGGTGCGTCGGATGCTGGAGAGCATGTACCCGGGCGACCCGGTCTGCGATATCACTGACACCACGCTGCAGGGTTACATCAATGAGCGAGACGCGGGTCGGTACAGCTTCGATAAGGCCACCACTCGGCGCACGGCCGCGAACAGTCCGGATCGCCAACACTTCTCCGGCAGCGCCTTCCGACTCGGAGCGGTGTGCGAGATCGACTCGACGCTGCTGGATGTGCAGGTGTGGGATGACAGGGGCAACACCTACCGCCCCACTGCGACCGTGCTTTTCGATGTCGCGAGTCGAGTGCCTCTCGCATGGGCGATCCACGCTAACTCGCCGAACGGATTCGATCACTCACTTCTGCTGGCTCGTGCCATCGTGGGGCGCCGTGCGATTCCAGGGTCCGCTGCCGCGGTGCTTTCCGGATCCGCAACTCTTCCCATTGAGCTGATGAAGAGAGTGAATCCGTACCTCGACGACGACTCGTTGGCTGTGCCCTGGATCTTCCCTCACGCGATCACGATCGACGGAGGCGCCGACTTTCGCTCTGCGACGTTTGAGGCTGCGTGTCGCGCGTTCGGCATCACCCTGGTGCTGGCGCCCCCGAACGCCGCTACGGTGAAGCCGCATGTCGAGCGCAACTTCGGAACCACATCGACCAGCTTTGCGACCTGGCTGGCCGGCGCGACTGGCAGTTCGGTCGCGAACAGGGGTAAGCGGGATAACCCGACGCTGACGCTTGACTCGGTGCGGCTTGCGTTCGAGACATGGATCACGACGGTCTACTTGAACACACATCACGGCGGGTTGAAGTCGCCGCTGTTCCCGGGGCGGGAGTGGACTCCCAACCAGATGTACGCAGTACTGTTCGAGGTCGGCCCGGGCGTGCAGTTGCCGTTCCGCGCGGAGGACTTCTTCGCCCTCCTGCCTACAAAACCCCGCGTGATCAGCAGCGAAGGCATCGAGTTCAACAACCGGACCTACGACTCGCCGTTGCTGGCCGAACTGCGCGACCGCTCGTTGACAGGTGCGGCCACCGGCTCAACCCGGGCGCGGAAGTTCGACATCAGTTACGACCCTTACAACTCCAACGCCGTGTGGGTGCGCCACCCAGAGACCGACGAGTGGATCGAGTGCTGGGACACCGCGCTCGACGACAAGGCGGCGTGGATGGTCGCCGAGGCTGCAGTCAAGCTGGTCGAACGATTCGGCTCCGGTGACCCAGGCGAGACCCCGAAGAGGACGGAGCTCCTGGATGTCATGGAGAGGCGGGAGCGCAGCGACAAGCGCGCCCGCAATCGCAACCTTCGCGACAGGGCCACCGGCGCAACGGCGCCCTATATGTCCGATTCCGGCGCGACGGACCCGGAGCCGATCGACCTGGACGGATGGACCGACCCTGCCGATGTCGGTGACATCGACTGGGACTCGCCGGAGTACGACATCGTCACGGTGAAGGAGTTCTGAAGGTGATCGTCCAACCTCTGGTGCTACACCACGCGCGCAAGACCACCCTGCTCGGACTGCGTGAGGCGTTCACCGCTCTTCCGCCCCCGCCTCCCCCGCTGTCGTTCGCCGAGTACTCCACCCTGCCGACGAGAGGGCGGGCTGCGTACGATCAGGCCCGGGACGACTTCCTCCATCTCACGCTGCGTGTGCCAACACCAGAGCAGGACATCGGCGCCCGGATCCTGGCCAAGCTCATCGCCTCAAATCCGCGCCGGAAGAACTCACGCCGCGGTCTGATGATCTCCGCGCCCATGTTCTACGGCAAGACCGAGTTGGCGCTGCTTCTCGCCCGCTCTACTGAACAGTCGCACGCCGCCCGTAATCCTGACTACGTCGACCGCGGGGAGGTCCCGGTGGTGTGGACGGAGATGACCGACCACTCCACCGGCAAGGCACTGCTTGCCCAGATCATCGAGTTCCTCGCACCCACCGTCTCGGTGCCGCTTCACGCGAACACCGACAGACTCCGCAAGATGGCGGTCGACATGCTGCAGACTCATCGCACCAAACTGCTGGTGATCGACGAGGCCCACCGACTGGGCGGTAGCGAACCCTCCAGCGTCATCAAAGCGCTGCAGAACGAGTCATCCGCCACCGTCCTCCTTGTCGGCATCGCCCTGGGAGGGGGAAAGGCGTTCGGAAGCACAGAAGGGCTTCAAGTCCGCATGCGGTGCGACATGGTGACGCTGCGCAAGACCGATCTCAAAGAGGACGAGGGTCGGGTGCTGTGGCATCGGTGGGTGGCTGTCTTCGACCGCAATCTCCCGTTGTGCGGTCACGCCCCGGGGCTCCTAACCCGCAACGCGGCAGTCCTCCACAAGGCTGCAGGGGGCCAGCTCTCCGTACTGGCAATGATCGTCGAGCGGCTGATCGCCGCGACCCTGGACGACACCGCCCGCAGGAACGAACGGGTGACACGCCAGCGGCTGTACGCAGTGCTGGATGACTTGCGGTACACGACGCCGGTCCGGCACAAGATCACTCTCGAGGACCTCCACGAGGACGACCTTGACGAGGCCGCGTGATAGGTGAGCTCGCATGGGCAGTCCGCCCCAAGTGGCACAGGCTCGAGTCGCCGCGCTCGTACCTACGGCGCCAGTGCGAAGCCGCAGGGGTACCGCTCGAGATCGCCGAGCGGGGACTGACCACCCGAGCGCAGCCCTACCTGAACCGTGTCTGGGCCGTCGAGGGCGCGGCCGCAGCAATCGTTGAAGCTGGCGCGGGGCGACCCGCTGGTCACTACGCAAGATTGAAAGGGCACGCGCAGCCGGACCCCGAGGGAACTTATCCTGAGCGATTCCTCTGTCGGCTATGCGGCGCTGGCGAACGCGTGGAGCAGATCCCACATGATCGCGAGAACTGGTGCCTTCGGCATCCTGGGCAGATGGTATGGGCCGGTCCAGGCACCCCACCCGCGTCGCAGCCGGTCCTTCCGCTCGATCCCGCTCAAGCACACGCCGAACATAGGTTCCGGCGGTTGGTTAGCGCCGGCCGCGTCTCTGCACAACTTCACGCGCGAGTGTGGGAAATGGTGCGCGACGACGCAGTCCTGACCAGGCCGCACGGCTCGCTACTGACGCGAGGCATGAGCGCCGACAACCGCGAGATCCTTGGCCGCGCATTGCTGTACCCCGTGACCGTCGCCATCCTCGAAGTCCTCTCTGACAAGACGACGGTCGAGCGATGGCGGATGTCGTCAGCTAAGGACCTCCGCGCCGCCATTGCAGATGACATCCCACCGGTCGACGGTCTCGCCGACCTCTTGATCGAGAGGATTGTGCTGTGGCTGCGGCCGACTCGTCGCGTAACAAGGCCTACCCGTTTCGCGTCGTTGTACATTCCACTAGATGTCGTGGATGCTGCGGCGATCATCGATGTCACGGCCCCCTACCCGCTCTGGGTGCAGCGAAATCCAAGTGCCGTTGCTGAATGGGCCTGGGGGCTGAACGACCACACGCGCAGCCCATGGGAGACGCGCGGGATGTCAAGGAACGCGTGGTGGGCCTGCGACGAGGGCCATATGTGGGAGGCAAGCCCCTCCACGCGGGGCCTTGCCATGAGCGGGTGCCCTTACTGCGCTGGCCAGCGAGCGTGGCCGGGGCATACAGACCTCCGAACAACTCACCCCGACCTCGCCCGGGAGTGGGACAAGACTCGTGGTCGCAATGCCGGCGACCCCAACCATGTCGGCGCCAACTCGAGCCGACGCGTCAAATGGCGGTGCCGGAGCGGGCATCGGTGGGAGGCTCCGATCCGAGCCCGAGTGACGAAGGGACTTGGCTGCCCGTACTGCGACGGCACGCGCGCGGTGCGGGAATAGCCATCCATAGCTTGCCGCCTCGTCGCGATTGCGGCTCGTCAAGGTCGACGCCGCGCCGAGCAACCTCGACCAGGTAGTCATTCCTGGGAAGCTGCTTACTTCCCCTCATCGACCCTCGGGCCAACGAACGCGGGACTACCCGGTCGGATCACGATGTCGACCCCTCCGATGAAGCTGATGGCGCCGGTCCGACACCAGTATCTCGTCTACGCCGACGACCACGCAGCCGTCTATCGTGCGATCTAGGCCCACCGCCCAGATGGAGGGCAAGAGATTGCTTCTCTCGATCCACGACACGGCGACTCGAGGCATCGTACGCTCGGCCCTCGACGCCGGTGAAAGCGTCGAGGGGATCCTTCGAATGCACGGAATCGAGTGCTGACGGCTGGTCAAACTGGTGGGAAGCGAGATGTCCCACAGCTTGTGGGACATCTCGACGCCCACGTATTCGGCGGAAATGTGCCACAGACTGTGGCACATATTGCTCATGACCCGAGAAGTCGATCCGGGCGACGTACCGCTCACCACAAGTTCAATACTGACGGTTCAACCGGGAACCTCCTTTTCACCCTCGCCCGGGCGGGGTTTCGAACCGCCGTCGTCTAGAGATCAGCAACAGCGCACCGAGCACGATCGCGCCGAACGCCCCGAACGCCAAGGGCAACAGTACGAGCGGCGCCCCGCCGGTAATTGCGAGTAGCGATCGATCGACCTCACCCGTCGCCGAAGCCGTGGGCTCGGTGATCGATCCTTGCGAGCTCACACTTGCGACGTTCTCGATCTCCCCGGTCGCCGATGCTCCGACCCGCACGTTCAGCACGAGCGTTGCCCTCTGATCGACCTCGAGCGGGCCCACATCGCAGACGACGACCTGCCCGGTCACCTCGCACTCGATTGCGGTCCCATCCAGCTCCGCGCGCTCGAAGGTCAGCGCGGACGCCAGCACATCGGTCACGAGCACGGGGCCCGGATCCGGCGTCGGACCGAGGTTGGTCACGGTGATGGTGTACTCGCCACCGAAACCCGCCTCCAGCACGCCGGTGATCTCCTTCGTGATCGCCAGCTCACTGCGCGCGGGGACCGGCGTCGTGACCGTGGAGGTGTTGTCGGCCAGCGTCGAGGGGTCCTCGGGCGTCGCCGACGTAACCGTCGCGGTGTTGGAGATCGCCGGATAGGCGTCCGGGAGCACCGTGACCGTGGCCGTGATCACGGCAGCCGTCGCTCCTGCGGCGATCTCGTCGATCGTGCAGGTGACAGCGGTGGGGGAACCGGCAGCCGGCAGCACCGCGCATGTCCACCCGTGGGCGGTGACCTCGTCGACCTGCAGCTGCGCCGGGATCTCGTCGGTCACGACGACACCACGGGCGAGGGAGGGCCCGTCGTTGGTGACGGTCAGCGTATACGCGAACGGAGAGCCGACGACGGGCGAGCCGACGGCCGCCTTCACGATCGCGAGATCGGCCGTTTCGACGAGGGTCCCCTCGACCGTCGAGCTGTTATTGAGGGGGTCGGGATCCGACGTCGTCGAGCTGACGGTCACGGTGTTCTCGAGGTCGCCCTGGAGCTGCTGCTCGGCGTCGACACGGATGTCGAGCGTGATCGTCGCCCCAGCGGGGAGCGGGCCGTCGAGGTTGCAGGAGACGACATCGGGGTCCGCACCGTCGGCGGTGCACGACCAGTCGTAGCCGTCGGTGCCACCCGCGATCGCCGCGAAGGTCAGACCGGTCGGCAGCGGATCGCTCACGGCGACCTGCTGGGCATCGGAAGGCCCGAGGTTGATGATTTGGAAGCGGTAGACGCCCGAGGAGCCCGCGACGATCTCCTCGGCGATCGTCTTGGTGATCGCGAGGTCGGCGCTCGTGGTGATCGGCACGACCGAGGACGCCTCATCGGGCCCCGGTCCATCGGTCGGCTGCTGCGTGAGTCCGGGGGTGACCCGCACCACGTTCGTGATCTCGCCCTCCACCGACGGCGACACCGTGCCCGTGATCGTCAGGGCGGGAGCCGGACCCACCGGCAGCGTCTCGTCGCGCACACAGCTCAGGCGCTCGGCGCCGCCGACGGGAGCGAGCGCCACGCACGTCCATCCGTCGCCGGAACCCGAGCCGTTCACGATGCCGACGGGCAGCGTGTCGACGACGGTGATGGGAGCCTCCTCCGAGGCGTCCGAGTCCGACGGGCCGAGGTTCTCGACCTCGACGGTCCACGAGACCTCACCGCCCGCGACGACCGGGTCGGTGTCCACCGTCTTAGTGATCGCCAGGTCCGCGACCTCGACGACGGAGATCGTGTCGGAATCCGAGTCGGGCCACACCGGGTCGGCGGGCTGCGGCGTGACACCGGGCGTGACCTGGGCGGTGTTGACCAGATCGCCCTCCACCGCCTGGTCGAGGTCGACCTCGAGCGTGAGGTCGAGGGTGTCACCCGCGGCGAGAGTGCTCGTGCGCACGCACTCCACGACCTGTGCGCCGTCCTCGGTGCCCGTCACCGAGCACGTGGTGTCGGGCCCGCCGGATGCCGGGCTCGCGGCGAGCGTCACCCCGACCGGGAGCACGTCGCGCACGACGATCGGGTCATCGACGGTCGCGAGCGAATCCGACGGGCCGTGGTTCACGACGCTCAGGAGCCAGGTGAACGACTCACCCGCCACGGCATCCGCATCCGGCGCGTGGCTCTTGATCAGCTGGAGGTCGGCGCGCGTGATGACGACGATCTCGGCGTCATCGGTCGGCGAGATCTCGGACGAGGGCGACGACACCTGTGCCGTGTTCGTCTGGATCCCGGCCGCAGCGCCGGCCGACACCGTCGTCGCGATCTGCAGGAGCGGTGCGGATGCGCCCGCCGCGAGGGTTGTCGCGGTGCCGGCGTTCTCGAGAACGCACGTCACAGTCTGATCCTCCGCCGCGCACACCCACGCGGGAGGCCCGGAGGCGTTCGTCGCCGCGAGGAACGTCTGCCCCACCGGCAACGTGTCGACGATCGTCACGGGCGCGGCGGCATCCGAAGGCCCATCGTTCGTGACCTCGATGAGGTACGTGGCCACCTCTCCGGCTTCGACCGTGAGCGTGGTCGCCGACTTGTCGATCTGCAGCACGCTGACGGCGTCGACGGTCACCTCGGCATCGTCGGTCGCGGTGGCCGGCGCATCGGTCACCGGGTCGATCGTGCTCGAGTTCGCCACCGCGGCGTTCGGCAGGACCGTTCCCGCGGGGACGGTCGATGCCACAGTCGTGACCAGAGTGACGACGACCGAGGCACCGGGCTCCATCGTGCCGACCGCGCAGAGCACCGCGGTGGTTCCGGTGCATGTGACTCCCTCGGTGATCGACGACGCGCTCACCAACGTCAGACGCGAGTCGAGGGTGTCGGAGATGCTGACCGCCTGCGCGTCGGAGTGTCCGGTGTTCGTGACGGTCACCGTCCACGAGATGTCCTCGCCTGCGACAGCGGATGCGGGGGCGTCCTTGACGAGCGTGAGCGTCGCGCGCTGCACCACGGCGACGGATGCGGAGTCGGAGTTGTTCCCGGGCACAGGGTCGGGGGTCACCGAGGAGACCGTCGCCGTGTTCACGAGGCTCGTCGCGGTCACCGCGGCGTCGACGACGACCGGGAGCGTGATCGTCCACGCCGTCTCTCCGACGTCCAGGCCGTCGGGCTTCTCGCACGTCACGCGCTGTCGGCCGCTCTCGTCTGCGACGACGCATCCGGCGGGCGCCGAGCCGACGAGCGTCATGCCGGCGGGCAGCAGGTCGCTCACGGTGACGGGGCCGGCGGCATCCGAGGGTCCGAGGTTGACGACCTCGAGGGTGTACGTGGCCCCTGTCGCCGCACCGGCGACGATCTCGGCGACGTCGACAGACTTCGTGATGGCGAGGTCGGCGATCGCGTTGGATCCCGTCGTCACCTGCGAGGAGTCCTGGTCCGCGCGCCAGGTCGACCCGACCACGGCGGTGTTGGTCACATCGCCCACCACACCCGAGTCGATGTCGACGAGGATGTCGAAGCTCGAGTCCGCACCGGCGGCGAGCAGCCCGGTCAGGTCGAAGCGCACGTCCTCGCCCTGAGCGACGGCCGTCCACACGTCACCGCCGGCGACGATCGAGTCGAACGTCACTCCGTCGGGCAGGTCGTCGACCACGAACACGCCACGCGCATCCGAGGGCCCACCGTTGGCGACGGTGATCCGGTAGGTCAGTGTTCCACCGGGGAGTGCCTCCGGCGGAACGGGTGCCACGATCGTCTTGTCGACCGTGAGGGATTCCTCAACGACCGTCGGGGTCTCGCTCGTCGACGAGTTGTTCTCGGTCTCGGGATCGGTGGTGACCGGGGTCACCGTCGCCGTGTTCGCGATGGTCGAACCCGGCGCGACATCGGCGGCGAGCATGCCGGCGAGCACGACGGTCACCGTCGCCCCGACGGCGAGATCGACGGGGATGTCGCAGTCGAGCGTGCCGGCGGCGATCGCGCAGTCCGCGCCCCCCGTCGTCGAGACGACGGTGATCCCCTCGACGTCAGCCGGCAGCGTGTCGGTGATCGTGATCGGCGCGAGAGCGGATCCGCGCGAGACCGACGGGCCGTTGTTCGTCACCGTCACGGTCCAGCCGAGCGGGCCACCCGCCGTGGCCGACGCGGTGTCTGCGGTCTTGGTGATGACCAGGTCTGCGCTCGCGCGCACGACCGCCGTGTCGTCGTCGGTGTTGTTCCCGGGGGTGCGATCCTCGGTGGTAGCGCTCACCGACGCGGAGTTGGGGATCTCGACGCCGTGTTCCACGGTCGATGCCACTGCGGCGCGCACGGTCAGGGTCCAGCTCGATCCCGAGGGCATCGGCTCGGCGGGCGTGGTCCGTGCACACGAGAACCCGCCGCCGACGGGCGCGCCGCAGGTCCATCCGGCACCGGACGCGCCCAGGACCGTCACGCCTGCCGGCGGCACGGCGGTGTCGGTGACGACGACGCCGATCGCGGGGTCGGGTCCGTTGTTGGTGACGGTCACTGTGTAGGTGCCCGTCTCGCCGGCGACGAAGTCGTCGTTGGCGACCTTCGTGATCGCCAGGTCGGCGAGCGCGATGCGCGCCGTCGCTGAGCCTGCCGCGCCGATGTAGGAGCCTGCACCGCCGTTGTACGACGTGCCGCCCGTGGCGTCTGTCACGTCGGCGGCGACGACGGTGTTCGTGTGGGCGACCGAGAGCCCGGCGTCGACCGAGTCGTCGGCGACCGCGCGGTAGGTCACGACGATCCGCTCGAGCGGCTGGAGCGAGACGCTCGAGCCGCCGATGTCGTTCCAGCGGAGCACCTGGCCGGTGATCGTGGGCTCCACGGCGGCGGCAGCGCCGGTGCGCACAGTCACCTGGGCGGAATCCGTGACGTAGCTCCATCCGCTGGGTAGGGTGTCGACCGCGTCGAGCGACACCGCCGTCGCCCCGCCCGTGTTCGTGAGCTCGAACCGGAACGTGACCTCCTGGCCGATGTAGACCGGGTTCGCGGGGGTCACCTGCGTCTTGGTCGAGGTGATGAGCGGGAACTGCGGTGTGACGGATGCCGTGGCCGCAGTGCCCGGGCCATACGTGCGGCCGTCCGTCGCGAGCGAGGTCCACGACTGCGGGCGCACGGTGTTCGTGAGGGCCGAGCCGGCGAGCGTCGACGACACGTCGAGACGCGCAGAGTACGTGCGCGTCACGGCGTTCGCCGAGCCCGGAGCAAGGGTGTCGACGGTCCAGGTGAGGGTCCGGGCCGCCGCATCCCACACCCCTCCGCTCGGAGTGGACGCGCCGTCCGCGATCGGTTGACCGTCGGCCCCGAGCACGATGACGTCGACGGGCACGGTGTCGCGGATCACGACGTTGAACGCCGGCACGTTGCGCGCGCCCGCGGTCGTCGTCGCCCGCACCGTGTAGACGAACGTCTCGCCCTGCGCGGGCGTCGTGTCGCTCACGGACTTCGCGACGGTGACCTCGGGATGACGCACCTGAGTGGACGCGGTGGCCTGGGCGTTGGCATCCCAGGTCGCCGCGGTGCTCGTCGGCGCCGTCTCCTCCTCGAAGTTCCACCGCAGCTGCGCGGTGTTGTTCTGGTTCGCTCCCTGCACGGCCGTGGTGGCCACGGGAAGTCGGGTCGTGAGGGTCAGCGTGAGGGTGCGCACCTGCGGCGCCGGGGCGATGGTCCCGAGCAGCACGCCGAACGACGTCGCCGGGCTCCGCGTGAGCTCGGTGGCGGTCACGCAGTCGGCCTGCCAGGTCGCGTCGCCTCCCCCGCACGAGACGCTCCAGGATTCGACCGCGCTGAGCGCGACGGGGAGCGCATCGACGAACGCGGCGTTGAACAGCTCGACGTTCGCGGGGATCGTCGCGGTCACCGTCCAGGTGACCGCCTGCCCGGGAACGATCGTCGCCGTCGACGCGGTCTTCGACAGCGTGGGCCGCACGACGTCGACGTCGCGCGATGCGTCCGCCGTGTAGGTGCGCGCCTCTGCCTCGTCGCCGGGCACGGAAGCGCCCGTCAGCTCGGCCTCGTTCGTGTACCGCTGTCCGGCGGGCGCGGATGCGGGGATCGTGACGGGATAGGTGACGCTCTGCGGGGAGCCCGCTTCGAGCGGCGCCGCGAGCGTCCAGGTCAGCACCTGGGTGCCCAGGGCACATCCGTTCGAGCCGTCACCGGGCACGGGACCGGCGAGCCCTGCGGGCAGATCGCCGATCTGCAGGGCCCCGGGCACGCAGTCCACGACCACACCGTCGTAGAGAGGCGATCGTCCCGCAGCGTTGGTCGCGGTGAGCGTGTACTCGACATCCTGCCCGCCGGACACGGTCGACGCCGACGAGGTCTTCGCGAGCGTGGGGCTGGGCTCGACCACCCCGATGCTCGCCACGGCGGTGCCCTGGCTGACGGGCGTGCCGTCGGCCTCGAGCGCGCTGCGGAACGTCGCCGTGTTCGGGATGGATCCGCCGTTGATGTTGGCTGCCTGGTCCGCGACCCGGGTGGGCAGGGTGACGGTGAACACCGCATCCGTGTCGGTGTCGTTCGTCCACGCCGTCGGGAAGAGGAGGGTGCCGTCGGCGCAGAGCCGGAACTCGACGGCATCCGCCGCGCATCCGGTCGCGACGGTGATTCCGCCCGGCGCGGTCGACAGGGTCGGGTCGCCTGCCTGGACGAGCCGAGCGCCGAGCGGCAGCCCGTCGTCCAGGGTTCCCTGGAAGACGCTGGTGTGGGCGGGGATGGTCACCGAGTACGCGTAGTCGACGGTCTCCCCGATCGTCGCCTGCGTGAGGGAGGAGTTGCCGCCCGCGGTGATGCCCGTCGCAACGACGTCCTTGTCGACGGTCGCGGGCGGGAGGGTGATGGTCGCGATGTCGCTGGCCTCGGGGGCGTTCTTGATCTCATCGGGGAAGGCGTCGAACGGGTTCTCGGGCCAGAAGTCGACGGCACCCGCCGACTCCGGTGTGCCGTCGGTGGTGGGAGCCGTGTAGACGGTGACGGCCGCCTGGTTCGTGTGCGCCGTGTTGATTGAGAGCGGCGAGGGCACCGTGATCGAGTACGAGACCTCGATCGTCTCTCCGGGGAGCAGTTGTTCGTCGGCGCCGAGCGCCGCCCCTTCGAGCTCCCAGACGATCAGGGTCTGCCCGGAGGCCGGGCCCGTCGTCGCCACCGAGCAGTCAGAGGGCGCGGGTGACTCATCCGAGACGTCGGCGCAGCCGAATCCGTCGGGGAGCACATCCCAGACCGTCACGCTGTCGAGCGGATAGTCATTGCCGTCGGCCGCCGTGCCCGCGTGGGTGACGTCGATCGTGAAGGGCACGACCTGCTCCTCCTGCACGACAAGCGTCGTCTGGCCGGCCGCGCGCTTGGCGAGTTCGAGGGGGGCGACCGGCGCGAGAGTGAGGTCGACATCGTCGCGCGCCGCCATGATCTCGCCCGACCCGGAGGTGTAGCGCAGCTTCGCGAGGTTGCCGGTGATATCCACGTCCTGGCCGGCGCCGGGAACATCGACGACTCGCACGAGGAGGTCGAGGACGAGGTCCTGGCCTCCCTCGACGTACCGCGACCCGTTCGGGTTCTCGTCGCCGAGCAGCCACTGGAGGTCGTTGTCGAGTCGCTCGATGCTCGCGCTATTGCCCGGGCCCGCCGCCCACTCGACGAACTCCGTCCCCGGCGGAAGGAAGTCGGCAAGGATCGCATCGCGGGTCGACACGCCCGCGGGGAAGTCGATCGAGATGCGGAAGCACGCCAGATCGCCCAACTGCAGTCGGGGCCCGTCTTCGCCGACGTACTGGTCGGCCGGAGCGGCGAAACAGGTGTCGCCGGCCCCTGCGGCCGAGGTGATGGCCTCCCGGTCCGGGTTCGTCCAGATCGTCTTCGTCATCGAGAGGCCCGGCGTGCCCAGGCTCGCCGCGGAGTCGTTCGTCGACGCGACGTCACCGGTGTCGACGGTGTTCCCCGCGGCGGGGGTTGTCGTGCCCGAGATGTCGACCGTGTTCGTGAGGACATCACCACTGGTGGTGAGCGAGCCGTCCTGGTACTGCTCCCGCATGAATGCCGTGTAGGTGATCGTCGCGTCGCGGTCTTCGGGGAGAGCGTCGGCGTCGACCGCGAAGGTGAGGGTGAACGTGCCGTCCGCGTTCGCGACGGCCTCGGTCATCGCCCCGCCGGTCACATCCCCCGCGCCACCCGGTGCAGGGCACTCCACGGGCCACGATCCGCTCGTGGCCACCCCTGCGGGGACGATCGGGCACAGTCCGTCGGGGAGGGAGTCGGTGACGACGATCCCGGAGGTGGTGATGTACTCGCTCGAGCGGATCGCCAGGCTGAACGTCGTGGTCTCGCCCGCGAAGAACTCGGGGGCGGAGGTGGTCTTCACGATACCGACATCGAGGATCGTCACCGTGGTGCTGGCCGACACACCGATCGCAGTGGTGGTGCCTTCGGCGACCGAGCCGCCGTACGTCCCCGATGCGTCGGCGGTGTTCTCGACAGGCGTTCCGGTCGGCCCCGGGCGGGTGGCCGCTCCGTCGGCGTCGCCGTCGGGTGCCGTGATCTCCTGCAGCCCGACAAACGCCGAGTAGGTGAGCGTCACCGACGTGTCGGCGGGCAGGTCACCGAGGTTCCAGGTGAGCTCGGTGAAGTCCTCACCGTCGACGGTCACGTAGGCGATGTCGCAGGAAAACGCCGGGTCACCGAGTTCGCAGTCCAGCACCTGGAAGTGGCCGGGCACACGGTCGACGACCACGACACCGTCGGTGCCCGCCTGCTCGGCCGTGGTCACGGTCAGCGAGTACCGCGTCGTGTTCGCCTCGCCGCGGTAGACCTCCTGCTCGGCCTCGAGATTGCTCTTCGAGAGCCGCAGCGCCGTGATCGCCAAATCGACGCTGTCGTCACCGCCCGCGGTCGCACGGGAGATGACGGGAGGGGTTCCGTCCGTCGGGATCGTGACCGCGGGCACCAGTCGCGGGTCGCTGTTCGCGTAGACGCCCGCGTCGATCGTGACCGTCGATCCCACCGGGAAGAGCGCATTGTCGGCCTCGACGGAGAAGCCCAGATCCAGCTCTGCACCGAGGGGAAGATCGGAGATGTTAGACCAGACGAGCACCTGCGAGAGCTCGGTCGGGTTGTCGGGATCGAGCGCCTGGAGCCGAACCTGGGGCTCACCCGGAGCATTCGGGGGCCCCGGCTGCGACGATCCGGGCACGTACGTGACCCCGAGCGGGAGGACCGCGACAACGGTGCCGTTGTAGAGCGGCCCAGTGGTCGTGTTGCGTGCGGTCACCGAGACTGTGCCCACGCCCGCCGCGAGGATGTCGGACCCCGTCGCCTCCACCTCGACACCGGTGAAGGGCGTGCCGCCGCTCGACACCGGCGGGGCGGCGATGGCCGGGCTCACGAAGACGGCGGACACCATGACGACGGATGCCGTCGCGAGCATCGCCACGAACGATCGGATGCGGCGCATGCGGCGCGCTGCGGGGATGTCCATCGGCATGTGTCGTGCTCCCATCGAAACCCAGGCGCACTGCAGACACCGAAGGCGGAACCGTCGGGGGTCGTGCCGAATGCACGTTGGACTCCAGTGCCCGCACCCCCCCAACCAAACCTAGAGAAAGTCGCATCGGCTTTGCAACGTGAAGGTAGGAGTTCAAGTCCCCAGCTTCACCCCGGCCAGGAAAGTGTCATGGCAATGTCGCCTGGGTGATCTCGACGCGGCCGCTCGGGCGTGACATCTAGTGTCATCTCACCGCATTCCCGACAACCCTCAGTCATTGCGTCCCGCCGCGCCATGTCGCGCCGCGCCGCACCGCACCGCGCCGCATCCCGCGAGACCGCGCGTCTGCACCGGATCGGGGCCTAAAGCGGTGCAGATGAGCGGTTTCGCGACGCGGATGAGCGGCCACGTGATACGACGACCGCTCCGGAACAGTTGCGCCGAGTTACGCCGCGAAACCGCGCGAACGCACCGGAATGGAGGGCAAAGCGGTGCAGATGAGCGGTCTCGCGAGAATAGACGGCGGGCGGCGCGGCGCGCGTCAGGCGCGCGGCAGGCGGCGCGCGCCGCGTCAGGCGCGCGCGGCGACGAGCGTCTCGACGACGGGCACGCGCAGCAGC
>JASCPF010000049.1 GCA_029959325.1 Microbacteriaceae bacterium PS02068
ATGACCCCCGTCACACACGTCGCTGAGATGAACGGCTACAGCCGCGGGCCATTCGACGACGACATCCGCCCGTATCCCGATCAGTTCTGCTATTCGCTGAACCAGATGGATGGCACCTCGTTTTGGGGGTTCAGCCTGTGGCGCGCGCCGAAGGGCGCCGACCTGCTGGAGAAGATCCCATTCTCGGAGAACTACCTCCAGTGTGCGGGTTCAGCGGAGGCGCTCACGGTGGAACTGCGCACGGTGGATGCCTCCGGTGTCGCCCACCAGTACGTCATCGGCAAGCCCGGCGACCCGCAGGCCGGTGACCCGTCCGAGGTGATCCCGTGGGACGACGGACGCCGCAGCACCCGCGTCTACCCGAACGAAGTATTCACCGCCGACGAAGCCGCCGACATCTTCTACGCCTACTTCCTCACCGACACCATCCCCACCACCTACCACCACCGCGAACTCCCCCTCGGGTGATGATCCGCAACGCGGGTGACCGCCGGCCCGCACGCTACGGTAAGGGCATGGTGGAGATTGTCGACTTCGCTCCGCACGCGCCGGTACCGGCGGAGATCATCGAGGAGTATCGCGGTCGGGTTCCGGCTGAACTTGTCGAGGTGTGGGAAACATACGGATATGGAACGTTCGCGGAGGGATTCATCCGCATCATCGACCCGAAACTCTACGAAACCGAAGTCGGTGACTGCATCGGCAAAACCCAGGGCGACGGGATCTCGATCCCGATCATGGTCACCGGGCTCGGCGACCTGATCACCTGGGAACCCAGCGTCGGGGTCATCGGCATCTTCTACCGACTGAACGACACCGGCGGACTCGGCTCAATGAAGGCAGTGTTCAATCTGCTCCGACTGGGTGGGGTGAAAGAACTCGCATTCTCATACAAGTGGGATGTGTTCCCGAAGGCGGTCGCCGCGCACGGCCCGCTCGAGTTCGACCAATCGTTCATCTACGTGCCGCTCCTGTCGATGGGCGGCTCCCGGAAGATCGCGAACCTCCACAAACGCGACACCATCGCCTCCATCCAAGTCGCCGTCGAACTCCAAGGCCTCATCGAACACTGACAACCGCGACCACCCACAACCGCCGCGAGCTCCACCGCGGGCGCACTCAATGCCACCTCGACACGGCCGACATCACCGCGGCACTGGGCAAGCCCCTGCAGGCGAGTGACACCTACCTGACGCGAACGGCGTGCTGCTGCAGTTCCGGCACCAGCCTGGCGTTACCGCGTGACGTAGTCACGACTCGAGTGATGCGCGGCGCCCGACGCGCGTTCTCTCTCGTCGACACGAACGCGCGTTTAGTCTACGCTGGTGGAATAACCAGGGAGGAACCGTGACCGATGCGCTGACAGCAGTAGATGCCCCCGCCGATCTTGTCTTAATCGGCGGCCGCATCCACCTGTTCGACGTCGACGCCTCAGCCGCCTCGTCGATCGCGATCCGGGGCGGCGTGATCGTCGCACACGACGACGCGGCACTGGCTCTCGCGCCCTCGGCCGGGCGCGTCATCGACCTCGGCGGGCGCACCGTGATCCCGGGCATCAACGACGCGCACCTGCACGCCGCGTGGCTCGGAGCCCGCTGGCCCAGGCTGTTCTTCGGCGACCACGAATCGTCACACGATCACGACGGCGCGCTTCTCACGACGAACGCTGAACGGCGCGCCGCGCTGCACCGCGCGTGGCGCCTGCTGGCCTCGCTTGGTGTGACGAGCTACACAGAGCCGGGCATCGGGCCGGGCGAGGACGCCGGAGCGACGGGCTGCTTCGGCACCCCGATGCTCGAGACCTACGTCGACCTACATCGTTCGGGAGCCCAGACCAGTCGCGTCACGCTGCTGCGCTTGTTCGGCACGATCGACGGCGAGACGCACCTCGACGCGTTCCGCGCGGGCCTCGCGACGGCGACGCCCGCGACCGACCCACGCTGGCTCGCGATCCCGGGCGTGAAGATCTTCGCCGACGGCATCCCTCCACTGCGCACCGCATGGGTGCGCGAACCGTACGTCGACGGCAGCCTCGGCGCACTCCTGACACGGGGCCCGGACGGCCCACGCCAGGCCTTCCGCGAGATGGTCCGCCTCGCTCACGACGCCGGCCTGCAGGTCGCCGTCCACGCGACCGGAGATCGCTCGATCGCCGAGTTCTTGGGCGTCCTCGAAGAGGCGGGGGCCGCGCCACGCCGACACCCGCACTACATCGTGCACGCCGACCTCGCGTTCGACGACCTCCTCGCACGGATGCGCACGCTGGGCGTCGGAGCCGCCGTGCAACCCCTCATCGCCGCGTTCACACACGCGTGGGCGAGCGGCCAGCTCGGCACGGAGCGGGCGGCGCGCGCGTGGCCGCTGGCGCAGATGCTCGATCGCGGCATCCTCACGACGATCACGAGCGACGCTCCGATCGCGACCCCCGACTGGCGCGCGAGCGTCGACGCAGCGGTGCAGTTGCTCACCGATGCGGGGGTGCCTGACGGGGTGACGACTCGCCGCGCGATCCTGCACCGCCTGACGGTCGATGCCGCCCGTCAGGACGGCGCTGCGGACTGGAAGGGCACCCTCGCCCACGGATTCGTGGGGGACCTCTGCGTGCTGACGGACGACCCGCTCGAGGCCACCCGGCGCGCTTCCGACCTCGAGGTCGACCTCACCGTTGTCGGAGGGCGCGTGGTGTTCGAGCGCGGCCTCACGTCGGCCGTCGACGCGGACGATGCCCGCCTCGACGCGCGCGCCTGACCCACACCACGTAGCGCGGCCGCTCACCGCGCGCCCACCGGCCGACAAAAAGGGGGAGGGATGCCGAGGCATCCCTCCCCCTTTTCGTAGGATCAGACCGCGGTCGCGACGAGCACGCGCGGGCTGCCCGGCAGCGCGATCTTCTCGCGGACGCTCCAGCCTGCGGCGTCGAGCCAGGCGCGGACCTCCGATTCGGGGTAGACGACGGTGCCGTCGATCACGAGGTACTCCCCCGCGTGCAGGGCGTCGAGGGCGCGCTGCTCGGCGTCGTCGTCGAGGAAGAAGTCGAGGACGGTGAGCGTCGCGCCTTCCGCCGCCGCGGCGCGGAGCCGGCGGAAGATGGCCCGGTTCTCATCGGCGGAGAAGCGGTGGATGACGTGGTTCGCGAAGACCGCGTCGTACGCGCCGATCGGCTCTGCGGTGGCCGTGTCGGCGAGCTCCACGACGACGCGATCCGACAGACCAGCCTCATCGACCGCCTCGATGAGCCCGTCCTCGAAGCCCGGAGCGTAGACGAACGTCGTGCGCAGCTGCGGGTTCGCCGTCATCGCCCCGATCGCGAAGGCCGCGGACAGCCCGCCGAAGTCGAGAGCGTGAGTCGCGCCGGTGAGGTCGACGAGGCGGCCGAACTCCTGACCGTGCAGGCGGTTGTACGTCATGACGCCCGCCATGAACGTCGCCCAGCGCTCGTCATTCATCTGCAGGTCGCCCGGCTCGGTCGTGTCGACCGTGTGGCCGAACTGCAACCAGTGCGGGTAGCTGATCTCGGAGAGGAAGGTGAGGAACGGGGCGAGGTCGAGCGCTGCGGCGTCGCCCGTCAAGTAGGTCGCGGCGTCGGGCGCGAGCGCGTAGGAACCGTCGGTGCGCGTGAGCAGGCCTTTCGCCGCCATCGCATCGGCGAGGATCCGCGCCATGCGAGCGCTCACGCCGGTCGCCTGGGCGAGGCCCGCGACGTCGCGCGGCCCGTCGGCGAGCGCCGCGAACAGTCCGATGCGGCTCGATTCGAACAGTTGCTTGGCGGCCATGTAGCCGGTCGCGATCTCGAGGATGCGCGAGGCGTCGGGGGTCGTGGACATCAGGTGCCTTTCGTGAGGGTTTCGATATATGTCTACAGATGTCGGAAATAAAGGATGGATGCCGGCGCGGCGGAGAAGCGCGGCGCTCAGCCCGCGAGGAACCGGTGGACCGCGGCGCGCAGCTGCGGGCTGTGCAGCGCGCCCAGGTGATCGCCCGGCACGCGCTCGAGCTGCACGACGCCGACATCGGCGATCCGGGCGGCCAGTTCGTCGACCCCCTGGGCCATCGGGTCGTCTTCTCCGGCGATCATGAGAGTCGGCACGGCGGGTGCCCCGCGCGCAGGATCGAACGGCTCCGCCGCGAAGCCCTCGACGATCTCCAGCAGAGCCGCCGGGTCGTTGCCCGGCGCGCTGACCATCGCGAGGATCATCCCGGTCAGGGGGTCCAGTCCCTCGGCATCGGCATCGAGGGCGGCGCGCGCGGCGGGCACATCCACGAGCGCGAACGGCTCCATCGCGCTGAGCCCCCCGAGCACGAGGCGTCGCACCCGCACGCCGGATGCCTGCGCCAGATCCCACGCGAGGCGAGCGCCCAGCGAGTACCCGACGACGTCGACGTCGCCCTCGCCCCGGGCGAGGTCGGCGAGCGCGGCGAGCACCGCGGAGGTGGGAACCGGGGCTCCTGTCGCGGCGGCGTCGCCGTGACCCGGCAGGTCGACGACGAGCACGTCGCGACCGGCCGCGGCGAGCGGCTGGGCCCATGAGGCATCCGGCCAATCGTGCGCGCCGCGCGAGGCGAACCCGTGGATCAGCAGCACCGGAGGGCCGGAACGCTCACCACGCGCAGGAGTGCGGTGGACGCGAAGTGCGGAGGTGCTCATGCGGTGTCGTCCCTTCGTGAGGGGCGCACCGCGCTCACCGCAGGCGCGCCAGGAATCCGTCGAGATAGTCGTCGTAGTCGGCGATGCGGCTGCCGTCGGAGAACATCAGGTTCGCGACGGTCGCGCCGATCACGACCGACATGTACTCCGTCGCGAGCCGGTCGTAGGGAGGGTCGACCGAGATCGCGCCCGCCTCCCTTGCGGCGGTCATATACCCGAGGAAGGAATCGCGCCAGCCCTGCAGGAACGCGCGGTACAACGCGGCGAGCTCTTCGTTCGACATCGCGTACTCCCACAACGCCAGCAGCACACGACCGCTCTGGATCTCCTGCTCGGTACGCGGTACCGGGGTGCGCAGGAAATGCTCGAGCTGCGCTCCGGGCTCGTCCGTGGGCGCGGCTGCGATCGACACTTCCATCCCTTCGAGGATCGACTCGAAGGTCGCCGCGACGATCGAGTCCTTCCCCGGGAAGTAGTGCTTCAGCGCGCCGTTGGCGAAGCCCGCCTCGGTCGCGATCGAGCGCATGGTGGCGGCCTCGAAGCCCCCTTTGAGGATGATCTGCTTGGCGACCTCGACGATCTCTCGTCGTCGCTCGTCGTGATCGATGACCTTCGGCATCCGAGATCTCCGCCCTGCTTTCCGAACCTCCGAGACCCTCGTGGGCTCCCGTGCTACCGTACCGGCGCCACGACACCGGGCACCTCCCGAATCGCCAGCCAGTCCTGACGCCGCTGCCGTTGCAGGGCGGGATCCGCGACGGGCGACGCCAGGCGCAGCCGCTCCGAGTAGGGGTGCACGGGCGCGCGTGTCACCTGCTCGCCGTCGCCGGTCTCGACGAGCTCGCCCCGGTACATCACGGCCACGCGGTGGCAGATCCGCCGCACGACGCCCAGGTCGTGAGACACGAACAGGTAGCTGACACCCGTGTCGCGCTGCAGGTCGATGAACAGGTCGATGATCGTCGCCTGCGTGGTGAGGTCGAGCGCGCTGACCGGCTCGTCGCACACGATGAGGCGCGGTCGCCGCACGAGCGCGCGAGCGATCGCGATGCGCTGGCGCTGGCCGCCGGAGAACTCGCTCGGGTAGCGGTCCGCTGCCGTCTGGGGCAGGCGCACCCGGTCGAGCATCTCCGACACGCGCCCACGTGCCTCGGTGCGGCCGACACCAGCGGCGGTGAGCGGCTCGGCGAGGATGTCGCCGATCGTCATGGCCGGGTCGAGCGAGCCGTACGGGTCCTGGAACACGACCTGGATGTCGGCAGCGAGAGCGCGGCGTCGTGCGCCGTGGGCATGCGTGATCTCTTCGCCGTCGAAGTGGATGGAGCCGGATGCCACCGGCGCGAGCCCCAGGACGGCCTTGCCGAGCGTCGACTTCCCCGAACCCGACTCGCCGACCAGGCCCAGGCACTCGCCGGGCGCGATCTCGAGCGAGACGCCGTGCAGGGCGCGGAAGGCCTTCCGGCCGCGTCCGTACTCGACGACGAGATCGTCCACCTGCAGGAGCGGAGCGGTCATGCCTTCACCTCCGTGACGATCGTGTCGCCCGCCGACCCGGCGGTGGACTCCCAGTGCACATCGAGTTCGGCGCGGCCCTGCGCGGCATCCAACGACGCTTCGATGAGCTCGCGCGTGTAGGCCTCGGCGGGCTGCGCGAACAGGTCGTCCACGACGCCTTCTTCGATGATGTCGCCGTGTCGCATCACGACCACGCGATCGCAGATGTCGGCGACGACGCCGAAGTTGTGCGTGACGATGAGAAGCGCCATGCCGTACTCCTGCTGCAGTTCACGCAGGAGCTCGAGCACCTCCGCCTGCACGGTGACGTCGAGCGCGGTCGTCGGCTCGTCGGCCACCAGGAGGGTCGGCTTGCCGGCGATCGCGCCTGCGATCAGGACACGCTGCGCCATGCCTCCCGAGATCTGGTGCGGATAGCTGCGCATGACGCGATCGGGGTCGGCGATCCCGACGCGCACGAGCATGTCGCGCGCGAGCGTGCGGGCCTGTGCCCGGGGCATCCCGTGCACGCGGCGCAGCGGCTCGGTCAGCTGGTAGCCGATGGTGTACGACGGGTCGAGGTTGGACATCGGCTCTTGCGGGATGTAGCCGATCGCGTGGCCGAGCAGCGCGTGACGACGACGACGGTCGAGTCGGGTGACCTCCTTGCCGCCGACCCAGATGCCGTCGGCGTGCGCGGTGCCGCCCTCGGGCAGGAGGTCCAGCAGCGAGAACACCGTCTGCGACTTGCCCGATCCCGACTCTCCGACGATGCCGACGACCTCGCCGGCTCCGACGTCGAGTGAGGTGCCGTGCACGACCTCGACGAGGCCGGCAGACGTGTCATAGGTGACGCGCAGGTTCTCGATGCGCACCGCCGAGCTCTCCGCGATGTGCCGGAGCGTCCCGGTGGAGAGGTTCACGGGCTGCGGCCGGACCTCCTCTTCGGTGACGATCGCCACCCCGGCCGCGCCGCGCCGCGCACGCCGGGCGAGCGCGCGATCCTTCTTGGCCTCGGGGGTGCGCACCTGGACGAGCTCGGCCAGCGTCGAGCCCATGACCGCGAGCACCGCGATCGTGATGCCGAGCGCAGCCGAGGGCCACAGCAGGATGAGGGGGTTCGACAGCATCAGCCGGAAGCCCTCGTTCATCATGGCGCCCCAACTGGGGGTGTTCGAGTCGCCGATGCCGAGGAACTGCAGCCCCGCCTGGATGCCCATCGCGATGCCCGCGGTGAGCGCGGTCTGGATGATGACGGGCGCGTAGACCGGCCGGATGATGTGCGCACCGAGGATGCGCGTGTTGCTGAGGCCGGACACCCGCGCGGCATCGATGTACGGTTCGGCGCGCACGGCGATCGTCGTGGAGCGTGCGATGCGGAAGTAGCCCGGCGCCATGAACACGCCGACCGTGACCATGAGCAGGACGAAGTTCGACCGCGTGCCGGCCGCGACGACGAGCAGGATGATCATGCCGGGGATCGATTGCAGGGCGTCGCTGACCCAGGTGGCGATCCGATCGAACGCGCCCCCGAAATAGCCTGCGACGACCCCGGCGGGAACACCGGCGACCACAGCGGTGACGATCGTCACGAGAGCGCCCCACAGAGTGATGCGGGTGCCGAAGATGAGCCGGCTGAGGATGTCCCGGCCGGTGGAGTCACCGCCGAGCGGGTGCGCCGCGCTCGGCGGCGCCTTGGCGATCGACAGGTCGACGAAAGCGGGGTCGTGGGGCCCCAGGAGCGGAGCGAAGATCGCCACGAGCACGATCAGCAGGAAGATGATGAGCGGGATGAGGCCCGCGGGACGCGCGAGGAAGCGCGCCAGCAGACCGCCGCGGCGAGCGCGTTCGGGGTCGATCGCCCCGGTCAGGGTCGTTGCGGTCATGACACGCGCACCTTCGGGTTGATCCATCCGAGCACGAGGTCGAGGAGGAGGTTGACGATGACGACGAAGACGATCGAAACGACCGTGATGCCGAGGAGCATGGGGATGTCGCCGTTCTGCGACGACGCCTGGGTCAGCTGGCCGATGCCGGGGAGGCTGAAGATCGCCTCGACCACGATCGCCCCGGAAAGCAGGCCCACGAACATGAGGGCGAGCACCGTGAGCGCCGCGGGTGAGGAGTTCCGCAGGATGTGGACCGTGACCCAGGGGCCGCTGAGTCCGCGGCTGCGGAGCGTTCGCACGTAGTCCTGACGCTTCGTCGCGAGCACGGCGTTGCGCAGCTGCTCGGCGACCGCCACGATGCCGCCGAGCGCGAGCGCCACCGAGGGGAGAGTGATCGACCCGAGCCATCCGACGACGGACTGCGTCGGCGGGACGTACCCGACGGCGGGGAACCACTTGAGGTTGATCGCGAACCAGATGACCAGCACGAGGCTCACCCAGAAGCCGGGAAGCGCGAACAGCACGACCGAGACCGCCTTCGTGATGCGGTCGAACCACCCGCCCGGGCGCAGCCCGGCGATGAGGCCGAACGTCGTCCCGACGATCGCCGTGATGATCGTCGCCGCCGTCACGACCGACAGGGTGACGGGCACCTTGATCGCGAGCTGCTCTCCGACGGGCTGGAAGTTGCGCCAGGAGAGGCCGAAGTCGCCGACCAGGAGGTGCGAGAACCACTCCCAGAACTGCACGAGCAGCGGCCGGTCGATACCGATCTTCTGCGCGAGCGCCGCTTGCTGCTCGGGACTCGCCGTCGTGCCCAGGAGCGCTGCGGTCGGGTCGGAGATGGCGAAGTGGGCGAGGAAGAAGGTCGCCACGGACACGGCCACGAGCAGCACGACGCCACTCAGCAGCCGCTTGGCGGTGAAGACGATCATCGGGGATCCAATCGAAGGGGTGGGCACCTGGCGGCGGGCGTCTCGCGCCCGCCGCCAGGTGGGCATCAGCCGTGCTGGATGTAGCGCAGCGTCGGGAACATCATGCCGATGACCGGCTGGACGGTGATACCCGGGACGCTGTAGTACGTGTTCTGCGCCTGGTACCAGACCGACCACCACGCGAGTTCCGTCAGCTTCTTGTTGAGCTCGCTGATCGCCGTGGTCTGCGCGTCACCGGTCGCCGTGTGGATCTCGTCGACGATCGATGCCACCTCGGGGAAGGATGCGTAGTCGGGCGCCGGGTTGAACCACTGCGTGCCGGTCACCTGACGGGTGACGGTCGCGACCGGGTTGCCGTCCATCGCGAGGAACGCGATGAACATCGGGTAGGTCGGGGCGTTGAGCTGGTAGTCCGGCTGCTGCATCTGGTCCCACGTGACGGTCACGCCGATGTCGGTGAGCGCCTGCTCAGCGGCGGGCTGCCACTGCGCGAAGATCGGAGACATCGGCATGGTGACGGCGAAGCCGTTCGGGTAGCCGGCCCCCGCCAACAGGTCCTTGGCCTTGGCGACGTTGACCGCGTACATGTCGTTGAGGCCCGCGTCGTTGATCGAACCGCCGTCGGGGAACACCTGGTTCGTCACGACGCCCGCGCCGGATCCGACCGCCTGCAGGATCGCCGCGCCGTCGAAGGCGTAGTTCAGCGCCTGGCGCACCTCGGTCTTTCCGAGCGCCTCGAGCTTCGAGCCGGTGTGGTCGGTGAACTGCAGGCCCACCCACCCCGACACACGCTCGGCGACGTTCCAGCCCTGCTGCTTCGCCTGGTCGAGGTTCGTCACGTCGCCGTAGTTGACGTTGATCTGTCCGGAGAGCATGGCGTTGTGCCGGGCCGTGGCATCCAGGATCGGGAAGATCGCGAGCGTCTGGAAGGGGTAGGTCGCGGCATCCCAGTAGTCCGCGACCTTCGTGAAGTGGTACTCGGAGCCGGCGACGCTCGTCGTCTGGTCGAGCGTGTACGGACCTGAGCCGACCGGCTCCTTGGCGAGCGTGCCCGCCTCGATCGCGGAGGGCGCCATGACGTAGCTGCGACCGAGACCCATGAAGTAGAGCAGCGTGTCGTCGCGCTCGGTGAGGTCGATGCGGACGGTGTCGTCGTCGACCTTCTCGAAGTCCTTCACGTGCGTGTAGGCCTCACCCGAGCGCGCCCCCGCCTTGAGGTATTCCAGGCTCGTCACGACGGCGTCGGCGTCGACCGCGGTGCCGTCGCTGAACTTCGCGTCGGTACGGATGTCGAGGTCGACGCTGAGATTGTCGTCGGCGACCGTCCACTTCGTGGCGAGCGACGGGATCGGGTTGCCGTCCTTGTCGAGCGCGATCAGCGCGTCGTAGACGGCCGAGAGGTACGGGCCGTCGAATCCGATGTCGGCGAGCGACGGGTCCCACGACGTGACGTCGAGGAAGTTGCCGATCTTGAGGTCTGCGGGACCGTCCGCGCTCGCGCCGCCGGAGGGGGCGTCGCCGCCGCTTCCGGTGCAGCCGGACAACAGGGTCGTCAGCGCGGCGATCGCGGCGACGGTCGCCGCAAGGTACTTCTTTTCCATGGTTCCTACTCTCGGTGCGGGTGGGGAAGAAGGTCCGAAGGAGCTTCGCTGTCCGCTGCGGGAGCCGGAAACGACGCCACTTCGATGTGCCGTGCTGGTTAGTCTACAGACGTGGAAAAAGACGTCAAGGGTTCGTCGAAGTATTTTCCACGGCTGTAGAGAATTGGTTACATCGACGAAACATCACCACGCGCCGTCCGCAGCGACATGCCGATCGAGCCACAGGTGCGCGACGGCGTCGCGGATCGCCGCACCGTGCTCGTCGGCAAGCCGCGCGGCCGCGAGGTTGCTCTCCAGCTGCTCGAGGCGCGACGCCCCGAACAGCAGGTTCGCCGTCGGGCCGTACGCCAGGCAGTAGGCGATCGCGAGCTGCGCGGGCGTCGCGTCGAACGACGCCGCGATGGTCGCCACCTCGGGGGCTGCGTCCGCGATGAGGGCTCGGATGCCCCCGACATCGGCACCGATCTTCCGCGCCGGTGTGCGCCCGAGCAGCACTCCCCCTTCGAAGCTGTCGGATGCCTGCAGCGCGAGCACGCCCGCATCGAAGAGCTCGCGATAGGGCGCCCCCTCCGCCATCGAGCGCCGGACGATCGAGTACTTCAGCTGTGCGAACGTCGGTCCGGCGACGCCCGCGCGCTCTGCCTCAGCGATCACGGCGGTCGTGGTGCCGATGGTCCAGTTGTTGATGCCCCAGACATCGAAGAAGCCCTCGGACATCAGTTCGCCGACCTCGTCGACGAGCCGCTGCGGATCGGGCGCATCGAGGTAGTCGCCGACGACGACGGCATCGAAGCGATCGAGGCCGGCGCGATCGAGACTCTCCTCGAGCTGCGCGCGGAAACTCGCACGCGGCCAGTCCCAGAGCCAGAGCTTGCCGCACAGGACGACGGCATCGCGGGCGACGCCCGACGCGCGCAGGGCCTGCCCGAAGAGGATGTCGGTGCGCGAGTTCTCGGCGTGCGGGCCCATGTTGTAATACGCGACGTCGAAGAAGCCCGCTCCGCCGGCCACGGCGGCGCGGATCATCTCGACCGCCTCGCCCGGGTCCATGCGATCCCACGTGTTCCACGACCCGAGGGCGAGCGGCGGCACGAGCGGGCCACCGGGGCCGAGCGGGCGGCGAGCGATCGAGGACGGTGACATCGGGACCTCCTATGTGGGCGAACGAGTGGGTGGGAACGAGTGCTTGCGTTTTTCTACATTCGTATAATAACGTCTCCCGCATGACTCGAACCCCCCGACATGTGCTCATCACCGGCGGCGCCGGCGGCGTGGGGCGCGCCCTCGCCGAGGCCTTCACCGTACGCGGCGACGCCGTGACCCTGTCGGACCTTCCCGGCGATCGCCTCGAAGCCCTCGGCCGCGAACTCGGCGTCGCCACCCTGGGCCTGGACCTCACCGATGCGGCCGCCATCCCCGCCGCGATCGAGAGCGCCGTCCGGTCCCACGGCCCCGTCGACGTGCTCGTCAACAACGCCGGCATCCTGCACCTGCACGGCACCGTGACCGAACTCCCCGTCGCCGACTTCGAGACGACGATCCGGGTGAACGTCCTCGGGACGTTCGCGATGACCCAGGCCGTCGCGCGCCACATGTTGGGCGCCGGCACAGCGGGGGCGATCGTCAACATCTCGTCGATCGGCGGTCGCCAGCCCACCCCCGGCATGGGTGCGTACGAGTCGAGCAAGGCGGCCGTCGACGCGCTCACGCGGTGGGCCGCGATCGAGCTCGGCTCGGCCGGCATCCGGGTCAACGCCGTCGCCCCCGGGCCCGTCGACACGCCCATGATGCGCGAGGGGATGCCCGAGGGCTCGCCGATGCGCGAGGGCTGGCTCGCGCGCATCCCCCTCCACCAATTAGCCGATCCCGCTCAGGTCGCCGCCGCCGCCGTGTTCCTCTCCTCTCCCGATGCCGCCCACATCACCGGCGTGAGCCTGCCGGTCGACGGCGGCCAGCTGCTCGTCTGAAAGGACGTCATGACGTTCCCCACCACGACCCGCGCCGCAGTGCTCACCGCGCACGGCGCCCGGCTCGAACTGCAGGACCTGCCTCTGCCGGCGCCGACGCCCGGCGCCGCGATCGTCCGCATCCGCTGCGCGACGCTGTGCGGCACCGACATCGAGATCTGGTCGGGGAAGATGACCTTCCCCGGCATGCTGCCGATGGTGCTCGGCCACGAGATGGTCGGTGAGATCGTCGCGCTCGGCGAGGGCACCCGCGACGCGCTCGGGCGCGAGCTGCGCATCGGCGACCGGATCGGCTGGTCCGAGTCGACGTGCGGCCAGTGCGAGGGATGCGTCGTGCTGCGCGAGCCCGTGCACTGCGCGCACCGGGGGTACGGGTTCCTGCAACGCAGCGACGCGCCGCCCTATGCGACGGCGGGCCTCGCCGACTACGCCTACGTGACCCCCGGGGCGGCGAAGCTGCGACTGCCGGGCGAGGTCAAGGACACGTGGGCCTCGATGGCGGGCTGCGCCGCGAAGACGGTGCTGCGCGCGTTCGACCGCGCCGGCGGCATCCGGCCCGGGTCGCGTGTCGCGATCCAGGGGTCGGGCGCGCTCGGCATCTTCGCGACCGCGGTCGCCAAGATCTCCGGCGCCGCCCAGGTGATCACGATCGGCGCGCCGGCTGCGCGCCTCGAGCTCGCCGCGCGGTTCGGCGCGGATGCCACGGTGCACATCGGCGAGGCATCCGTCGTCGATCAGGTGATGGAGCTCACCGGCGGCCACGGCGCCGACCACGTGTTCGACTTCGCGGGCGCACCGAGCGTCGGGCCCGAGGCGATCGGTATGGCCGCGACGCGCGGCACGGTCACGATCGTGGGATCGACCGGCCCCGTCGGCGACGCGGTGCCGCTCAGCGCGATCATGGGCAAGGAGCTGACCGTGACGGGGTCTCTCAACGGCGACATCGCCGACTATGCGCGATCGATCGACTTCTTCGCGGCGTTCGCCGAACGCTACGACTGGGACGCGCTGTTCAGCGCGCCGGTGGGTCTCACCGCGGCGTCCGAGAAGCTCGCCGCGATGGAGCACCTCGCCGAGGTCAAGGCCGTGATCGATCCGCGGCTCGACACGGCCGAGACCCCCGCGGAGCGTGCCGCGTGATCCCCCGTCGCCCGCTCGGCACCAGCGGACTCGAGACCTCCGTCTTCGCGCTCGGCTCGTGGCATACCTACGACCGCATGGACTTCGCCGACGCCGTCGCCATGGTGCGAGCGGCGGTGGATGCCGGCGTGAACCTCTTCGACGTCGGCGTCTACTCGTTCCCCGGCGCCCCGCCGGTGTTCACCGACGTGCTGTTCTCCGCGATCGTCCGCGCCGCGGGACTTCGCCGCGACGAGTGGATGCTCTCGAGCAAGCTCTGGCTCGAGGGGTACGGCGAGGCGGGCTTCCGGCCCCAGCTGGAGAGCGCCCTGTTCCGCGTCGGCGAGGACCACGCCGACCTCGTCGTCCTGGGCGATCTGCGGGACAGCACCGTCGACCTGCGCGAGCTCGTCCACGACCTCGGCGCGCTCACGGAGGCGGGACTCATCCGCGCGTGGGGCGTCAACAACTGGTCGGCGACGACCGTGCAGCAGCTCGTGGACATCGCCGCCGAAGACGGCGTGCCGGGGCCGCAGATCGCGCAGCTGAAGTACTCGGTCGCGCGCCGCGCGATCCCCGACGGCGTCCCGTTCTCGCGCATCTGGGAGCAGGGGGTGAGCCTGCAGGCATCCGACGTCCTCGAAGGGGGCATCCTCGCCGGGAAGATCGCGCCCACCCGCCAGGTGGGGCGCGACCCGGGCGAGATCCGCGATCGGATCATCGCGCAGGTGCCGGCGTTCAGCGCCCTCGCGGAGAGCCTCGACACGACGCCCGCGCAGCTCGGCATCGCGTTCTCGCTGACCCACCCCGCGCTCGCGACGACCCTCTTCGGCGCGACGAGCACGGCGCAGCTGCGCGCCAACCTCGCGGCCGTCGAGCTCGTCGATCGCGTCGGCGCGGACGAGCTGCGCCGGCTTGTCGCCCCTTCTGGTGCGACGACGGCGTCGTCGACCCCGAGGGGCCCTGACCCGGCCAGGCGCACCCTGGCATCCCCGTCCCGTCCTTTCCTCCAGGAGCCCCCCATGACCGCACCCGCACTCGGGCACCCGCACCTGCCCGCCGTTCCGTTCGACCCCGAGATCCAGGCGGTGCTGGACGAGCTGCCCGCGCAGCCGCCGCTGACGCGCGAGACCCTGCCGCGCGAGGGCACCGACCGGATGTTCCCGGGCAACGACGAGGTCATCGCCGGGCGGGCGATCGAGTGGGAGGAGCGGGTGATCCCCGGCCCCGCCGGCGCACCCGACATCGAGGTGACGATCTTCCGCCCGCAGGGCCGCGCGGGCGAGGCGCTCCCGGCGGTGTACAACATCCACGGCGGCGGCATGATCGTCGGGCACCGCTCGTGGGAGAGCGCGCGCGTCGTCGACCTCGTCGACGAGCTCGGCGTCGTCGGAGTGAACGTCGAGTACCGCCTCGCCCCCGAAGACCCCTACCCGGCGGGCGTCGAGGACTGCTACGCGGGCCTTGTCTGGCTCGCCGCGAACGCAGCCGCACTCGGCGTCGACCCGGCGCGCATCGTGGTCATGGGCGGCAGCGCGGGGGGCGGGCTCTCCGCCGCCGTCGCGCTCCTCGCTCGCGACCGACAGGGCCCGCCGATCGCCGGGCAGCTGCTCCTGTGCCCCATGCTCGACAACACGAACACGACGACGGCGAGCCTGCAGTACGACGGCATCGGCACGTGGCAGCGCGACGCCAACCTGCTCGCCTGGTCGTGCGTGCTCGGCGACGACCTCGCCTTCAGCGAGGGCGCGCCCGCGTACGCAGCCCCCAGCCGCGCTGCCGATCTCGGCGGCCTGCCGCCCGCGTTCATCGAGGTCGGCGCCGCCGAGATGTTCCGCGACGAGGACGTCGCCTACGCCACCCGCATCTGGGCGACCGGCGGGCAGGCCGAGCTGCACGTCTGGGCGGGCGGATGCCACGGCTTCGACATGTACATGCCCGAGGCCGAGATCACGCGTGCGGCGCTCGCGTCCCGCGTCTCGTGGCTGCGACGGGTGCTCGGGCTGTGAGCGCCGCCGAGAGCACGGGGGCGTCCCCCGCGCCGGTCCCGTACGACCCCGCGCTCGAGCCGGGCCTTGCCGCCTTCCTCGAGCTCGTCGAGATCATCCCGCTGCGTGCCGACACGATCCTGGCCAACCGGGCCCACTTCGCGACGATCATCCCCTCGATCGAGCAGCAGGCCGCCGGCCGCGCGGTCACGTGGGAGAACCGCATCATTCCCGGGCCTGCGGGCGCCCCCGACGTCGAGATCACGATCGTGCGGCCGACCGCGCCGGCATCCGCTCCCGCTCCCGCCGCGCTGTCGATCCACGGCGGCGGCATGGTGCTCGGGACGCGCTTCTTCGGCACCCCCGAGATCATCGACCTCGCCGAGCGCCACGGTGTCGTCGGCGTCGCGGTCGAGTACCGGCTCGCCCCCGAGCACCCCGGCCCGGCACAGGCCGAGGACTGCTATGCGGCGCTCGAGTGGATGGCCGTGCACGCGGGCGAGCTGGGCATCGACGCCGGCCGGATCATCGCGACGGGAGCGAGCGCGGGCGGCGGGCTCTCGGCCGCCGTCGCCCTGCTCAGCCGAGACCGCGGCGGCCCGGTGCTCGCCGGCCAGCTGCTGAACTGCCCCATGCTCGACGATCGCAATGAGACCGTCTCGGCGCGGCAGTACGACGGCATCGGCGCGTGGGACCGGAACAACAACGACACCGCGTGGGATGCCATCGCCGGCGCCGACCGGTTCACCGATGCCGTCTCGCCGTACACCGCACCCACCCGCGCGACCGACCTCTCCGGTCTGCCCCCGGCCTACATCGAGGTCGGCGCGGCGGAGACGTTCCGCGACGAGGCGGTCGCCTACGCGACGCGCATCTGGGCGACGGGCGCGCAGGCCGAGCTGCACGTATGGGCCGGCGGATACCACGGCTTCAGCGGGTTCTCGCCCGACGCGATCGTGTCGCAGGCAGCGAACGCGGCGCGGGACAGCTGGATCCGTCGCGTCCTCGACCTGCCGTGAGGGGCGCAGCGCCCCGGCGCATGTCGACGCTGCGTGCGATGCTCGTGCTGGGGCTGCTGGAAGCGTTCGGCCCTCTGTCGATGGATCTCTACCTACCCCACCTGCCGCAGCTCGCCCGCAGCTTCGACGTGCCCGATCCGCTCGCCCAGGCGACCATGTCGGCGTGCATGATCGGCCTCGGGCTCGGCCAGCTCGTCACGGGACCCCTGAGCGACCGCTTCGGCAGGCGCCGACCGCTCGCGATCGGCGTCGCAGCCTTCGCCGTGCTGTCGGTCGGCTGCGCTCTCGCGCCGACGATCGAGCTGCTGCTCGCGGCGCGCTTCCTGCAGGGGCTCGCGGGATCGGCCGGCATCGTCATCTCCCTCGCCGTCGCGCGCGACCTCTTCACGGGGGTCGCGCTTTCGCGCATGCTCTCGCTGCTGCTCGTCGTGTCGGGCACGGCTCCGATCGTCGCGCCGATCGTGGGCGGGCAGCTCGCGTACGTCATGGACTGGCGCGGCGTGTTCTGGGTGCTCGGCGGCATCGGCGTCTGCCTCGTCGTCCTCGTCGTGGTCGGGCTGCCCGAGACCCTCGAGCACGCCGAGCGTCACGAGGGCGGTCTGTCGGTCGCGCTCGCGCACGCGTCGGCGGCGCTCCGCGATCGGCTGCTCGTGGCCGTCCTGCTGGCAGGGGCGGCGGGAGGCGTCGCGTTCTTCAGCTACCTGTCGATGTCGAGCTTCGTCATGCAGGAGCAGTTCGGCCTGTCGCCCCAGGCGTTCAGCATCGTCTTCGCCGCGTGCGCCCTCGCGAGCATCGCGGGCGGCCAGCTGAGCCGGGCGTTAGTGCCGCGTCTCGGCCCCGCGCGGATGTATCTGACGGGAGTCACCGCGACGCTGGCATCCACCGGGGTGCTTCTCGCGCTGGCGGCAGCGGATGCCACGGCCGCGCTCATCGCCGGGGCGCTCGTGCTGTTCATGCTGCTCGCCGGCATCGGCGGGCCGAACGGGTCGACGCTCGCACTCGCGCGGCACGGAGCGCGCGCGGGCACCGCGGCGGCCCTGCTCGGCATGTCGACGTTCCTGGTAGGGCCCGTCGTCGCGCCGCTCGCGGCGATCGGCGGTGCGACGGCGCTCACGATGGCCACGACGATGGCGATCGCGGCCGCGCTGGCCGCCGCGATCGCCTGGTTCGTCGTCCGCCCCGCCGCTCGCGCGCTGCGGCAGGATGCGGGCGCCGACGTGAGCACCGAGCTCAGTCCATCAGCCGGGCACTGACCTCGTCGACGGCAATCATCACTTCGTCGTTGTAGGGGGCCTTGGCTCCGGGCACATACTGCACCCACCGGAGCTCGCCCGAGTACGGGAAGCGGCCGCGCCGCTCGTGCAGCTCCCAATCGACCGGGCCACCGCCGTCGACGCCGACGCTGATGCCGGTGAACGGTGCCATCCCGATGAGCATCGGCACCCGGTCGAGCCTCATCCGCTCGACGCCGTCGACCTCCGCGACGATCTCCCACCCGAACTCCGGCAGCGCCGCGAACCGCACGACGATCCGTTCGGCAGCCGCGACCTCCATCACGCGCCTCGTCATCCGGCCGTACGCGTTGTAGGCGAACACCAGCGAGCCGGCTTCGGCGGAGAGCGCGTACCCGCCCCCCTGATCGCCGTGACTGAACAGCATGCCTTCGCCGAGCGCACCCTCGAGGGCGACCTCGACCGTGAACGAGCGCAGCGAGATGAGCCGCGCCGATCGCCAGCGCTCGAGGGTCGGCGTGCCCGGGCGGATCGTGACCGGCTGCGCGTAGGCCAGGTCGGTCGCGGGCCGCACCCCGAAGAGGGAGAAATCGTCGCCGAGCGGGAACACCGTGTTCCGCCACGCCGCCGCGCGCCAGCGCTCGGCGAGATCGGCGACCACCTCGGGGTGCTCGGCCGCGACGTCGGTCGACTCGGTCGGATCGGCCGCCAGGTCGTAGAGCCGCCAGTCGCTCAGGTCGTCGTCGACGGGCCCGAGCGCGGGGGCGACGGCCTTGAACCCGCGGCCGAAGTAGGCACGCTGGTCGACGAGCGCGAGGTATTGGTCGTCACGGCCCGTCTCGCCCGCGCGGCCGTCGCGCAGGGCCGCGGCGAAGCTCTCGCCGTCGGCATCCTCGGCCGGCACCCCTGCCACCTCGGCGGCGCGCGTGGCGCCGGCGAGCTCGAGCAGCGTCGGAGCCAGGTCGGTGATGTAGGCGAACCCCGTCCGGATCCCGTCGTCGTCCGCGTCCCGCGGCAGTCCGGCAGGCCACGACACCACGAGCGGGGTGTGGATGCCGCCTTCGTAGAGCGACCCCTTGAAGCGACGGAACGGCGTGTTGGAGGCCCGCGCCCAGCCGGCGGGGTAGTGCCCGTGCACGCGGGGGCCGCCCATCTCGTCGAGCGGCCGTTCGACGTCGCGTACCCAGTCGTCGGGCAGGCCCGCCGCGTGGACGAACTGGCTGAAGTAGCTGCGGGTGCCGGTCGGGCCGCCTTCCGCCGTGCCGCCGTTGTCGCTCGTGAAGACGATGATCGTGTCGTCGTACTCGCCGATCTCCTTCAGGTGGGCGACGAGCCGGCCGAGCGACTGATCGACGGCATCGACCGCGGCGGCATACACCTCCATGTGCCGTGCGAAGAGGGCACGGGTCTGCGCGTCGAGGTCGTCCCATACCGGGATGTCGCCGTCGCCCGCGCCGTCCGGAAGCGTCGTCCCGTCGGGCACGAGCCCCGCGGCGATCTGCCGCTCGAGCCGCTCGGCGCGCACGCGATCCCACCCCGCGTCGTAGGCCCCCCGGTACTTCTCGATGTCGGCGGGCTTCGACTGCACCGGGCCGTGCACGGCGTGGTGAGCGAAATAGAGGAAGAACGGGCGGGATGCCTCGTTCGCCCGCAGACCGTCGATCATCGCGATGGCCTCGTCGGTGAGGCGGTCGGTGAGGTACTCCTCGCCCTGCGGATCGTCGGCGACCACCGAGTTGTCGCGCACGAGACGATGCGGGTGATAGAGCGTCGTGAATCCGTCCATCGATCCGAAGTACCGGTCGAAGCCGCGCTGCACGGGCCACGACGAGCGGTCGGCGCCGTCGTGCATGAGCGACTCGAGCGTCAGGTGCCACTTGCCGACCATGAACGTCGCGTAGCCGTTCTCGCGGAACGACTCGGCGAGGGTCGGCAGCTCGCGCGGCAGCAGCATGCGGTACCCCGGGTAGCCGGGGTCTGCGTGGGCGACCATGCCGAAGCCCGCCCGATGCGGGTTCGCGCCGGTGAGCAGCGCCGCGCGCGAGGGTGAGCACAGCGGCGTCGCGTGGAAGTTCGCGAAGCGATACCCCTCATCGGCGAGCGCCTGGACGGCGGGCGTGTCGATCTCGCCGCCGAACGGGGAGACGTCGCTGAAGCCCATGTCGTCGACGAGGACGACGATGACGTTCGGTGCTCCGGCGCGCGCCCGTCGGGGCGCCGGCCACCACGGGGTCGACTCCGAGGTTCGCGTCGAGATGACGCCGCCGAAGCCCTCGTAGCCGCGTGCGCCGTCGGGGATCCCACTCGTCATCTCGTCTCCTTTAATCTACATTCGTAGAATATACTGACGTCCACCGCATCCGCCACCTGCTCTCGCGCCGTCGGTCACGCGTCGTGCACGTGCGATCAAGACGCGATCGCGGCAGCGGACGAGACTGGATGCCACCACTTTGGAGGAGACCGCGATGACGCACCACCACGACCACGCCGGTGGCAACCCCGATCTGCTGCCCGTGCGCGCCGTCGAACCCGCTCCCCGGCATCCGCTCGACCCGCTCACCGGCGCCGAGATCGACCGCGCCCGCGAGATCCTCGTCGCGGCGGGACTGCTCACCGAGACGGTGCGCGTGCCCATGCTGCTGCCCGACGAGTACGACAGGGCAGAGCTCGCCGCGTGGACGCCCGGCGACGAGATCGACCGCCGCGTCGATGTGACGCTGATGGATGCCGCGACCGGCGAGGTCACCGAGGCGATCGTGTCGCTCACGCGCGGCGAGGTCGTCGCGACGCGTGAACACCGCGCCGGCGAGGCGCCGTACGGCCAGCCGCAGTACCTCTTCGAGGAGTACGAGCGCGCCGCCCAGATCGTCAAGGACTCGCCCGAGTGGCAGGCGGCGATGACCCGCCGCGGGCTCGCCGATCGGATGGAGCTGGCTTTCTGCGGGCCGCTCGCCCCGGGGTTCGTCGGGCGCGAGAACGAGGTCGGTCGCCGCGTGATCCGCTCTCTCACATTCCTGCGCGACAGCGAGGGCGACAGCCCGTGGGCACACCCCGTCGAGGGGCTCATCGTGCACATCGACCTCGTGACCAACGAGGTCATCGGCATCGAGGACGAGGGCGATGTGCCCGTGCCCGCCGGCAGCGGGATGTACACGCCGGATGCCACGGGCCCCGCCCGCGAGACGCTCAAGCCGATCGAGATCACGCAGCCCGAGGGCCCGAGCTTCCACGTCGACGGACACCACGTGCAGTGGGAGAACTGGTCGCTGCGCGTCGACTTCAACGCGCGCGAGGGCCTCGTGCTGCACGATGTGCGCTTCGATGACCGCCCCGTGCTCGCGCGTGCGAGCGTGCCCGAGATGGTGGTTCCCTACGGCGACACGAGCAACACGCGCTTCTGGATCAGCTACTTCGACGCCGGAGAATACCTGCTCGGCAAGAACGCGAACCACCTCGAGCTCGGCTGCGACTGCCTCGGCGTCATCCGCTACTTCGACGGCTACGTCGCCGACGACCACGGGCACGCGGTCAAGATCCCGAACGTCGTGTGCATGCACGAAGAGGACTACGGCGTGCTGTGGAAGCACACCGAGCCGGGCCCCATCGGCTCCCACGTGCGCCGCTCGCGCCGCCTCGTCGTGTCGTACTTCTCGACGATCGGCAACTACGACTACGGCTTCTTCTGGTACTTCTACCTCGACGGCTCGATCCAGGTCGAGGCGAAGGCGACCGGCATCGTCTTCGTCGGCGCCGGCATCCCCGGATCGGAGAACCGGCACGCCCCTGAGATCGCGCCCGGCGTCTTCGCGCCCGTGCACCAGCACCTCTTCTCGGCGCGGCTGGACGTCGCGATCGACGGCACCGACAACCGGCTTGTCGAGATCGACGCGGCGCGCATCCCGATGGGCGAGGACAATCCCTTCGGCAACGCCTTCACGTGGACCGCGACCACGCTGCGCACCGAGCAGGAGGCCCAGCGCATCGCCGACACGTCGGTCGCCCGCGTGTGGGAGGTGCAGTCGGCATCCCGCACCAACTACATCGACAAGCCGACCGCCTATCACCTGATCCCCGAGCCGACCGCGCTGCTCATGGCAGACCCCGCCTCGTCGGTCGCCGCACGCGCGGCGTTCGCGACGAAGCACCTCTGGGCGACGGCGTACGACCGCGACGAGCGCTGGCCCGCGGGCCGCTACCCGAACGCGCACCAGGGCGGTGCGGGCCTTCCGGCCTACACGGCGGACGATCGCTCGATCGACGGCGAGGACATCGTGCTGTGGCACACGTTCGGCCTCACCCACATCCCCCGCCCCGAAGACTGGCCCATCATGCCCGTCGACTACGCCGGGTTCTGGTTCAAGCCGTACGGGTTCAGCGACGTGAATCCCGCGATGAACCTGCCGGAGTCGAGCCAGGCGCACGCTGTGCGCGCGGGCTCGGGCGCGGCCGACGGCGGCTGCGGCCAGGGCGACGCCTGCACCTGCGGACACTGACCGTGCCGGCCACCGGCGCCTACGAACGCCGACCCGACGCCGCTGACGGATCGCGCAACCGGCCGAGCAGATCGTCGAGAGCGGCCAGCTGGCGGGCCGGCGTGGTCGTCTCGGGCATGAGCAGGCACATGATCTGCCGTCCCGCGTTCAGGCTGGTGATCTGATCGATGACGACCTCGATGTCGACGTCGGGCGCAATTTCGCCGTCCTCGCGCGCCTGATCGAGGAACAGCGACATCTGCGCCCGCCAGACGAGAGTGTTGGCGCGATGGGCAGCCCACAACTCCGGGTCCTGCACGGCGTGGTCCCAGAAGGCGACGACGACCCGCGCCTCACGTACCTGTTCCTCCCCGAGAGGCATGATCTCCGCGCAGAGCGTGCGCAGTGCCCGGAGGCCACGCTCGGTGTGGAGCCGCTCCTCGGCACGGGCAGACGTGCGGGAGTGCGCCCGCACGAATGCGGCAGCGAGCAGGCTTTCCTTGTTGGGGAAGTACCGCTGCAGCGCCCCGTGGGCGAAGCCGGCCTCGGCGGCGATCTCGCGCATCGTCGCACTGCCGAACCCGCCACGCGCGAGCAGCCGCCAGGTCGCGTCGACAATCAGCTCACGGCGCTCATCGCGGTCCACGATCTTCGGCACACGGACCTCCTCGAGACCTCGATCCTTTGCACGACTTTATCGGCGCTCGTTGGCCGTCGGCGGCGGAAAGGGCTATCATGGGCGGACATCAGATCGTATACGATGACGTCCACGATCCAGAATCGAGGTTCCGGCGATGCCGACGACGTTCCGTGATGAGGTGGTCTCCACCATGATCGCGCGCGATATCAGCGCGTTCCGCGCGGCGGTCAACGACTCGTTCGTTCCCCTGCAGGTGACCTCCCGCCACTCCGACCGCTTCCGCGGGGTCATCCGCGGCGCCGGCATCGACGAGGTGCACATCAGCGACGTGCGCGCGACCGAGCACGTCGTCGAGCGCACCCCCGAGCTCATCGCGCGCGACGACCGCCCGTACTTCAAGGTCAGCCTCATGCTGGCGGGCACCGGGCTGCTCATCCAAGACGACCGCGAGGCCGTCCTCACCCCCGGCGACCTCGCCGTCTACGACACGAGCCGCCCGTATACGCTCGCGTTCGATGACGACTTCCGCACGATGGTGGTGATGTTCCCCCGCCATCTCATCACTTTGCCCGCCGACATGATGGGTCAGCTGACCGCCGTGCGCATCGCCGGATCTGAGGGACTCGGCGCCGTCGTCAGCCCCTATCTCATGCAGCTGGCGGCGAACCTCGACCAGTTCCGCGGCTCGACGGGCGCCCGTCTCGCGCACAGCGCGCTCGACCTCGTCACGACCGTGTTCACCCGAGAACTCGGTCTCGACGACGCCCTCGCCGACCCGCACCGGGCTCTCATGCAGCGGATCCGCTCGCACATCGAGCGCAACCTCGCCTCTGCAGATCTCGGGCCGACCTCGATCGCCGCGGCGCACTTCATCTCCACGCGGCACCTTCACGGCCTGTTCCAGGCTCAGGGCACGACCGTCTCGACGTGGATCCGCACGCGCCGGCTCGAACAATGCCGGCGCGACCTGATCGACCCCGTGCTGGCCGATCGCCCCGTCGCGGCGATCGCCGCGCGCTGGGGCTTCGTGGATGCCGCGCACTTCAGTCGCGCGTTCAAGACCGCGTTCGACGTGTCGCCGAGCGAGTTCCGCGCCGCACACTGACCGCCGGCGGCGCGGGCGCCGTTGCCGGACTGTGATCGAGCTTGCCGCTGGGGGCACGCCCGTTGACTGACCGCGCGCGAACGCCGCGAACCGCTTGAGCACCGCGGATGCGGGTTCGACGATGGGCACAGATTCCGCACCGCCGCGGAATCGGTCGAAGGAGCCCATCGCATGACTGACCTCTCCGAATCCACAGCGCTCGACACCGCGTCCGACCCGGCCCTCGACGAGTGGCGCACCTACGACGAGTTCGCCGCGGGCATCGACACCTTCCGCTTGCCGAACGCGACGCTCGCCGGTGAGCGCGCGAGCTTCTCGTTCGACGACGGAACCCGCATCGACCTCGCTTTCGATGCCGACGCGGTCACGTGGTCGGCGGGCGGCGCGATCGCGGTGGATGCCGGTACGCGCGACCCCTACGACGCCGTCGCCGTCCGTGACGACGTCTTCTTCGTGAACCTTCCGCTGACGAGCCGCGAACGGGAAGCGGTCACACTGATCTGGTCGACGCGCACCCGCCGTGCCCTCGCCGTCATCTCGCGGATCGCCGCCGAGCCCATCGAAGGCACCCCGCAGGTGACGCAGCGATTCCTCGCCGGTGCTCTCGACGGCGGCGAGCCCACGGGCTCCGCCCCCGCCCCGAGCCGCGACCTCATCGGCAAGCGCAACATCTACCGCTACAGCCCGAACCATCTCTACGAGCACGTGTACCTCTCCAGCCAGCGCTACAGCTGGCAGTGCCTGCAGGGCGTGCAGCGCGGACACGGCGACACCGATCTGTCGACCGTGTGGCGCTTCGACGACAGCCTCTACCTGTTCTGCTTCCGGGAGTTCCGGATCGCGGTCGCCAGCGTGTGGCTGCACGATCTCGGCTACGCACTTCGGACGACCGGGATCTTCCTGGGCCTGAACGGCGCCGGCGCCTCCGAGCACTCGCGGGCGGGCGGACACATCTACCCGCTCGGCTCCGTCAGCTACCCCGACGCGCAGCCCGTCTGATCACGGAGGCATCCCTCATGACCCACGCGGACATCATCCGCCGCCACTACGACGCATCGGACCGAGGCGACATCGACGGCATGATCGCCGATCTCGCACCCACCGTCCGGTGGACCGAAGCGGCGGGCTTCCCCTACGCGGGCACCTACGTCGGCCCGGACGCCGTCGTCGCCGGTGTGTTCTCGCGCCTGCAGGAGGACTGGGACGGCTACACCCTGTCGATCGACGAGGTCGTCGACGGCGGCGACGTCGTCGTCGGGATCGGAACGTACTCCGGCACCTATCGCCGCACCGGGCGCTTCTTCGTCGCCCGCGTCGCCCACGCGTGGCGGCTCGAGGGCGGGCGCGTCATCGCCTTCGAGCAGTTCACCGACACCGAACTCGTCAACCGCGCCGTGCGCGGATGACGCACGCCGAGAACCGGCACCCGAGACGCCGCACCCCGCGGCACCAAGAGAGGCAGAACACCATGCAGCGAAAGATCATCTCGGCCGCGGCAATCGCCGTCGCCGCCGCGCTCGCGCTCTCCGGCTGCGCCGGATCGGGCGGCGGAGGCGGAGGCGGAGGCGACATCGTCGTCGGCTCGGTCAACACCATCAGCGGCGCCGCCACGTTCCCCGAGGCATCCCAGGCGGCTGCCGCCGTCTTCGACGCGTTCAACGAGGCGGGAGGCCTGAACGGTCGCAAGATCTCGTACAAGGCGCTCGATGACAAGGGCGACCCGGCGACCGCGACCGCGAACGCCCGCGAGATCGTCGGCAGCGACGGCGCTGTCGCGATGGTCGGCTCGGCGAGCCTCATCGAGTGCGACCTCAACGCCAAGTACTACGCGCAGGAGGGAATCCTCTCCATCCCCGGCGTCGGCGTCGACACGGGCTGCTTCGACAACACCGACACCATCTCGCCGGCGAACGTCGGGCCGTTCAACGACCTGACACTGACGCTCCTCTACGGCTCCGAGGAGCTGAAGCTCGACGACATCTGCGTCCTGCTCGAGATCGCCGGCTCCACCCGCCCCGCCTACCAGGCCGCGATCGACAAGTGGACCGAGATCACCGGCAAGAAGCCGCTGTACATCGACGACACCGTGCCCTACGGCGCCTCGGACTACACGCCCTACATCGTGAAGGCCCGCCAGCAGGGGTGCAAGGCGCTCGCGATCAACCCCGTCGAGCCCGACGCGATCGGCCAGGTCAAGGCCGCGAACGCGCAGGGCTGGAACGACGTGACGTGGCTGTACCTCACGAGCGTCTACAGCGAGAACTTCGCGAAGGCGATCGACGACGCGGGCGCCGGCATCTACGTTCCCGCCGAGTTCTACCCCTTCACCGAGGACAGCGACATCAACAAGGAGTGGCGCGACCTCATGACGAAGAACAACATCCCGCTCACCTCGTTCAGCCAAGGCGGATTCCTCGCCGCGACGTACTTCATCGAGGCGCTGAAGAAGGTCGACGGGGATGTCACGCGCGAGTCGGTCTCGAAGGCCATCAAGGCCATGGACCCGATCGAGAACCCCATGGTCGGCGACCCGTACACCTTCGGCACGATCCCGACCGCGGGCTGGCCGATCGTGCTCAAGAGCGGCACGCACGCGTGGGAGAAGATCGCCGACGACTGGCTGCGGATCCCGTGATCGCCGCCTGACCGCGCAACCGCACATCGGGGTGGCCCGCACACCGGGCCCCCCCCCCCCC
>JASCPF010000004.1 GCA_029959325.1 Microbacteriaceae bacterium PS02068
TGCCCCCCATTTGCCCTGCCCCGGCGGGGGGGGGTGGGGGGGCCGCTTGTGGGGGGGCCGCCGACACGCGGGATGATGGCGCCGATGGGCGATGAGCGCGCGAGGGAGCTCGACGACGAGCTTCGCCTGCTGAGAGCGCGGGCGTACGGACCGGGGGCCGACATCGACTCCGATCCGCTGGCGGTCGCGCGCCTGGGCATCCTCGAGCAGCAGGACATGCTCGAGCACCTGAGCCTCTTCGAGCCTCAGCACGGTCCGGCCGAGCACGCGCGCGCCGTGCTACCCGGCGAAGAGCGGCCCGCCGCCCCAGCCGCCCCCGATCCGGCGACCCTGGATCCGACGGCCCTCGATCCGACGCCCGCCGCCGAACCGCTGGCCACCACCCCCGGGTGGCGCCGGCGCCCGTGGACGGTGCCGCTCATCGGCGCTGTCGCAGCAGCGGCCGTAGCGGTGGCCGCCACGGTCGCCGTGTTCTCGTTGCAGCGAGCGCCCGCCCTGATCCTCGAGCAGGACGAGACCGCAGCGTGGCCGGAGCGTGACTTCGGGCAGCGCCCCGAAGGCGCCTTGCTGTTCGACGACGCGCTCGGGCTGAGGGTGATCACGCAGCCGCGGGGGTGGGGAGCCGGCGATGAGACGCAGGTGTGCCTGCTGATCAGCTACGGGGGCCTGTTCACGGGAGGCTGCGCGGCGGATCCGTACCTGCCGACGGCCTCGCTGGCGATCACCGACGAACTGCCGGACGAACTGCGCGCACGGTTCCCCCAGGCATCCGCGCTGCAGTTCGTGCTCGAGGGCGGGCGGGTCCTGGTCTACGAAGCCCGCCGCTGAGGGACGGTTCAGCCGCCGAGCGCCCCGGCATTCGTCGATCCGACGTCGGTGCGGTGGAAGTTCAGCGCCGAGCGGGATGCCGTGGGCCCACGCTGCCCGTGATAGCGGTTGAGGTACGGGCCGGTGCCGTAGGGGTTCTCGGCCGCCGACGACAGGCGGAAGTAGCAGAGCTGCCCGATCTTCATGCCGGGCCACAGCTTGATCGGCAGCGTCGCGACATTCGAGAGCTCGAGCGTGACGTGCCCCGAGAAGCCGGGGTCGATGAAGCCCGCGGTCGAGTGGGTCAGCAGGCCGAGGCGGCCGAGCGACGACTTGCCCTCGAGGCGCGCGGCGATGTCGTCGGGCAGGGTGATCTGCTCGAACGTCGAGCCGAGCACGAACTCGCCCGGATGCAGGATGAACGGCTCGTCGGGCGCCACCTCGATCAGGTGCGTCAGATCGGGCTGGTCCTCGGCCGGGTCGATGAAGGGGTACTTGTGGTTGTCGAACAGCCGGAAGTAGCGATCGAGGCGCACGTCGACGCTCGAGGGCTGGACCATCGCCGGGTCCCACGGGTCGAGTCCGACCCGCCCGGTCGCTATCTCGGCACGGATGTCACGATCGCTCAGAAGCACGCGGCCAGCCTATCCGGGGGCAGGGCGCTGATCGCCGCTATGTTGCAGCTATGAACTCTGACTACGGAGCGGCCGCCGGGCTCGGCATCGGCTTCATCATCATCATGATCGTCATCTACCTCGCGCTGATCGCGCTGGGCATCTGGATCCAGTACCTCATCATGCGCACGGCCGTGAAAAACGGAGTGAAGCTCGCGATGCAGGAGTCGGGCCAGCAGTTCCCGCCGATGCACCCGTATCAGCCGCCGCAGCCGCCGTATCAGGGTCCGCCGAGCGTTTGAGACGGGGCGGGTGATCTAGCGTGCTCTTATGCAGTTGGATACCCGCCTGGGCCTGACCCTCAGCGGGGGCGGCGCGTTCGGCGCCGCGCACGTCGGCGTGCTGCAGGTGCTGGCCGAGCGAGGCATCCAGCCCGGCATCGTCACCGGGACCAGCTCGGGCGCCCTCATCGGCGCCGCCTACGCGGCCGGGGTCGACGCCGCCCGCATCGAGGAGATCGCGCGGCGGTTCCGCTGGAGCCGGATCGCGCGATGGACGCTGCGACCGCGGTGGTCGCTGCTCGACTCGCACGCGGTGACCGGCGCCGTGGTCGCGCTGCTCGGCGAGGATCCGCTGATCGAGGACCTGCCGCGCCGCTACGCCGCCGTCACGACCGATCTGCGATCGCGACGTCTCGTCGCGATCGACAGCGGCCGGCTGAGCACGGCGCTGCGCGCCACCATGGCCGTGCCGGGGCTGCTGCCGCCCGTGCGGATCGGCGGCAGACTGCTCGCCGACGGCGGCATGGTCGACAACGTCCCCTTCGCCACCGCGCGCGAGCTCGGCGCCGAGCGGGTGATCATCTCGCGGCTGCACGCGAAGGGCGAGACGGTGCGCATGATGCGCACCGTGGCGAACACTGCCGAGCTCGTGCGCGACCCGACGGTCGTGCTGATCCAGCCCGAGATGGAGCGGATGTCGCAGTGGAGCATGCGCGACGTGCCCCGCCTGATCGACGAGGGCCGGCGTGCCGCCGAGGCCGCATTCGCCGCCGCGGCGGAGTGAGCGCGCGACGGCCGGGTATGCTGGACGGGTGATGTCGGCGCGCCGGCATCCATGGGGATGTAGTTCAATGGCAGAACTTCAGCTTCCCAAGCTGATAGCGCGGGTTCGATTCCCGTCATCCCCTCCACTGTTCTCTGCAGATCCGTTTTCGACTCATCGCCGCGCGTGACGCTCCAACAATAGGGAGACTGCGTTGGTGCGTCCGATCCACGCTCCAACGACAATTGCTTTACCCTCCCCACGCTCCAACTAAAAGTGCACATCCGTTGTAGTTTGACAACGTGGATGCAACCAGGTTTGTAGATTCAGCGTTCGGCAGCGCGACACGCGAGCCGGGTAAGAAGGATGCCTTCGTCTACTACCTCCCGAAGCCCATCCCACGCCGACTCGACCTGCCGAGCACAGTGGTGGCCTCGCTCTCCGAGGCCGACGCAGCACTTGGGCATCTGCAGGGTCTCGGCATGCTCATCACCGACCCAAGCCTGCTCATCGGGCCGTATCTTCGTCGCGAGGCGCTCGCCAGCTCGCGCATCGAAGGTACGCAGGCATCCCTCTCCGACGTCTTTCAGGCCGAGGTTGACGCCGCCGCGGGAAACGATGACACCGCAGAAGTGCAACGCTATCTAGCGGCAACAGGGCAGGCATACGAACTCGCCGGAACGCTTCCGATCACACAGCGTCTGATCCTCAAGGTTCACGAGACGCTGTTGGCCGGCGTTCGAGGCGAAGAGAAGTCGCCTGGCGAATTCCGGCGCTCGCCCGTATGGGTCGGCCGCGCCGGAGCAACCCCCGACACCGCGACATTCGTACCGCCCTTGCCCCAGCACCTCGGCGATCTGCTCGCAGACTGGGAACGATTCGTCAACGATGACGGCCGCCATCTGCCCGCACTCATACAGGCGGCGCTCATTCACTACCAGTTCGAAACCATTCACCCCTTCCTCGACGGCAACGGACGCATCGGGCGACTGCTCATCAACCTTTTGCTCATGGAGCGGGGGCGCCTCCCACTGCCCCTCCTTTACCTCTCGAACTTCTTCGAGACGCACCGCGAGCAGTACTACGAGCGACTGCAGGCGGTGCGCGAGCACGCCGACATTGAAGGCTGGCTCGTGTTCTTCCTCGATGCCGTGCGCGCGCAGGCAGACGATGCCGTCGCACGCTCGCGACGCCTGGTCGCCATCCGCGAGGCCTACTACGCGGAGGCGATCAAAGAGCGTTCGAGCCTGCCGCGACTCGTCGACATCATCGTACGCAACCCGTTCGTGACGGTGAGGTCCGTGCAGGAGCAACTTGAAGTGACCAATCAGGGCGCGCGAAACCTGATCAAGAACGCCGAAGGGCGCGGCTGGCTACGATCACTCGGGACGCACGGCAGGGGCGGGCGAGAGCGCTGGTACTCACCCGCGATCTTCGAGGTCATCGAAATGCCCATGAGCTACGACGACGAGTGACGGACAGGGCGGGCCGCGCCGGTTCCCGCGCGTTGCATCAGGCCGGGATGCCCAGATCTTCGCAAGGTCGGCACGTGGTCAATCCACACGCCAGCCCAGGTCGAGAAGGAACCGCTCGCACGCCACGGTCCACTCGCCTGCACCCGGGAAGTCGTGCGCAAGACCGAGCCCGTGCGGACCGCTGCGGTACACGTGCAGCTCATGCGGCACGCCGTTCTCTGCCAGCGCGGCGCCCAGGCGATACGCGCCGACGACCGGCACGACGTCATCATCGGCCGTGTGCCAGACGAACGTCGGCGGCGCGGCGGGGGTCACGAGACGCTCGAGCGAGACCCCGGCTGTCGCCTCTTCGTCGTACCGCTCGCCGAGCAGAACCTCGCGCGACCCCACGTGGGTCGGGTCGAAGAAGGATGCCACGGGGTAGCACAGCACGGCGAGGTCGACGCGGGCCTCGGGCAACGCGGGCGCGTAGGCGGCGAGTCCTGCGGCGTGTGCACCGGCAGAGAACCCCAGCAGGCCCACGCGCTCGGCGCCGTCGGCGCGCACGCGGGCAACCTCCGAGGCGATCGCCTCGTTCGGCGCGGGATGCCGCTGCTGCACGGGATAGTCGAATCGACTGGCCGAGATGCCGAGCTCCTGCAGCCACGACACGACGGGGTCGCCCTCGTGATCAGCCAAGCCCCAATAGCCGCCGCCGGGCAGCACGACCACGTGATCGCGGGCGCTCACGACACGAGCTCCCGGTACCACGCGATCTGCCGGTCGCCGTGGTCGCTTCCGCCGCCCTCGTGCCCGTTGAACGGGTAGGCGGCGATCTCCTTCTCGCCGGCATATCGGTTGTACGCCGCGAAGATCGTGGCCGGCGGGCAGACGTCGTCGACGAGCCCGACCGACCACAGGGCCGGGGCTGTGGCCCGCGCAGCGAAGTTCACGCCGTCGACGTACGACAGCGTCGTGAAGGTCGCTTCTTCCTGGCCGCGCTGACGCGCGAGGTAGCGACCGATCTCGCCGTAGGGCGAGACGCCCGCAAGGCGCACGGCGTCTTCGAAGTGACACAGGAACGGAAAGTCGATCATCGCGGCGGCCACGTCGGTCACGAGCCCCGCCGCGGCGAGCGCGAGCCCCCCGCCTTGGCTGCCACCGGCGACGGCGACACGCTGCGGATCGACGCCCGGCAGCTGCCGCGCGGCATCCACCGCCAGCGCGGCGTCGGTGCAGAGGCGACGGTAGTAGAAGCCCTCGATGTCCTCGACGCCACGCGTGAGGTAGCCCTCGACCGTGGGTCCGGCCCCGTGCGGGTCGGGCGTCACGCCGCCGGTCGCCCACTGCGATCCTTGACCCCGCGAGTCCATGACGAGGTGGGCGAAACCGGAGCTCGCCCACACGAGGCGATCGCGGGCGCGGTCGCGCCCGCCCGTGTAGCCCGCATACTCGACCACGGTCGGAAGCGTCGCGTCGGTGCCCGCGGGGCGCAGGTACCACGCCTTGATCGGGTCACCGGCGAAGCCCGAGAACGTGACGTCGAACACGTCGAGCGTCGTCAGCGTGGTCGCGTACGGAACCGCCCGGGGCGGCTCAGCCACGGCGCGTGACTCAGCGAGCGTGCGCTCCCACAGTGCATCGAAGTCGGCCGGCTCGCGGATCGCGGGGCGGTGCTCTCGCCAGAGCGCCTCGTGAACATCCACGGTCATCGTGCTCCTTCCTTGCGCGGCGTCGCGCGTCGGCATCGTCCATCGTAGGGTTCCAAGTTGCGAAACCGTTTGCTCAACGATCTAGAGTAGTGCCCGGATGCGCTCGCGATGAGCTCGATGGAGAGGAACCGCACCGATGACCCGACTGTGGATCGAGACGGATATCGGCAACGACGTCGACGACCTCGGCGCCCTCGCGCTCGCGCACGTCTTCGCCGATCGCGGCGAGGCAGAGCTGCTGGGCATCGGCATCAACATGGATGACCCGCGGGCAGCACCCGCGGTCGCCGCCGTCAACGCGTTCTACGGGCGCCCCGGCATCCCGATCGGCGTCCTCGACCCCGGTCCGGGGCCGTTCCGCTACACCTACGCGCACCTGCTCGCCGACCGCTTCGGCGATGACACTCCCCCCCTCGCCCCGGCCGCCGACCTGCTGCGCGCGACCCTCGACGCGGCCGAGCCCGCCTCGGTCACGATCGTCTCGATCGGCATGCACGACAACCTGGTCGCGGTGCTCGATCAGCCCGGCGGGCGCGCGGCGATCGAGCGCGCCGTCGCCCGCACGGTCGTGATGGCCGGCACCTTCCCCGAGGGCGAGGAGTTCAACCTGACCTTCCGCCCCCACCAGGCCCTGCGCTTCGTCCGCGAGTGGCCGCTGCCGATCGAGTTCCTCGGCTTCGAAGTCGGCGAACCGGTCATCAGCGGGCGCGGCATCGACTGGTCGGATGCCGATCGCAACCCCGTCGCGATCGCCTACGACTACTACAACGGTCCGGGCGAGGGACGGCCCAGCTGGGATCCGCTGACCATCGACCTCGCGGTGAGCGGCATCGGCGGTCCCTATGCACTGTCCGAGCCCGGGACGCTGGTGCTCGACGACGGTGCGCGCAACACCTGGCACGCGGATGCCACGGGCCGTCACCGCTACGTCGTGCCACTCAAGGGCTCGGACGCCCTAGCGGCGCGCGTCGACGCGATGCTCAGCGCCGCACCGCGCCTGGGTTGACGAGCCCGCCGAGGCTGAGCTGCCGGGCGGGCGAGGCATCCGTTCGCCGCGCCGCGAGCTCGTCGAGGTCTCGTGCGATGCGCTCCACGACCTCGGGCCCGTAGAACTGCTCGATGAGATCGCGCAGCGGGCGGGTCGGCGACCACCGCACGAGCGAGCGGACCATGTCGGCGGCCGGGCGCCACGCCTCGTCGAACGCCCGCATGACCAGGTCATATGCCTCGAGATCGTCGGCGACCTCGGCGAGCGTCGACGTCAGATCGAGCGCGTGGGCGGGCGGCACCGGGGGCACGTCGAACGTCCATTCGTGCACGCCCGCGGTCGCCTCGAACGACTCGTGGCCCGGCAGCTGCACGTCGGCGACCACCCCAGACGGGATCTCGGCCGTCACCGCGATGGAGCCGCCGAGCCGCCGACGCCAGCCGATGCTCACCCGTCCGTAGGCCGTGTCGAGCCCGGCGCGGGCGTCGTCGAGGCCCGCGATCGGCGTGGGCTGCAACCGCACACGCCGATAGCCCGGAGCGGCAGGAGCCAGCCCCGCGACGACGCGGTGCAGCCAGTCGGCGATGGCACCGAGCGCATAGTGGTTGAACGAGGTCATCTCGCCCGGATTGATCGACCCGTCGGGCAGCATGGCATCCCACCGCTCCCACACGGTCGTCGCGCCCATGGTCACCGGATACAGCCACGAGGGGCAATCGGTCGCCAGCAGCAACCGGCCCGCGGCCTCGACCTGACCCGTCGAGGTGAGGGCGTCGGCGATGATCGGCGTGCCGACGAATCCGGTGCTGATGCGATAGGCGCCCCGGCGGCACAGCTCGGCCAGGCGCCGACCCAGCGCGGCACGCCCCTCGGCGTCGGTGACGAGATCGAAGACGATCGCGAGGGCGTAGGCGGTCGGGGCATCCGACATCATCCGGTACGCGGGCGTGACGTATTCGTGCACGAACGCGGCGCGCACACTTTCGGCCCGCTCGCGGTAGTCGCCCGCGAGAGCGTGATCGCCCACGATCTCGGCCGCGCGTGCGACCAACGCAAGCGACCGGAAGAGGTAGGCGGATGCCACGATGTCGGGGTCGACCTTGGCGCGCTCGGCCTGGTTCGGGGGCGCATCGGGGTCGAGCCAGTCGCCGAACTGGAACATCCCCTCCCAGAGGTGTCGCTCGTCGGCGAGCTGCTCGAGGCGATCTGCCCAGGCCCGCATGCTGGGGAGCTGCCGGGCGAGCACGGCCTCGTCGGCGAATCGCTCGTAAAGCACCGAGGGCACGACGGTCGCGGCATCGCCCCACGCGGCGGCGGGCCGGGTCGTGCCGAAGACGTTCGGGATGACGAACGGCACGACGCCGTCGCTCAGCTGGTCGAGCGCGAGATCGACCAGCCACGAGTCGAGGAAGCCGCGCACGTCGTAGAGGAAGCTCGCGGTCGGCGCGAAGACCTGGATGTCGCCCGTCCAGCCCAGGCGCTCGTCGCGCTGCGGGCAGTCGGTCGGAAGATAGAGGAAGTTGCCCCGCAACCCCCAGACCACGTTGTCGTGCAGCTTCTGCACGAGCGGATGGGACGTCTCGAACGTGCCGGTGCGCGCCATGTCGCTGTGGATGACGACGGCGGTGAAGCCCGACGGATCGAGCGTGCCGGGCCAGCCGTCGACCTCCACGTAGCGGAAGCCGTGGAAGGTGAACTCGGGCTCCCACACCTCGTCGCCCGCGCCCGCGAGGGTGTAGCGGTCGGTCTGCGCTGCCTGCCGCAGCGGACGCGTGCCCAGCTCGCCATTCTCGAGCACCTCGGCGTGCCGCAGCGTGACCGTCGTACCCGCCTCGCCGCGCACCGTGAGGCGCACGCGGCCGACCAGGTTCTGCCCGAAATCGAGGATCGTCCGGCCGCTCGGGCTCATGATGACCTCGCGCACGGCGAGCTCTTCGATGCGCCGGACCACCGGCGAGGTCCGCGCCTCGGGAGCGGGGATCTCCTGCGGCGCTGTCGCCGCGGCGGCCCAGGTGGAGTCGTCGAAGTCGGGGTGGGACGGCTCGCGACCCGCCGCATCGCGCAGCGCGCGACGCGCGTCGTAGTCCTCACCGGCGTACAGCCCGCTCGCCGTGATCGGGCCCGGAGCCCAGCGCCACTGCGCGTCGGTGACGACGGTCTCGCGCGCGCCGTCGGCGTACTCGAGTACGAGCTGGGCCGCGAAGACGGGTTGGGGGAGAGCGCGCGGGTCATCGGGGGTCCAGCCGAACAGCTCGGTGCCCCAGCCGCCCGCAAGACGGACGGTGAGGGCATGGCGCCCGGGGGCGAGCAGCGCCGTCACGTCGGTCGATTCGTGGATCGCGCGGCGCGTCGAGGTCCACCCCGGCTTCATGACCTGGTCGTCGACGTCGGCGAGGCCGATCGACGCCTGGTAGACCCCCACCGCCGACGCGTACAGCGTCGCGCGCACGAGATCGCCGCGCACGGTCAGCGTGCGCCGCAGCACCACCGGCTGCGCCCGATGCTCGGGAGCAGAGGCGGTGAGGGATGCCGCTGTCCACTCACCCTCGGCGAGGAACCCGGCCCACACTCGGCGCGGCTCGCTCCACGGGCCCCACGCTGCGTCGTCCTGAGTATCGGCGGCGTCAGCCCCGCGAGCGACCCCCGAGGCATCCGCGGTCTCCCGGCTCACGCGCACCTCGAGCTCGACCCGTTGACGGGGCACGAGAGGGGCGAACGGCCAGCTCGCGCCGCCGCGATCGTGGCCGGAGAGCACCGCGTGCTCACGGGTCCTGTCCTCCCGAGTGAGCCGCCAGTGCGCGAACGCCGGGACATCCGGCACGGCCGGCCCCGGCAGCAGCCAGCCGATGCGCGGTCGAGGGCCCGGGACCGCATCGGTCGCGTGCGGTACGTCGATGCGCACGTGGGGCGCCGCATCGTCGGATCGGGTCATCGTCGGCCTTCCTGATCAGCTGGAGCCACGGTATCAGAGCAAACGATTGCGCATCTTTTGCCCCGGCGGTCTAGGGTGGTCTGCGTGCAGCACTTCCCGACGATCGCCGACGCTGAGGTCGAGCCGATCCCCGCAAGCCTCCTCGCGTCCTCTGCCTCCACCGAAGGCGAGCAGATCTCCGGCGCCTGGGTCACCCTTCCTGCCGCCGCTCGCGCCCGTGGCGCAGCGATCGCCGCGCCGACCGGGCGCTGGATGGCGCTCGAGCGGTACCTCCCCTGGTGGCCTCGCCCCGCCTTCGGCGACGACGACGGGCGCAGCGCGCCCGACGGCGAGTACTTCCTACTGCTCTCCGAGCTGGCCGACGGCACCGTGACGGCCCTGCTGCCGACGATCGACGGCGACACCCGCACACTCCTTCACGGCGGCCCCGACGGCTGGTCGCTGCGCGGCGTGGGCCTCGATCCCGCGCCCGACGCGGCGCTCGCGGCGATCTTCTCGCACGGCGACGACCCCGCGCTCGTCATCGAGTGGGCCGTAGCCCGCCTCGCCGAACGCCTCGGCACCTTCCGGCTGCGCGCCGACAAGCCCGCGCCCCGCTGGGTCGAGAACTTCGGCTGGTGCACGTGGGATGCCTTCTATGAAGAGGTCACGGCCGAGAAGGTACTCGGGGGCCTGCGCACGTTCGCCGAACTGGGGATCCCCCCGCGCACCGTCATCCTCGACGCGGGGTGGCAGCCCGTGGCCGACGAGATGCTGCAGGGCTTCGGCACCGTCGCCGAGCGCTTTCCCGACGGGCTCGCTCCCCTCGTCGAGGCCGCCAAGCGCGACCATGGCGTGGATGTCTTCGGCGTCTGGCACACGCTGCAGGGCTACTGGCAGGGGGTCGACCCCGACAGCGCGTTGGGCGAGCGCTACCGGATCGTCGAGACGGAGCAGGATGCCGGGACGCCCGCCGTCGCCGGCATCCGGCGCCGCGGCCTCGTGCATCCGGATCACGCGGCTCGGTTCTTCGACGACTATCACGCGGGCCTGCGCGCGCAGGGCGTCGACATGGTCAAGGTCGACAACCAGGGCGCCATGGAGCACTTCGCGACCGCCGAGGTGCCCCCCACCGCGCTCGACGCCGCCTACCAGGACGCCCTGCAGAGCTCGGTCGATCGGCACTTCGGGGGCGAGAGCCTGCACTGCATGAGCCACAGCGTGAGCCTCGCCTATCACCTCGACCGGGCGACCGCCTGGCGCTCGTCGCAGGACTTCTTCCCCGATGAACCCGAGACCCATGGTCGGCACATCTTCGACAACGCGGTGAACAGCCTCTGGTCGTCGACGTTCGCGCTGTGCGACTGGGATATGTTCCAGTCGGGTCACGACGCCGGCGCGTTCCACGCGGCTGCCCGAGCGATCAGCGGAGGGCCGGTCTACGTGAGCGACAAGCCGGGTCGGCAAGACGCCGCGCTGCTGCGGCGCCTCATGCTCAGCGACGGCTCGGTGCTGCGCAGCGCCCGCCCCGCGCGCATCGCACGTCGGAACGTGTTCGTGGACGGGCGCGAGAAGCCCGTGGTCACGATCGTCGAGAACAGCAACGAGGTCGAGGGCCTGCGCGGGCCGATCGGCGTGCTCGGGCTGTTCAGCTGCGCCTGGGACGGCTCGGCGCCGGCGCCGGCATCGGGCAGCTATGCCGCGAGCGACGTGCGCGGGCTCGGCGTGGGGCCGCACGTGCTCTACCACCGCCGCAGCGGCTCGGTCGTGCGCAGCGACGGTGGCGATGGCCGCGACCTGACCATCGCCCTGCCCGCGCTCGGGTGGGAGATCGTCACGGTGGCGCCCGTCGAGGACGGCATCGCCCTGCTGGGCCTGCTCGACAAGTTCAACGGATCGCGGGCGATGACAGGGGTGTCCACCGACGCCCGCACCGTCCGCGTGCGGCTCGCCGACGGAGGGCGCTTCGGCTGGTACGAAGACCCCGGGCGCACCGGCCCCACCCTGGCCTACGTCGCCGGCGAGCAGCTCGACGTCACGACCGCCGGGCCGTTGGCGTGGGCGGACGTGCCCACGGGTGGGCCCGTCGAGGTCGTCCTCACGCGGGTCGCGTCGTGACGGCCGCGCGGGTCGTCGTGGTCGGCAGCATCAACGTCGATCTGTTCGCCGACGTCGAGCGCCTTCCGGCCCGCGGCGAGACCGTGCTTGCGAGCGCGTCGTACCAGCGCCCCGGGGGCAAGGGAGCCAATCAGGCGGTCGCCGCTGCCCGCTGGGGTGCGTCCGTCAGCCTCATCGGAGCCGTGGGGGAGGATGCCTTCGGCGACGCCGCGCGCGCGGCGCTCTTGGGCGCTCGGGTGGACACGTCCCTGGTGTCGACCGTCGCGGAGAGTGCGACAGGCCTCGCGTTGATCGTCGTCGAGGGCGGGGGTGAGAACACCATCACCGTCGTCTCGGGCGCGAACGCGGCGCTGACACCGGCCGTGATCACCGCGGGTGACGCGGCCGAGCAGCGAATCGCCGAAGCTGACACGGTGGTGCTGCAGTTGGAGATCCCCGTCGCCACCGCGCTGGCCGCCGCACAGAGCGCGCGCGCCGCGGGCGTGCGCGTGGTGCTGAACGCCTCGCCGCTGCAGGCCTCGCCGCTGCAGGATGGCCCGGGCGCGACCCTTGTCCGTCTGCTGACGCTCACCGACGTGCTCATCGTCAACGAGACCGAAGCCGCACGGCTCGATCCAGAGGGGGCAGACGCCACCGAGCGCGCGGCGCGGCTGCGCGGGCTCGGCCCCGCGGTCGTGGTCGTCACGCTGGGCGCGGCAGGTTCCGTCACCGCCGACGGCGATGGCATCCACCGCACGCCCGCCGTGCGCATCGATCCGGTCGACGCGACCGGAGCCGGCGACACGTTCTGCGGCGTTCTGGCCGCCGAGCTCGCCGCGCGGGTTCCGCTCGGCGGGGGCCTGCGCCACGCCTCGGCCGCTGCCGCGCTCGCCACGACGCGCGTGGGCGCTCAGACCGCCATGCCCTCTCGTGCGGCCGCGCTGGCGCTCCTGGCCGATGCCTCGGCGTGAGCGCCGCGGCTGATCACCTCTCGACCACCGCCGTCAGCGTGAAGGTCGCCTCGATCGACTCCCCCGGGCCGAGCCGCAGCGGACCGAGCGCGTCGCCCGCCTGACGCGTGCCGTACGCGGCCGCGGACGGCTCGATGGCCAAGGCATCCACGACTCCCCACCAGGGCTCTCCTTGGCCCGCGCGATGCTCCTGCCAGATCTGCAGCAGCGGGAAGAGCTCGCAGTCGGTGGTCAGGGTGATCCGCAGGCCGCGCTCGGAGTCGTCGACGATCACGACGCCCTCCTCGTCGGGGACGGTCGTCATGCCGGCGTGGGATCGATCGGGCGCCGGCACCCGCACCCCGCTGTCGCGCCCGCCGACCAGCACGCGGGTCGCGGGCGAGAGGATCGCCGCGTCGAGCGTCGGGTGTTCCACCCAGGTGAAGAAGGTCTCGGCGGCGCCGTACGAGGTGACGCGCTGGGTCACCCACACGCCCCCGTCGACGGCCGACACGGTCCGCTCGATGATCAGCGGAACGGTGCGCAGCGCGATCCGCAGGGTGCACGATGAGCGATCCGCCCGCACGAGCGCCCAGCGACGCCACGCCGCTTCGCCGTGGAACGGATGCTCGATGCCGTCGACGACCGCCGCGTCGCCCGCATTCGGCACCATCGTGTGCCAGCCCCCGGGGTAGCGGCGGTGCCACTCCGCGTTCGAGTCGGATGCCGGGTAGCCCACAGCCACCTCGTCGCCGACGTCGTCACCGTCCCAGATCTCGGCCCACGGCGCGGTCCACAGCAGCTCCACGCCCCGCACGACGAGCGAGGCGATCCGCGCACCCTGGCGCTCCACACGCACGCGCGTGTGACCGCTGATCAGCTCAGGCATCCGCAACCTCCGCGCTCCTCGGTGGCGTCGTCGACGGTCGTGATCACCACTCCGCAAAGCTCCCGTCGGCGGCGAACCACATCGGGCTGCCCGGGTCGAGCGCCCCCGCGGCGACGCGGGAACGCACGGCATCCTCATCGATGTCGACGCCGAGCCCCGGCCCGGTCAGACGGGCGATGTGGCCGTCTACCACGTCGAGCACCTCGGGGTTCAGAAGGATGTCGCGGTCGATGCTGCCCTCGCTCAGATCGACCGTCATCTCCTGGACGTAGGCGTTCGGCACAGCGAAGTCGAGCTGCAGACACGTGGCGAGGGAGACCGGCCCCAGCGGACAGTGCGGGGCGATCTGCACGTCGTAGATCTCGGCCTGCGTGGCGATGCGAAAACATTCGGTGATCCCGAACGCGTGCGACGGATCGGGCTGAGCGATGGCGATGCCCGACTCGAGGACGGTGCGGAACTCGTACCGATCGAACAAGCGCTCACCCGTGGCGATCGGCACAGACGTCGACCGCACGACATCCGCGATCCGGGCGGAGTGCTCCGGCCGGAGCGGCTCTTCGACGAAGGCGGGTCGCAGCGGCTCCAGCTCCGCCAGCAGACGGATCACGCCCGAAATCGAGAGTCGCCCGTGCGCGTCGATCGCGAGATCGACCTCGGGGCCCACGATGTCGCGCAACTCGGCGAACTGGTCGACGAAGGCGCCCAGAGCCGCCGGGGTGTCGATGAATCCGCGTGGCCCTGGCGGCGCGATCTTGATCAGGGTGTACCCGTCCACTACCAGGGCGCGAACACGCTCTGGATCGCCGGCGCGGAACTCGCCCCCGCCGTGCGCGTAGACCCGCATGCGGTCGCGCACCGTGCCGCCCAACAGATCGTGGATGGGCACTCCCAGCCAGCGCCCTTTCAGATCCCACAGGGCCTGGTCGAGGCCGGCGACGGCAGATCCGAAGATGGGGCCACCTCGATAGAAGCCGCCACGGGCGAGGATCTGCCACAGACGGGTGATCTGCAGCGGATCCTGCCCGACGAGAAGCTCGCGCATGCGCAGGACGGCCTGTTCACAGGTCAGCGCCCAGTTCTCCAGGATCGGCTCACCCCATCCCGCGACGCCCTCGTCCGTGGAGACCTTGACGAGCATGCGGCGGTTATTGAGGACGAATGTCTCGACGTCGACGATCTTCATCAGGGGAAGTTCACTCCTCCGTCAGGCGAGCGGTTGGCCGCCGCCCAGATGTCGTGGCCGGAGAGCTCAGCCGGATGCCGCGCGGCCGCCTTCTCGTCAAGGTCGATGCCCCAGCCGGGCGCCTCGTTCGGCCGGATCCAGCCGTTCTCGATCACGAGCGTTCCGGGGAAGACCTCGTGCGTCGCGTCGTTGTAGACATGTGCCTCTTGGATTCCGAACGCGGGCGAGGTCACATCCAGCGCGACGTTCGCCGCCGCGCCCACCGGCGAGGTGTCGCCCGGTGCATGCCAGGCGGTGCGCACGCCGAAATGCTCGGCGAGCGCCGCGAGCTTCAGCGCGGGCGTGAACCCGCCGATCGCAGAGATGTGGCAGCGGATCAGGTCGACGCCGCCGTCGGCGATGAGGCGACCCGCGGTCGCCGCCGACGTCGCGAGCTCGCCGACGGCGAGGGGCACGGGGCTGTCGCGGCGCACCTCGGGCAGGCGGTGCCAGAACTCGGGCGCGAGCACGTCTTCGAGGAAGAACAGCCGGTACGGCTCAAGCGACCGCGCCAACAGCACGGCCTGCTTCGGGGTGAGGCGAGAGTGGCTGTCGTGCAGCAGCCGCACGTCGCCGCCGAGACGGTCGCGGGCGGCGGCGAACAGCCGAGGCGTACGACGCAGGTAATCCTCGACATCCCACCCGTCGGGGTACGCCCAGGCATCCGTCGGCTCATCGATCGCGGGCGCGCCGTACGATCCGGTGCCCGGCTGGCCGACCTGCAGGCGCACGTGTCGCCAGCCCTGCGCGATATATCCTTCGGCCTCGTCGAGGGTGGCGTCGATGCTCGCCCCTCCGGCGTGAATGTAGGTGTCGGCCGCGGCCCGGGCACGCCCACCGACGAGTTCGTGAACGGGCATGCCCGCGCGCTTGCCCGCGATGTCCCAGAGCGCCATGTCGATGCCCGAGAGGGCGTTGTTCGCGACACCGCCGTCGCGCCAGTAGGCGGTCAGGCGGCAGACCCGCAGGATGTCTTCGATGTCGCCGGGGTAGCGCCCCACCACGAGCCGGGCGAGGTGATCGTCGACGTACGAGACGACCGATCGCCAGCGCTGGGTGAACGTCGCGCAGCCCAGGCCGTAGAGCCCGTCGATGTTCGTCTCGACCTTCACCACGACCAACGCGGTGCCTTCGGGGGCGGTCGCGATCGCCCGCACCCGGGTGATGCGCACGTCGTCGCGGGCGGCCCAGGGCTGCACTGCGACACTCGGGACACTCGGGGCGGTCATCCGATCACCGCGGCACGGGGCGCGGGCACCGTCCATCCGTCGTCGAAGATCGAGAACCGGGGGACGAAGCCGAGCAGCTCTTCGGCGCGCGCGCCGTCGATCGCGGACGTCCGCCCGGGCAGCGGCTTGCGCACGCGCGCCGTCGGCGCGGCCTGCGAGATCGCCACCTCGGTGGGCGTCTCGATGAGCGTGTCGGCCGCGGTCGCGCAGACCACGTGCGAGCCGCTCAGCGGCACCGTGGCGGCGAGCTGGAGGATCCGCAGCGCATCGCGGTTGTCGAGATAGCCCCATCCCTCACGCGCACCCCACGCCACTGTCGACCGCATGCGGGCGGCGGCATCGCGCAGCACGGCGAGGTCTTTGACGAGCGGGAAGCGGATCGACACCACGTCGATGCCCCACGCCCGGTGCGCCATCTCGGCGATCTGCTCACCCGTGTTCTTGGAGAGCGAGTACGCGTCGGCGATGTCGGTCGGGATCGCGTCGTCGATGGGGTAGTACGCCGGCACCACGGGATGCGGGTTGAAGGTCAGTCCCGACGCGTTGACGCTGCTGGCGACGACCGCGCGGTCGATGCCGCGCGCGGCGGCCTGCTCGAGGACGTTGAACGTGCCGCTCGTGTTCGTCCGGAAGATGCGGTACGGGCTGCCGTGGTCGGGGTGGGGGATCGCGGCGAGATGCACGACGGTGTCGACGTCGCGCAGGGCCGCGTCCACGGCATCCACATCGGTCACGTCACCCACGACGAAGCGGTCGCACTCGTGGTGCAGCGGTTCATGCAGCGAGAGTCCGGTCACCGCGATGCCCTGGCCGCGCAGTTCGGGCACGAGCACGGTGCCGATCTCGCCTGCCGCACCCGTCACCAGCACCCGCTGCGGACGGCGGGGCTCTGCTGTCGTGCTCACTCTTTGACTCCGCCGGTCATGGCGACCCCCGCGAGGAACTGCCGCTGGAAGATGATGAACAGCGCGAGCGGCAGGATGAGCGCGAGCAGCAGCGCGGCCATCTGCACGGAGAGGTCGGTGTTGCGCGCCATGTTCACGAGAGACACCGAGATCGGCTGCAGATCGGGCGAGGGAAGCACGAGCTTCGGCCAGAGGAAGTCTTTCCAGGCGCCGAAGCCCGCGAAGATCGCGATCACGCCGATGATCGGCTTCGACAGCGGCAGCACGATCGACCAGAGAACCCGCCACGGGCCGGCGCCGTCGACGCGGGCCGCCTCGAACAGCTCACGGGGGATGCCGTCGAAGAACCGCTTCACCACCAGGACGTTGAACGCGCTCGCGGCCGAGGGGAGCCACACCGCCCAATAGGTGTTGAGGAGGTTCACGTTGAACCCGGGCACGTTCAACACGGTGAGGTACAGCGGCACGAGCGCGACGACGCCGGGGATGAAGAGGGTGGCGAGGATCGCTCCTTCGAGCACCCCCGCCCACCGCGGCCGCAGCACGCTGAGCACGTAGCTGAGGCTGATGGCGATGACCACGTTGACCACGATCACCCCGAGCGCCAGCGCGATGCTGTTCCAGATGGCGACGCCGACGCTCGCCTTCGTCCAGGCGAGCGCGAAGTTCTCGAAGTGCAGGCCGCTCTGCGGGAAGAGCGCGAGCGGATCGCGAAGGATGTCCTGAGACGTGGACAGTGACGCCTTCAGCAGCCAGGCGAGGGGGGCGAGTCCGGAGATCACCAGGAACACGCCGATGCCGAGGGTCATGACGAAGAACCAGATCCGGACCGAACGGGACTTCCGGTCGGTCGGCGACAGGATGCTGCGGTCCATGCTCATGACTGGGCCACCTTCCGGGTCGCGAAGTGGTAGATGACCGAGACGATGCCCAGTGCCAGCGCGAGCAAGACGCTGAGAGCCGTCGCGGCGCCGTAGTTGTTCTGCTCGAACCCGTAGCGGAAGATCAGCATGAGCACGGTGACCGTCGCGTTGTTCGGTCCACCTCCGGTGAAGACGTACGGCTCAGAGAACACCTGCATCACGCCGATGATCTGCAGCAGCAGCAGCACGATGATGATGCCGCGCAGTTGCGGCAGCGTCACGTGCCAGACGCGTCGCCAGATGCCGGCCCCGTCGAGTTCGGCCGCCTCGTAGAGCTCGGTGCGGACGCCCACGAGGGCCGCGATGTAGATGATGACGGTGCCGCCGAAGCCCGCCCACACCGCCTCGACGACGATGAGGGGCATGGCGGCCTGGGGAGAGTTGAGCCACAGGAACGGGCCGAGGCCGAACATGCCGGCGATCTGGTTGAACGTGCCGTTCGGCGACGGGTCGTAGAAGGTCCGCCAGAGGAGGATCGCCGCGATCGGCGGGATCACCGTGGGCAGATAGGCCAGGATCGTGAAGATGCCGCGGCGACGGCGCAGCTCGGCCATGAAGACGGCCAGGAACAGCGGCAGCGGGAATCCGATCACGATCGACAGGACCGTGAACCAGAGGGTGTTGCGCACGGCGAGGGCGAGGGTCGGGTCACTCAGCACGTAGCTGAAGTTCGCCCAGCCGACCCACGAGCTGTCGATGAAGTTCGTCTTCTGAAAGGCCATGACCAGGCTTCGCCCGATCGGGATCCACGAGAAGAAGACGAAGACGAGGATGCCCGGCAACGCGATCACAAGCGCTGCGAGCCCGCCGCCCCGCTGCCAGCTGCGCCATGAGACGCGGCGGTGCCGGGGAACGGGCGGCGGTGTCGCGGAGTCGAGAGAGGCGGGTGGGAGCGGGGCGAGGGTGCTGGACATCGGTGTCTCAATCGTTTTCGTACTGAGGGTGGACCCCCGGGGCGGCGAGCACGCCGCCCCGGGGAGTCGGGTCAGGATGCGGCGAGCAGCGCGTTGGCGCGCTCCTGGGCATCCTTCAGGAGCTTCGCGATGTCGGCGTTCTGGTCGGTGAGGACCGCCTGGATCACGTTGTCGAGCTCGGCGTAGATCGCCTGGCCCTGGTACTTCGGCTCCGGAACGAGGGTCGTGCCCGGCAGTGACTCGCGGTACGGCGCCCAGTTCGAGAACGGAATGATCGAGTAGGGCTCGATCCAGCCGAGGAAGGTGTCGTACTGCTCGCTGCTCACGGGGGCGAGACCGGGCTGCTCGTAGACGGCGTTGTCGGCCTTGGCCGCCTTCGCGTTCGCGACGGCGAGATCCTCGTCGAAGTACTTCTGCAGGTTCATGAACTTGATGTACTTCAGACCCGCTTCGATCTCCGCCTCGGATGCCTTCGGCGAGATGAACGCGATGCCACCACCGGACAGCGTGCTGTGCTTGCCGTCGGATGCCGCGGGGATGCCCGCGTAGCCGAACGCATCGGGAGACATGCCGTACTGCTGCGTCGCCGGGATGAAGTCGGCCTTGAGCGTCATGCCGATCTTGCCGGCGGCGAAGTCGGGCTGGATGTTCTCGCAGTCGTACAGGGTCTGCTCGGGCAGCGTGCCATCGACCCACTTCATGTCGTGGATCAGCTGCAGCGCTTCGCCCATCTCGGGCTCGTCGGCGAAGATCGCCTTCTTGTTCGAGTCGTCGACCACCCGGCCGCCGAAGCTGTAGGTCATCGCGGTGAGCAGCCATCCACCGCAGTTCTTCGCGGCGAGCTGTGCATAGCCGGCCTGGCCGGTCTTCTCCTTGATGACCTTCGCGTCGGAGCGGACGTCGTCCCACGAGGCGGGACCGGCATCGGGGTCGAGACCGGCGGCCTTGAACAGGTCGCGGTTGTAGGCGATGCCGAGCGCGTACGCCCACGTCGGCACGCCGTACACACGACCCCCGTCGCTGACCAGGTTGACCAGGTCGGGGTTCAGCTCATCGAGCAGACCCGCGCTCTTGGCGGCGTCGGTGATGTCGGCGGCCTGCTTGTTGGCGATGAGTGCGGGCGGCTCGGTCAGCGGCGCGCTGAGCACGATCGGCAGGGTACCGCCGGCGAGCTGGGTCTGGAACTGCTGGCCGTCATACGTCCAGTCGCTCGGCTCGATCTTGATGTCGGGGTTCTGCTTCTCGAAATCCGCGACCTGCTTGAGGAACGCTGCGCGCTGCTCTTTCTGGTCGGCAGGGGGTTCGTTGCCGACGGTGAGCGTGAGCTTGCCGTCCCCGGACTGTCCGGCACCGCCGGATCCCGAACATGCGGTCGCGCCTGCCAGCACGAGGCCGAAGGCCCCGGCGACGGCAGCGATCCGCACGATGCTGCTGTTCTTCATGGAAACTCCCTTGTGATCCACTGATGGACAAACGTCGCTTTGCTGATGCGCAACCGTTTGCTCTGTTGAGCATGCCAGTGTGTCGGGCGGATGTCAACGCCATTCTCAGTGTGAATGGTAACGGTTGCGCAAAGTCGCGTCAGAGAACCGCTGCCGAGGGTCATCGCCTCGGGAGGAAGGGCGGTCAGAGGCCGGTCAGCGCCTCGACGCCGTCGCGGGCTCCGCGCGCACGACCGATCGTCGACTCACCCGGCACGAGCACACAGGGGAGGAGCTGGTGCCCGCTGAGCACGGGCCCTCCGCGCATCGCGTCGAGCAGATGCAGGGCTGCGGCCTCGCCGAGCTCGGACAGCTGGGGGTCGATGGTCGACAGCAGGTGCGCCGGACGATCGACCAGGGTCCCGATGTTGTCGAAGCCGATCAGGGCGACATCGTCGGGGGTGCGCAGGCCCGCATCGCGCAGCGCTGCGCTCGCGCCCAGCGCGATCCAGTCGTCACCGCAGAACACTCCGTCGACCCGCTGGCCCGACTCGAGCAGGCGCCGCATGGCGTGTGTGCCCCACTCGGTCGTCCAATCGCCTCGCAGGGGCGCTCCGCCGACGAGTTCGACACCGGCTGCCGCGAGCACCTCGTGCAGCCCGGCGGCGCGCTCGTCGGCGGCGGCATCCGCCGACGCCGTGATGTGCGCGATGTGGCGTCGCCCGAGCGAGAGCAGGTGCTCGCCGGCGAGACGCCCGGCCTGGCGGTTGTCGGGAACGAAGACGACATCGTCGTCGTCATCGCTCGGGCCGAAGACATAGACGACCGGCACGGTGAAGTTCGCGGTGACCGAGCGGGTGCGCTCGCGCATGCCGTCGCCGATGACGAGGATGCCATCGACGTGACGCGACAGCAGCTTCGCCAGCTGCTCGTCCTGTTTGGCCCGGCTGACGCTCATGTTGTAGGTGAGCGCGGCGAGATCCTCTGCTCCCAAGACGGCGGTCGCACCGATCAGCACGGGCATGGTGAAGGTCGACAGCGCCGACTTGGCGAGGATGCCGACCGTCAGACTGCGCCCGGTCGCGAACGATCTGGCCAGGGCGTTGGGCTGGAACCGCAGGCGGCGGGCAGCGAGGAGAATCCGCTCACGCGTCTCTTCCGAGACCCGCCCCGTGCCGTTGAGCACGCGCGACGCGGTGGACACCGAGACTCCAGCCACGGCCGCCACGTCTTTGAGGGTCACGTTCTCGGCCATGGTCTCCTTCAACGAGTGGTCGAGACGATGCTACCGGTTGCTCTTCTTCTCAGCCGATCCGGTGGGCGAGGGCCGCGCGGGCCGCGGCGACACTCGGCAGGTCGCCGTGGGCACCGAGTGCGAGAGCCGCGAAGCGGTGGCCCGCCGTCAGACGATCCCGCTCGTCGCCCCCCGCACACAGCGCGTGCAGGTACCCCGCCGCAAAGGCATCCCCCGCCCCCACCGGCTCGACGACATCGACACGGGGGGCGGCCACGAAGACCTCTTCCTCGCCGTGGCGGAACGACGTCGCGCCGATCGCACCATCCTTGACGACCAGGTGAGCGACGCCGAGGCAGTCTGCGGCGTCACGCGCGGTGTCTGTGCCCCAGAGCGCTTCCGCCTCGTCGCGCCCGACGAGTACGAGGTCGCACTGCCTGGCCAGTCGCGCCAGCGCGTCTGCCGCACGGCGACGATCGGGCCACAGCTTCGGGCGGTGATTGACGTCGAAGGTGACCAGCACCCCGTGGGCGCGGGCCGCCGTGATCGACGCCTCGACGAGGTCTGCGCACGACGCCGACAGGGCGGGGGTGATGCCGGTGAGGTGCAGCACGCGGGCGCCGGCGAGAGGCAGCCGCGACAGGTCGCCGGGCCCGAGCCGCGCCGCGGCCGACCCGGCGCGGTAGTAGTGGACGCGCGTGCCGCCGGGCTGCGGCTCTTTCACGTACAGGCCGGTCGGGGCATCCGTTCGCGTGCGCACACCCCCGACCTCCACACCGTACGCGGCGATCTCGTCGACGATACGGCGGCCGAAGGGATCATCGCCGACGGCGCTCACCCACGCCACCCGCACACCGGCTGCGGCGAGCAGGCACGCGAGGTTCGACTCGGCGCCGCCGATGCCGACGCGCAGAGAGGATGCCTCGGCCAGGGTCTCGGCGCCGGGCGAGAGCTGGATCATGGTCTCGCCGAGCGTGACGACGTCGTAGCCCTCCGCGCCGTGCGCATGCTGCGGGCTCATCGGTCTCGCACCAGTGCCGCAAGCGCAGGGATCTGCGCCTCGTCCTCGATCGCCGAGCCGACCGCCACGACGCGCGCGCCCGCGGCGAGGAACTCCGCCGCGTTATGCGCGGACATCCCGCCGGTCGCGACGAAGCGCATGTCGGGGAAGGGCCCATGCATGTCGCGGAACCACGCCGAGCCGAGCCGAGCCGCGGGGAACGCCTTCGCCCACCGCAGGCCGCGGCGCTGCACGGCCTGCACCTCGCTGGGCGTGGCAACCCCGGGCAGGTGCGGAACGCCCAGCCGGGCAGACTCGTCCAACACCTCCGGGTCGGTTCCCGGCGCAACCGTGAAGGCCGCGCCGCACTCCGCGGCTCGCCGCACTCCGGCGGCGTCGACGATCGTGCCCGCGCCCGCCACCAGGCCACGGGCCGCCGCCGCCGCGACGACAGCACGCAGAGCGTCGGCGTCGGCATCGGTCTGCAGCGGCACCTCGACGATCCCGATACCCAGGCCCCAGCCCCGCTCCGACAGCTCCACCGACCGCCGGGCTCCGAGGCCGCGCAGGATGAGCATCAGAGGCGCGGGTGCGAACGCCGTGTCGAACCAGCCGTTGCTGTCGTAGACCATGTCAGCCTCTCGCCGATGAGATTTGAACAACCGTTTGCTCTACACTAGCTTCTGACGCGACCACGGGCGTGCGCCCGACCTCGATCTCAGGACCCGCAATGACGCTGACCGAAGCCCCCGCCTCCACGTGCCCCCTCGCCCTGGACGATCCCTCGCCCGGCACCGGGACCCTTCCCCCGCGGGCGCGTTTCACCACCGACGCCGCGACGCTCTCTCTCGACGGCGCCTGGCGGTTCCGGGTCTCTCCGTCTCTTGCCGACGCCCCCGACGACCTGGCCGCACTAGCCACGCTCGCCGATCCCGACGACTGGGACACCCTGCCGGTGCCTTCCAGCTGGCCGATGCACGGCTACGGGCTGCCCATCTACACGAACCACCACTACCCGTTCCCGATCGACCCGCCGTATGTGCCCGACGAGAACCTCATCGGCGATTACGTGCTCCACTTCGACGCCGACGAGGCCCTCGCCGCCGGCGCTGCGCTGCGCTTCGACGGCATCGACTCGACCGGCGATGTCTGGCTGAACGGCCGCTTCCTCGGCTCGACGCGCGGGTCGCGCCTCATGCAGGAGTTCGACGTCACGGGCATCCTCTCCGCGACCGGGAACGTGCTGGCCGTCCGCGTCGCGCAGTACAGCGCGGCCAGCTATCTCGAAGACCAGGACATGTGGTGGCTGCCGGGCATCATCCGCTCGGTCACCCTGCTCGAACGCCGCGCGGGAGGCATCGTCGACGTGTTCGCGCACGCCGGCTGGGATCATGTTCGCGGCACCGGCACGCTCCGCATCGACGTGCTGAGCGACGCGTCCGAGGTGGCGATCGACATCCCCGAGCTCGGCCTCGCGGGCCTGTCGGCGGGCACGATGTACGACGGGCTCGCAGTACGGCCGTGGTCTGCGGAAGAACCGATGCTGTACACGGCGCACGTCCGCACCCCGACGGAAACGGCGACGCTGCGCCTCGGTTTCCGCACCGTGACGCTCACCGACTCGCTCATCGTGGTCAACGGTCGCCGCATCCGCTTCCGCGGCGTGAACCGACACGAGCACCACCCCGACCTCGGCCGGGTCGTGCCGCGCGAGACCCTCGAACTCGATCTGCGCCTGATGAAGCAGCACAACATCAACGCCATCCGCACGGCGCACTACCCGCCTCACCCCGACCTGCTCGATCTCGCCGATGAACTGGGGTTCTGGGTGATCGACGAGTGCGACCTCGAATCGCACGGGTTCGGCAACGTCGGCTGGGTGGGTAACCCGAGCGACGATCCGGTGTGGGCTCCCGCTTACCTCGAGCGCATGGTCCGCACGGTCGAACGCGACAAGAACCACGCCTGCATCGTGATGTGGTCGCTCGGCAACGAGTCGGGCACGGGCCGGAACCTCGAGGCGATGGCCCGCTGGACCAAGGAACGCGACCCCGAGCGCCTCATCCACTACGAGGGTGAGCTGCGCTGTCACTATCAGGACGTGCACTCGCGCATGTACGCGCACCCCGACGAGATCCTCTCGATCCTCGACGAGACCCAGCCTGCGCTGGCTGACCCCGCCGAGCAGGAGCACCGCGCGCACCTGCCGTTCCTGCTGTGCGAGTACGCGCACGCGATGGGCAACGGGCCGGGCGGGCTCGACGAGTACGAGCGCATCTTCCGCACCCATCCCCGCGCGCAGGGCGGATTCGTGTGGGAATGGGCGGAGCACGGCATCCGCTTCGCGCCCTTCGACCGTCGCGCGGGGCGTTCCCCGCGGCCGGGGTTCGGCTACGGCGGTGACTTCGGCGAGGACTTCCACGACGGCAACTTCGTGACCGACGGGCTGGTGGATGCCGACCGCGTGCCGCGCCCCGGACTGCTCGACTACAAGAAGGTGATCGAGCCGGTCGAGATCGACATCGACCCCACGCGACGCAGCGTGACACTGCGGAACCTGTTCGACTTCGCCGACCTGGGATCGTCGTATCGCCTACGTTGGCGCACGGAAGACCCCGGCAACCCGCAGGCGCGGGCGGAGGGCGAGGTGTCCCTCGGGTCGATCGCACCGCACGAGAGCGGCGTCGTGGAGTTGCCGACCGAAGCGGCGGAGGGTGCACTGCTCACCGTGTCGGTCGTGCTGACCGAGGATGCCCCGTGGGCACCCGCCGGGCACGAGATCGCGTGGCAGCAGGCGGGCACGCTCGCGGTGACGCCGGCGCACCGCCCCGCGCTGGCGCCGCATCAAGACGGCGACATCCTTCGTGTCGGTCCCGCCACGCTGTCGGCACGCTCGGGGGCGCTCGTCGCCCTCGGCACGCAGCCCGTCGACGGTCCGACCCTCACCCTGTGGCGGGCCGCCACCGACAACGACCTCGGAGCGCCCGGCCGCATCGCCGACGCCGCCGCGTGGGAACAGGATCGCCTCTCGGGCCTGCGCCGACGCATCGTCGAGGTGCGGGTGGATGCCGAGGAGGTGGTCGTCGTCCACCGCTACGGCACTCCGGGGCTCGATCACACGGTCGATGTGACCCTGCGCTGGCGCTCGGACGGCGAGGGCGTCGAGCTCGACGTCGACGTCGTGCCATACGGCGAGTGGACGTCCACGTGGGCACGCATCGGCCTCGAGTTCGATGTACCGGCGACCGCCGAAGACATCGTCTGGGTCGGGCGCGATACGCAGCGCTATCCCGACACCGGTCAGGCGGCGCGGCTGGGCACGTGGCGCGCCGCCGACCTGAACGCCCTGCAGAGCGGGTACGTGCGGCCGCAAGACGAGGGGGCGCGCGCAGAGGTCACCGACCTCGCCCTGACCTTCGGCGACACGCGCGTGCGCATCACGGGTCAAGCCTTCGCCTTCACCGCGATGCCGTGGACGACGGCAGAGATCGCGGCCGCATCGCACCGCGACGAGCTCCACGACGACGGGCACACGCACCTGATCGTCGACCTCGCCCAGCACGGCATCGGCACCGCGATCTGCGGCCCGGGAGTGTTCGACCCCTGCATCCTCTCCCCTCGACCGGCGCAGGCGAGCTTCCGGCTCACTGCGGGGCCTCAGATCGAAAGCGACGGTGCCTGATGCCGCTCACCTGGAACGATCCGCGCTGGGTTCTCTCGACGGATCAGCCCACGTTCGCCTGCGCCCCGCCCTACCTGGGCAACGGGCGCCTGGGCCTGCGACTGGGCGCATTCCTGCTCGGCACCGATCTGACCGCTCCGGCGCTGCGCGGGGCTGGCATCGACCAGACGTTTCTCGCCGTGCCGCGGTTCGACCACTCTCGACCGCTGCAGTCCTACGGGGCGCACGTCCGTGACGGCGCGATGCTCACCCTCCCCGCGTGGGCGCAGCTCGACCTTCGCGTCGGCGATCACGAGTTCCGCCCGGGGCGGGCCGTCACGAGCTCTCACCGGCCGTTGACGACGGCGCTCGATCTGCGCACGGGAGAGGCCCGCATGACCGGCGAATGGATGGTGCAAGACGGCGCGGTCGCCGTCGATCTGCGCGTGCTCATTCCCCGCGGGCTCCCGCATGTCGGGGTCTGGCAGCTGTCGCTCGACGGCCTGACCGGCGGCACCGAGCTCTCCTTCGGGCTCGACGGATCCTTCCTCGAAGACGGGAGGCACGGCGAGCAGACCGAGGGCACGGCGCACTACGCATCGCAGGCCTACCAGGACGACGACGGCCGCACGATCGGGCTGCTCCGCACCGCGGGGCGCGGGCGCGACGTCGCCGTCGGGCTCGCCTGGTCGGCCGCCGGCGCCGAAGACGTGGCCGACGACCTCTCGGCGACCGGGCGTCGCATCACCTTGCGCACAGACGGAACCCACCTCGAGGTGACCGTCGCGTTCGCCGTGCACGGAGGCACCGAGACCGGCGGTGCGAGCGAGGTGCGCCGCGACCTGGACGCGGCGCTCGCCGGGCTCGCCGACGGCTCGCTGCGCGGCGAGAACGAGGCGCAATGGCGGGGGCTCTGGCGGGACGCCCTCGACGTCACGGCTCTGCCGCTGACCCATCGCGACCAGCAGCTGCTTCTTGCGCAGCAGTTCTATCTGCTCGCGAGCTACGACGAGGAACCGCACCCGGTCGCGCCGTTGGGCCTTTCCAACAATCAGTGGAGCGGCACCCAGTTCTGGGATACCGACCTCTGGCAGGGTCGTGCGCTCGTGCCGCTGTGGCCCCAGCTGGCGCGTCGGATCGTCCGCACGCGCCTGGGGATGCTCGACCAGGCGCGGGCCTACGCCGCCGAGACCGGATGGGCGGGGGCGCGATGGGCATGGATGTCCGACGAGACGGGCGCCGAGATCGCGCCGCCCGGCCCGTACCGCGAAGAGCTGCACATCTGCGGGTGGGTGCCGCTGCTCGCGTGGGATGTCTGGCGCGCCACGAAAGACCGCGACTACCTCGTCGAGGCGTGGCCGCTGCTCGAGGCATCCGCCGACTTCTGGGTGTCACGCTCCGAGCGTGACGACGACGGTTCGCGGCACATCCGCGGAGTGCTCGGTCCCGACGAATCGGTGCACGAGAACCCCCGCGGGCCGCAGCTCATCGACGACAACGCGACCACGAACCTCGCGGCGGCGTCTGCTCTGCGTGCAGCCGCCGACGCGGCGGCGATACTCGACCTGACGCCCAACCCGCAGTGGCGTGAGGTGGCGGATGCCCTGGTGCTGCTTCCCCCGGACGCCGACGGGATCATTCCCGAGTACGCCGGGTATGCCGGCCAGACCATCAAGCAGGCCGACCTGATCCTGTCGTTCTTCCCGCTGTCGCGCGAGGCTACTCCTGAGCAGCAGGTCGCGAACGTCGCCTACTACGCAGACAAGATGGGCTCCGGCCCGCTCATGACCGATCAGGTCGCGGCCGCGGTGCGCCTGCGGGCGGGCATCGAAGATCCGCACCAGGTGCTCGAGGAACTCATCGACGCCTATCGCCGCTGCGTACACGGCCCCTTCGAGGTGCAGTACGAGGTCGCCTGCAACTCGAACAGCCTCATGCTCACCGCTTCCGGCGGGCTGCTCGCCGCCCTCGAGTACGGGTGGTGGGACTACCGCGAGACGGGCGATGATGCGCGACTGTTGCCGCGCATCGGCGCGGGTGACGAAGCCGGCCGATGACTGAGCGCGCCGCGCCGTGGCCCCCAGATCGCCCGAACGCGCCCGCTGTCACTTCCGGCCCGGAGGTGAGGATGCCCCGTCGGACTGGCGCTCGATGTTCGGCGGGTGCTGCCCGACCAGACGACCGTGTGGCGTGCATCTGCTGGCATCCCTACGCCGCAGCGGGCTGCTCGGCCGCGGCGACGAGTCGGCTGAACGCCCCACCCGCACGCAGAAGATCGGCGTAGGTGCCGCTTTCGATCACCCGCCCGTGGTCGACGACGACGACCCGATCGGCGACGCGCACGGTGCGCAGGCGATGGGCGACGATGAGGGTCGTCCGTCCGCGCCGCGCCGACTCGAGCGCCGAGCCGACGAGAGACTCCGAAATCGGATCGAGTGCGCTCGTGGCCTCATCGAGCACCAGGATGCGCGGGTCGCGCACAAGAGCGCGCGCGATCGACAGCCGCTGCCGCTGACCTCCTGACAGCGAGATGCCGTCGTCGCCGACGACCGTGTCCAACCCGCGGGGAAGAGCGGCGACGAACTCCGCGGCGTTGGCCTGCCGCAGGGCATCCCAGATCTCGTCGTCGCCGACCTCGTCGTTTCCGTACCGGACGTTCGCGCGGATCGATCCGGTGAGCAGGGCCGTCTCCTGCGGCACGATCGACACACGTCGGCGCACCGACCGCATGTCGAGTTCGGCGGCATCGCGTCCGTCGATGAGGACGCGCCCTTCGGTGGGTCGGACGAACCCGAGGATGACGTTCTGGATCGTCGACTTGCCGGATCCGGATGCCCCGACGAACGCCACGCACTCGCCGGCGGCGATCTGCAGCGACAGGTCGTCGAGCGCCGGCGCGTCCGCCCCCGGGTAGTCGACGCGCACACGGTCGAGCGCGATGTCGCCGCGCACCTCGTTCACCTCGGCCGCTCCGACGGGCTCGGTGTCGAGCTCGCGCGTGATCTCGCCGATGGAGCGGATGCCGTCGAGCCCACGCGCCAGGATCGGCGCAGCAGCCAGCAGGGCCGTGAGCCCGCCCGTGAGGATCGTGAAGTAGGTGCTCAGGAGCACGACCTCCCCCGCCGTGGCGGGGATGAGGTGCAGCACCGAGGCGGTGGCGGCGCCGACGAGGCAGAGCAGCGCGAGCGCCTGATAGGCGATCCAGGTGATCGCCCCGAAGCGCGCATTGAGGTGGTCGAGAGCGCGGCCCGCGTCGCGCACCGACTCTGCGCGGCGGGCGACGCTCGCGGCGGCGACATGGTCGAGTCCGTGGCCGCGGGTGACGACCATCAGGTCGGCCATCTCGCCCACGGTCGCCGACAGGCCGGCGACCTCGTGGCGGAACGCCTCGTTGCGCGACCCCGAGCGCTTGCGGATCCACGCGATCAGGGCGACGGCGAGAGGAATCGTCACCGCGAAGAGGGGCAGGAACAGCGGCACCCGCAGCGCCATCACGACGAGCGCTCCGGTCATCGTCGACAGCGTCGCCAGCACCGTCGGCACCACTTGCGCGAGCAGAAGCTCGATGCTCTCGACGTCGCGCACGACTTTCGTCTGGATGACCGCGCTCGACAGGCGGTTGTGTGCGCCGAGCGACAGGCGGGTCAGTCGCTGGGCCAGGCCTGCCCGCACCGTACTCGCCAGTGATCGGGTCGCCGCGCTGGTCAGACGGATGAAGGCCATGTTGAACGGGTAGTTCAAGAGCAGCAGGACGAGCCCGACAGACCCGAGCAGCAGGATCCGGTGCACCTCCGCGCCCGTGACGACCGAGTCGATGATCGACGCGATGATCGGCGGCATGAGCCAGACCGGGCTGTCTTTGACGACGAAGAAGGGAATCGACGCGACCCACTTCGCCCGGTGTGGTCGCATGAGGCGGAGGAGGGATCGAGCGGGATGCGCAGGGTCGATGCTGCGGTCGACGAAGTCCTCGGCAGACACGCCATCAGTATAGAGCAACCGTTTGCTCATCGACAGGACAGGCGGCACGAACGACAGAGCGGGTGCCGACCCTCGGGAAAGGTCGGCACCCGCTGGGAGGGGGGCTAGTCTCGCTTCGCGCCGCGTGAGGCGTGAACGACCGCCCCGCGCCGGCGCCGTACGAGCAGCCCCGCCCCCGCCGCGAGCAGCAGTACTCCGGCCACGACGAGCACGGGGGAGAGCTGACCGCCCGTCGTGGCGAGCGCCGTCACGGTGACCCACTGCCAGCCGATCACCGCACCGCTGGCATCCACGACCACCAACCGGTGCTGACCCGACGGCGTCCCCTCCGGGACGGTCACGGTGATGTGTCCGTCCGGCGACACCTGGTGCCACCCGAGCGACGTCGGTGTCGAGAACAGCCACCCGTGCACCCACTGCCCCGCGTGCTGCACGCCCACGTACACCGACGTGGACTGGCCGGGCACGAGGTAGGCGATCAGGGCGCGGATGAGGTTCTCGAGCTGCGTGAGCAGCTGCGAGAGCGTCGGCGTGGCCGTCGGCGTCGGCGTGGGCGTTGCCGTCGGCGTCGCAGTCGGCGTCGGCGTCGCAGTCGGCGTCGGCGTCGCAGTCGGCGTCGGCGTCGCGGTGGCCGTCGGGGTCGCGGTCGGGGTCGGCGTGGCGGTCGGCGTCGGCGTCGCAGTCGGCGTCGGCGTCGGCGTCGGCGTCGGCGTTGCAGTCGGCGACGGCGTCGGCGTCGGCGTCGGCGTCGGAATCGTCGTCGCCGCAGTGAGCGTCAGGTCACCGAAGAGCGACGGGTCCTTGCCGAAGCCGATACCTCCCATGTACTCGAGCCAGCCCTCACGCCCCGAGCCGTCGTTGTCGTTGATCAGCAGCGAGAAGCCGAGGTCGGTGACATCGGATGCCGCAGGTTTGCGGTCCTCCGTGAGCAGCGCGCTCCACGGGAACGCGATCTCGTACGTCGTGAGGTGCGCGCCCTCGTTCCGCGAGAAGTCGTAGCGGATGTCCGCGAGGTTCCCCGTGGTCACCGGGCCCCACGTCTCCACGCCGAGTCCGGACTGACCGGTCTCACTGTTCAGGGCCGCGATGAACCGCGGGTGGTTGCCGTCGCCGGGGGTGTACCCCGACGCGCGCTTCGGGTCGAAGGAGATCTGCAGGCTGTCACTGCCCCACGAATCTCCGACGTTCGACCAGGTGGAACGTGCGACGTCGTCGGTCACCGCCACCGCGAGGTAGAGGTAGTCGTCGTCCCACCGCAGCGTGGTGTCCGCACTGCGGTCGGCCGCCGTCCACGGCGCACCGGTCGTCGAGACCGACTGCCCCTCGCCCAGGTGGAACGCCGGGGCGCCCCAGCTCGCGGCGTCGACCGTGCCGTCGATCTCGATCGGGTGGGCGGGGTCGACGCGCGGCACCTGGAGCCCCGACGCTGCCCGCTCGATCGTGCGGTCGTAGCCGTCCGAGCGAGTGATGTGCAGCGCGAACGCGGTCTTCGCATCGGGGGTGAGCGCCCCCGCGGGAATCAGCACCGACTCGTGCGCACCGGGCGCGAGCGATCCGAACGCCACCTCTCCGGCCAGCGCAGCCGGCTTCTCGACGGCGATCGAGCCCGCAGGGAACGTGACCGTCGCGTTGCGGTTGGTGAGGGTCGCTCGCAGCGACCATGCGCCCGACGCGGCGTCGCGCACGGGGATGATCTCGACTCCGAGTGAGTCGTCGGTGTTCACCGTGGCCTGCACGACCGCCGTGTAGCGTGTGCCGTCGGCACCGACCGGAGTTATCCGCACGTCGGCCTTCGTCTTCACGTATCCCGCGGGAACGTGGACGACGAGGGTGTCGTGGGCAGACCCCGCGGCGAAGGATGCACCCGACACGACGGTCCACCCGTCGGGCAGCGCCACGTCGTAGGTGCCCGACAGTGCCTTCGCGCCATCTGTCACGCGGTCGATGCCGATCGACACGTCGGTCCCGGGGGCGACGTTGATCGCACCCAGCGCCGTCGTGTCGAAGATGACCGATGGCCGCTGCGGCTGCTCGTAGACGCGCACCCAGTCGACGTACATGTCGGACTGGTCGCCGTAGCGCTCGAAACCGTACCCTTCCGGATAGTTCGCCGCACCGGTGACGGCGTTGTTCAGCAGGAAGTAGTTGCCGTTTCGCCACGTGAGCGGGAGCGTCTTCTCGCGGAACACCTCGGTGTTGTCGAAGTAGTAGGTCGTGTAGTCCTCGGCGATGTGCACCGCATAGGTGTGGAAGCCTGCCTGGATGTCACCGGTGGCGCCCTGCAGCGCGACCGTCTCGACCTTCTTGCCGCCGCCCAGACCCGTGGTGTAGCCCCACTGGTGGGTGGCGATCTGGTAGGCGTTCGACGGCGGGTAGCCCTCGATGATGTCCAGTTCGTCGTTGATGGGCGTCCCGAGGCCGCTCAGCGTCCAGAACGCCGGCCACTGCGCGGGGTTGGCGCCGACGAAGAACCGGGTCTCGAAGTACTGCTCGGTGTACCCCTTGGTGCGGAACCCCACGCCGTCGTCGCCGACCGACGAGAGGAAGCCTGTGGTGAAGTTGCGGCGATAGCCGTCGACGTTCGCCGGAAGCGGCTCGTCGTACTTCGTCGTCACGATCTTCAGGTAGTCCTCGACCTGCTCGAACGGGTCGTAGCCGCCCTCGTGCTTCGCGAACAGAGCCTCTCCGTAGTCCTGGTAGTCGGGCTTGTGCGAGGTATACGTGGTGTGCTGACCGCTGGCATTCTTGCCGGTCGCAGAGATCGACGGCATCGAGGTGAAGTCGTCCTGGAACGACACCTCGAGCCCGCGGCCCTGCACGTCGGCGGGCAGCGAGGCAGCGGCCAACCCGACATCCCACGACACTCCACCGGTGTTGTAGAACTGGAAGTAGTCGGTGATCGAGGTGCTGCCGTCAGCCTTCGTGGCGACGACCTTGACCGCCACCGGACCGTGCGGGAACTCGCCCGCACGGAAGACGATGGATGCCTTCCCCTGGCCGTCGAGGTCGGCCGAGCCGACGGTGGCCGCATAGCCCGTCTTCGGCGGGTGGGCTGCATCGGGCTGATGCGTGCTGAACGCCTCGACGCGTGCGTAGCCGCCCGGCACGACGAGCTCGAGCCTCGTGTCGCCCGAGATCTCCGACCGGTACGCCGGCGAGGTCAGGGTGACGAGGTCGGGCAAGGCGCCGCGCGACCGCACGAGCGACACGGCGAGCGAGACAAAGCGCTGATCGCCGACGGTGGGAGTGATGGCGATCGCGTTCTTCTGCGCCGATGCCGCAGCCGGCGCCGACAGCACGATCTGGTCGCTCGCTGCGCCCGCGCGGAACGATCCGCCCGAGACGAGCAGCCACCCCGCGGGCAGCGCCAGCTCGTACGTTCCCGCGAGCGCCTGCGCGCTCGGGTCGCGTGTCACGGTCACGGTGACGTTCTTGCCCACGCCGGGCAGCTCGACGCTGGTCGGCGCGTGGAAGCCCGACGGCACCCCGTTCGGGTCATCGGTGTAGCGGAACTCGTCGATCGCGACGATGTCACGCGAGGCGTCGCCGACGACGACGAGGCGCAGGGTGTGCGTCCCTCGTGCGAGACCCGAGCGGGCGAACAGTTCGACGCCGGTCTGCAGGTCGGCATCGCGCCGGGTGTCGATCCGGCCCTGGTAGGCGCCGTCGATGAAGGCATCGAAGATGCCGGTGTTGCGGGCGGTGCGGCCGTACATGCTCACGGACGTGCCGCTGAAGGTGAAGTCGACCTTCTCGCCGTTGTTGCCGGCGCCGGCGCGGTCGTACATCCACGCCCAGCCGTCGCTCCACCACCCGCCGTCGAGGGCGAAGTAGGTCTTCGACTGCGAGGCGGGGTCGAAGCCGCTCCATCCGCCGGAGGTGCTGCCGTCCTTCGCCCGGAAGGGGTAGGTCGCCTGAGAGACCGAGACGGTGCGCGCCGACGTCGAGGGGAGGTAGTCGTAGTCGAAGCCGTCGATCGCGATGACGCCGCCGCTGGTGAGCTTGAGCTCGAGCGTGTGCGTGCTGGCCGACAGCCCCGAGACGCTGAACACGCGGCGCGTGCCGGCGGCGCCGTTGGTCGAGACGCTGGTCTTCTTCTGGCCGTCGATGTAGACGTCGAACGCACCGCCGCCGTCAAGGATGCGGGCATAGAGCGCGACAGCGTCGCCCTCGAACGTGAAGCCCAGCGATTGGGTCTCGGATGCCTGGGTGTACATCCAGCTCCACCCGTCGCTCCACCAGCCGCCGTTGAAGGTGAAGTGATCAGCCGACTGCGTCGAGTGATCGAATGACCCCCATCCGCCGCTGGTGCCACCCGAGGTGCTCTTGTAGGGATAGGTCGAACCATCGACCTTTCGGATCGTCCCCGCGCCCGTGATCGCCGGCGCCTCCGGGGCATCCGGAGCATTCACCGTCACTGTGACGGGGGCGTACGCTCCGTCGGCTGCCGTGGGCGTGATCGTGAGCAGGCCGCCCTTGAGCGCGTAGTCGCCCGGAACCTTGACCTTCACGGTGTCGAGCGTCGAGTTCGTCGCGAAGCTCTGGCTGGTGCCGTCGGTCCACGCGCTGCCGTTCCACAGCTTCCAGCCTGCTGTCGGGAAGCTCAGCGCGTAGCTGCCGAAGCGGGTCTCGGCCGCGGCGTTGCGCGCGATGCGGATCGACAATTCGTCGCCCGGTTGCGCGGTGAACAGCGAGTCCGAGGTGGTGAACGTCGGAGCCGACGCATCGATGACGTGCCGATAGTCGATGCCCTCGACGCGCACGAGACCGGATGGCGTGGCATGCGTGCGGATCTCGAGCGTGTGCTTCGCATTCGGCAGACCGGAGATGTCGAAGGCGCGGGCGACACCCGCGGATCCGGTCAGCGTCTTGCTCCCCTTGAGTTCGCCGTCGATGTAGAAGTCGGCGGGTGCGCACGTCTCGCAGGTGAACATGTCGACACCCACGGCCGTTCCGGTGAAGGTGAAGCCGAGCTTCGTGTCGGCGGCGGCTCCGGCATACATCCATCCCCAGCTGTCGTGCCACCAGTTGCCGCCACCCGAGAAGTCGAAGTAGCTCTGCGTGTTGGCCGCCGGGTCCAGGCCGCTCCACGGCCCTGAGCCGCCGCCGTTCGCGCTGCGGTACTTGTAGGTGGTCCCGTCGACCCGCACGAGTTCGCCGGCCGGGTCAGCACCCTGCACGGCGACCGTGACTGCGGGGTAGGTCGTGCCGCCGGCGCTCGGAGTGATGACGACCTTGCCGGAGCCGTCGTCATCTGCCGGGACCGTGAAGGTCAGCGTGTCGGTCGCGGCACCCGCCGCGAATGCGACGTCGACCCCGTCGCCGATCGCGACGTCTCCGCCGGCCTGGCGGAGCGTCCAACCGGTAGGCGCCTGCACGCGGTAGGTGCCGGCGAGTCCTTGCGCCTCGGCGTTGCGGCGAACGGCGATGGATGCCGTGCCGCCGGCCGCGGCCTGAACCGTGGCGTCACTCTCGAAGCGGACCGTCTCGGCAGCATCCTGGTAGACGCGCACCCAGTCGACGTAGGTGTCGCTCTCGTTGCCGTACCGGGTGAATCCGCCCGCAACGCCGAAGTTCGCGTACGGGTCGGCAGCGCTCGCGTTGATGCCGAAGTGGTCGGAGACCGCGGCGTTGACGATGAAGTAGTTGCCGTACTTCCAGCTGTAGGGAAGCGTCTTGTGCTTCGCGACCTGCACGTTGTCGGCGTAGTAGTACGTCCACTGCTCGGTGATGTAGGTCGACACCGTGTGGAAGCCCATGGCGAGGTCGATGTTGCCGAAGACCTCTTTGTTCAGGTCGACCTTCGCGCCGCCGCCGAGAGAGCTGGCGTCATAGCCGGATCCGGGATCGCGGTCGTACGCCCAGGGGTGCCATGCGATCTGGTAGCTCTGGGGGGTGCCCATGTAGCCCTCGAGGATGTCGAGCTCGTCGCTGGGCTGGGTGGCCTGATCGGGGTTCTGCGCATAGCCGTTGGCGGTGAGCGTCCAGAATGCGGGCCACATGCCCGGGTTCGGGCCGAAGAACATGCGGGCTTCGAAGTACTGGTTGCGCCCGCCCTCGGTGTGGAAGCCGCCACCCGCCTGGTTCATCGACGAGAGGTAGCCCGAGCTGATGGGCTGGTTCCAGTAGTCCGCCCGCTTGTAGTCGCCGTTGGGGTGGTACGTCGTCTTCAGCTTCATGTACTGGCCGTCGGCGATCGAGAACGGGTCGTGGGCGCCGCCCGCGTCTTCGAAGGCGGCGAAGCCGAACATGCCGCCGCGCGCTTCGTCGACCTTCCGCGACGCGTACGTCGTGTTGATGCCATCGACCGAGATGGAGGGCATTTGGGTGAAGTCGTCGCTGAAGACCTCGTCCATGCCCGCGGTGACCGGGTTCACCGGCGCCTTGGCCAGCCCCGACCGCCACTCGACGCCCGCCTGGTTGTCGAGCTGCAGGTAGGCGTTGTCGAGTTCAGCGCTGCCCTTGAAGACCTGGATGCGGACGGAGATGGGCCCCTTCGGGTACTGCGATGCCGGGAACTGCACCGCGCCGTGCCCGTTCACGAGGTTCACCTCGCCGACCAGCTCTTTCGTGCCCATGCTGGTGTTCGACAGATCACTCGGCTGCTTCTGCGAGTAGATCTTGGCGCTTGTTCCCTGCGCATTGTCGAATTCGATGGGGATCGTCGCGTCGGTGATCGTTGCGCGATAGGCGGGCGAACTCACCGTCGTGATGCTCGTCGCATCGCCGACCGCCGTCTTCACGAGGGTCGGCGCCTGCGCCCCCTGAGCCGCGCCCGACCCGGCGACGAAGCCCGAGGTCAGAAGCGCGGCGGCGACGGAGATGGCAAGGGTTCGCGTCAGGTATCCGTGGGACATAGCTCGGAGTCTCTCCATTGAGTGGGCTGCGAAACACGTCCGCGCCGATGCGCAAACGGTTGTTCAGACCGTAGCGGCATACTCAACGTACTTCAATAGCCCCCTCTCAGAATCGGCTCCGACATTGCATCCGATCTTCTTCGACAGGTGAGCGAGCGTTTGCTCAAACCGTGTCCCGTTCGTGGCGGCCGCTACTTCACGCTGCCCGCGGTGAGGCCGCCCACGAGTCGCTTCTCGATGAGCATGAAGAGGATGACGACGGGCACGATCGCCACGATCGAGACGCCGAAGACGTACTGCCAGCTGGTCTCGTACTGTCCGACGAACTTCGTGAGCGCCACCGAGAGCGGCTGGTTGCCGGCCGTCTGCAGAATGACCAGCGACGCGGCGAACTCGTTCCAGCACGCGACGAAGGTGAAGACGATCGCCGTCACGATGCCGGGCCACACGAGCGGCAGGTTGATGCGGAAGAGCACGGTCAGTCGTCCGGCGCCGTCGATCTGCGCCGCCTCGTCGATCTCCTTCGGGATGCCGGCGAAGAACGAATGCATGATCCAGATGGCGAACGACAGGTTGAACGCGGCATTGATGAAGATCATGGCGGCCCAGGTGTCGAGCAGACCGAGGGCGAGGAACTGACGGAACAGCCCCGACGTCAGCACCGCCGGTTGCAGCATCTGCGTGACGATCACGAGGAAGAGGAAGACCATGCGCCCGGGAAAGTGGAACCGCGCCGTGTAGTACGCGGCCGGCAATGCGACGGCGAGCACCAGCAGGGTGGCGAACACCGCGATCACGATCGTCGACACGAGGTTCTGCGGCAACGGCGTCTCGGGGGTGGACCACATCGTGATGTAGTTCTCCCAATGCCACTGCGTCGGGAGGTACGTGGGGTCGACCGAGCGGATCTCAGCCTTGGTCTTGACCGACCCGAAGAACATGATCACGTACGGCAGCAGGAAGACCAGCAGGATGATCAGGCCTGCAAGCATGCGCACCAGCACGCGGCCGATCGGCACCTGGTCTTCGGTGTAGCGGCGTCGCCGACGCGCAGGGGGCGCGATGGTCTCGAAAGCGGGAGCGGTGACGGACACGGTTCAGACCTCCTGCATCGGCTTCACGATGCGCACGTACAGGGCGACGATGACGATGACGATGAGGAAGGCGACGACAGACAGCGCGCTCGCGACATCCAGCTTGTGCTGATTCTGGATGTATTTGAAGATCAGCGTCATGATCGTGTCGGCGTCATAGCCGGGGATCGAGCCGGTCATCACCTTCAAGATCGGCAGTGAGTTGAAGACGTTGATGATGTTGATGAGCACGGCCACCGCGAGTGCGCTGCGCAGTTGAGGCAGCACGACGCTGACGTAGGTGCGCAACGGGCCGGCGCCGTCCATGCGGGCCGCCTCGAGCACCTCAGCCGGGACGGTCGCAAGCCCCGCCATGATCGTGTAGGTCGTGAAGGGCAGCGACACGAACACCGCCACGACGACAGCCCATGCGAAGGCGGTGCCCGGATTGCGCGTCCAGCCGAAGCCCTCAGGCGTGTCGACGAGACCGACATCCACCAGAAACCTGTTGATGATGCCGAAGTAGGGCTCGAGGCCGTAGTACACGACGAGGGTCGTCATCACGACCGAGGCCGCCCACGGGACGATGACCACCATGCGCACCAGTCGGCGTCCCGGGAACGCTTTCGTCAAGACCTGCGCGAGGCCGAGGGAGATCAGCACCGTCGCGCCGACGACCAGCACGACCCACACGACAGTCCGCCCGAGGATCGGCCAGAAGTAGGGGAACGTGAAGACCTCGACGAAGTTCGCCAATCCCACCGAGCCCTTGTCCAGGCCGGACAGCGAGATGTCGCGCGTCGAGTTGTAGAACATGACCCCGGCCGGGAACATCACCACGCCGAAGATCAGGATCAGTGCGGGTCCGATCCAGGGGAGCGCCCCGAGAGTCGCACGGGCACCGGGCCGCCGTGTGCGGGGGGCACCGGCGGGCGCCCCGGGGGGTGTTCCCCCCGAGCGGGGGCGGCCGGTGGCCGCCCCCGCCGGGATCGATGCCTGCTGCGATGTGGCGCTCATGATTCGCTCCGCACCGATCCTTTCTTTGGGGGGAGAACTGTCGATCAGCCCGCGTTGACCTGCGTCTGGATCTCCGTCAGGACATCCTGCGCGCTCTTGGTCTGGATCTGGCCGAACAGCGACTTGAAGGCGCCGTCGGTCGCCGACCACTTGGGGTTGGTGCTCGGGTAGAACTGCGCGTCGGGCAGCACGTCGAGGAAGGGCTTGAGGTTCTCGTCACTGCCCAGCTGGTCGGCGCCCGACTTGGTGACGGGGAGGAAGCCCTCGGCCTTCACCCACGGCACGTAGACATCGGCGGAGTAGAAGTAGTCGAAGAACTTCGTGATGGCCTCCTTCTTCGTGTCGTCATTCTTGAACGCCATCAGCTGGTCGGCCACGCCGAGCGTGAAAGGCTTGCCGTCCTTCGTCGGGATCGGCACGATCGAGTAGTCCAGCGCGGGGTTGCCCTTCGCGATCTGACCGACGGTCGGCGGCAGGCCGACCTGCATGCCGATCTTGCCCTGGATGAAGATGTCCATGAGGGGCGACCGGTCGGTCGAACCCGGATCGGCCTGCGTCGCGCCGGCGTCGATCATCTTCTTGATCTGCTCGGCTCCAGGAAGGTTCGCCGGGGTGTCGACGGTGATCTCCGACTCATCGCCGAACGTGCCGCCACCGCCCCACAGCCACACAGCCGCCTCGGCCTGTGCCTCCTCCGAACCGAGCGGCATACCGTAGCCGGCGATGCCGTCACCGAGCGCCGAGATCTTCACGGCCGCATCGAGCAGCTCGTCCCACGTCTTCGGCGCCTCTGCGACGCCCGCTTTCGCGAGCAGCGCGTTGTTCACGAACAGTGCGCGCGCCGACGCGATGAACGGAAGCGCGTAGGTGGTCCCCTTCAGCTGCTCGTTCTTGATGAACGAGTCCTGGAAGTCGGAGAAGGTGTCGGGCGACGTCACGTCTTCGACGTTGTACAGGAGATCATCGGCAGCAAAGCCCGCGAACGGGCCACCGTTGTAGATGTCCGGCGCCTCGCCGCCCTGGACCTTCGTGGTGATGACGCTGTCGAGGTTGTCCCACGACTGCACCTCGAGGTTGACGGTGATGCCGGGGTTGGCCTTCTCGAAGCCGTCGATGACGGTCTCCCAGAGGCCCTGAGTCTGGTCCGAGTAGCTGGGCACCAGCAGGTTCAATGTCGTCGCGCTGCCGGACGCGTCATCCGACGAGCCCCCGCCGAAGCCGCAGCCGGCGAGAACGAGCGACGCCACCGCGACTGCAGCAGCCCCGGTGGCGATACGCAGGGTCTTCTTCATGTGTGCATTCCTCACTCTGATGGTTTGTGACGCACCCCGCGAAGACGAGCCTCCCGCAACGGTGCACGTGATCACGGCAGGCACTCCACATCCTTATGGATTGCTGTTTCGTGAACGTTTCGTCGAGCAAACAATCATTTACGTTCACCCAACGGTCAGAATCTAAAACGTCATCCCGGAACAGTCAAGGATTGATTTGATCACGTTTTGCGATCCGTCTTCCGTTCGGAGCGATCTATATTGATAACTAGACACGCATTGCAAGCATCTGCAATCATCAATGCAGCGAACGCGTCAGTGCGTTGTGCCGCCGAGAGTCAGGAGTTCCCCGTGTCGAATACGACCTTCCCCGCACCTACGGAGCACATGGCGGTCGAACTCGCCTCACAGCCCGACACGTGGGCGCGAGCCGTCGACATGTCCGCCGAGCAGCGCATCCTGCCCGCGTCCGGCGCGCGCATCGCCGTCGTCGGGTGCGGAACCTCATGGTTCATCGCGCAGTCGTATGCCTGGTTGCGGGAGAGCGGCGGACACGGTCAGACCGATGCGTTCGCCGCGTCGGAGGCGTTCGTCGACCGGGGCTACGATGCCGTCGTGCTCTTGAGTCGATCCGGCACCACCACCGAGATCCTCGAGCTCGCCGACACCCTGCGGAGCGTGACGACCATCGGGATCACCGGAGACACCTCATCCCCGCTCATGGGCGCGGTCGATGAGATCGTCGCCCTCCCCTTCGCCGACGAGCTCTCGGTCGTTCAGACCCGCTTCGCGACGACCGCGCTGGCGCTGTTCCGTGCGTCCTTGGGCGAAGACCTCACCGCCGCGATCGCCGACGCGCAGACCGCCGTGGCGGAAGACCTCGACGCCGATCTCGTCGGCGCCGAGCAGTACACCTTCCTCGGGCGCGGCATGGCGACGGGACTCGCGCACGAAGCGGCGCTGAAGATGCGCGAAGCATCGCAGTCGTGGACCGAGTCGTATCCGTCGATGGAGTACCGCCACGGCCCGATCGCGATCGCCGCGCCCGGACGCGTCACGTGGCAGTTCGGTGAGACCCCCGAGGGTCTCGCCGATCAGGTGCGCGCCACCGGGGCCCGCTTCGAGGCGGGCACCCTCGACCCCATGGCCGAGCTCGTCCGCGCGCAGCGGGTCGCGTTGGCGCGAGCGCGTGCGAAAGGGCTGAACCCCGATGCGCCGCGCAGCCTCACCCGATCCGTCATCCTCGACGAGCGATGAGCGGGGCGCGGCGCGATCCGGGCCTCGGCCCCGGATCGGCGGTACTCGCCTTCGACGTCGGCGGCACCGACATCAAGTCGGCGTATGTCACCGAAGACGGTGCCGTCGAGGGCGTTCGCCGCTCTCCGACACCGATCGATCCAGGCGACCCGGCCGGCACGATCACGCGGCGCCTCGCCGAGCTGGCTCAGGAGTACCACGCGGCCGGCGCGCGCCCGCACGCGTCCGGGGTCAGCGTGCCGGGTATCGTCGACGAGCGCGCCGGCATCGGCGTCTTCAGCTCGAACCTCGGCTGGCGCGACGCGCCCCTCCGCTCCCTCGCTGAAGAAGCCCTCGCCCTGCCCGTCGCGTTCGGTCACGACGTGCGCGCAGCCGCCACCGCCGAACACCGGATGGGCGCGGCGCGGGGGTTCGACGACGTCGTGATGCTCGCGATCGGCACCGGCATCGCCGGGACGATCATCATCGACGGTCGCCCCTACGCCGGCGGCGGATACGCCGGCGAATTCGGCCATGCCCTGGCCGATCCGAGCGGCGAGCGCTGCCGATGCGGCGCGATCGGCTGCGTCGAGACCATCGCGTCGGCGGCGTCGATCGCGCAACGGTACGGCGAGTGGAACGGCACCGTCGTCTCGGGTGCACGCGAGGTCCGGGATGCCATGCGCGCGGGCGATCCGATCGCGCGCGCCGTCTGGGCCGACGCCGTCGAGGCGCTCGCCGAGCTGTTGGCGCGCACCTGCGCGCTGCTCGCACCCGAGGCGGTCGTCATCGGCGGGGGTCTGTCGGAGGCCGGCGAGGATCTCTTCGCCCCGCTCGGCGCCCGGCTCGACGCACTGCTGAGCTTCCACCGCCGCCCCGCCCTCCTGCGCGCCGAACTCGGTGACGATGCCGGGCTCCTCGGCACGGCACTGGCCGCTCGCGCCCTTCTCGAAGCCGGTGACTCGTGATCCTCGTGATCACGCCCAACCCTGCGCTCGACCTGACCTGGCACGTTGACGCGCTGCGCGTCGGCGAAAGCCAGCGAGTGCCGCGAGGGCGCGCGAGAGCGGGGGGCAAGGGGCTCAACGTCGCGCGCGTGCTGCACGCTGAGGGACACGAGGTCCTCGCGCTGATCCCGGCTGCCGATGAGACCTTCATCGCCGATCTGCAGGCGAGTGGCATCCCGCACACCCTCATCGCAGCCGAAGGCGCACTGCGGCGCAGCGTCGCCATCGTCGACAGCGCGTCGGGGCAGGCGACACTGCTCAACGAGGCGGGCTCACCGCTGGGCGCGACGGCCGAAGATGAACTGTTCGCGCAGGCGACTCAGCTCGCGCGCTCCGCCGATGTCGTGGTCATCAGCGGCAGCCTGCCGCCGGATCTCGACCCCGAGCGGATCTCCGCCCTGGTCCGCGACCTTGCCGGCATCCCCGTCATCGTCGACACGAGCGGGCCCGGCATGCGGTCCGCGGCGCGCGCGGGCGCGATCCTCAAGCCGAATCGCGAAGAACTCACGGACGCGACGGGCGTCGCCGACCCGCGTGCGGCCGCGCGGCTGCTGCTCGCCGACGGTGCGGCCATGGTCGTCTTCTCCTCCGGTGAGGAAGGACTCACTGTCGTCACCGACGTGGATGCCGACAGCGGTGGCATCCACGCTCGCCTCCCCCACCCTCTGGTCGGCAATCCGACCGGGGCAGGCGACGCCGCGGTCGCCGCCATCGCCGCCGAGCTCGCGGCCTCGACGGCCGCGCTGGCGCCCGGAGGACGGGACGAGCGACGCCGGCTCGCCCGGCGTGCCGCTGCGTGGTCTGCCTCAGCCGTGCTGATGCCGCTCGCCGGCGCTCTGCATCCCGAGCACGAGCGGCTCGCCGCAGAGGTCGTCGTCACCGATTCGAAGGACCCCTCATGACCCTCACACCCACCCGCACCCTTCTCGACGAAGCCCGCACGCGCGGGGCCGGGGTCGGCGCCTTCAACGTCATCCATCTCGAGACGGCCGAGGCGCTCGCTGCCGCCGCCGAGGCGACCGGTCGGGGCGTGATCCTGCAGCTCTCCGAGAACTGCGTGCGCTACCACGGTGGATTCGATCCGATCGCGCGCGCGATGCTCGCCGTCGCCGAGAGGGCACGGGCACCGATCGCGGTGCATCTCGACCACGCCGAAGACCCCAAACTGGCGCTGCGCGCGATCGACGCGGGCTTCGGATCGGTGATGTACGACGGCGCGACGCTTCCCTTTGCCGAGAACGTGGCGGCCACCCGCCGCGTCGTCGCGCACGCTGCCACGGTAGGCACGCTCGTCGAGGCCGAACTCGGCGAGATCGGCGGCAAAGACGGAGCACATGCGCCGGGCGTGCGCACCGATCCGACGGAGGCGGCGCGGTTCGTCGCAGACACAGGCGTCGACGCGCTCGCCGTCGCGGTCGGGTCGTCGCATGCGATGACCGAGCGCACCGCCGCGATCGATCTCGACCTCATTTCGCGGCTTCGAGAGGCCGTGCCGGTACCCCTGGTGCTGCACGGATCTTCGGGCGTCTCGGACGAGCTCATCGTCCGAGGCATCCACGCAGGGCTCACCAAGATCAACGTCTCCACCCACCTGAACGCGGGGTTCACCGGAGCGATCAGGGCATACTTGGATCAGAACCCGGCTGTCGTCGATTCGCGACGTTACATCACTGCCGGCCGTGAGGCCGTCGCCGCCGAGGCCGCCCGTCTCGTCGAGCTGTTCGCCTCACCCGCCTACGAGGAGGTCCGATGAACCGTGCCGATCGACTCAGCGCTGTGCTCGATCTGCTGGCCGACACGGGAAGCATCGACGTCGAGCAGATCGTCGAACGACTCGGCGTCTCACCGGCCACCGCGCGGCGGGACTTGGATGCCCTCGACGAGCAGCAGCTCTTGACGCGCACGCGCGGCGGCGCGGTGGCGCACTCGATCGCCTACGACCTTCCGCTGCGGTACAAGAATCAGCAGAACCCCGACGCGAAGGCGGCGATCGCGCGCGCGGCGAGCGCGATGGTTCCTCGCGGGGCCGTCATCGGCCTCTGCGGCGGCACCACGGCAACAGCGATCGCCGATGCTCTCATGTCGCGCCCCGACATCATGGAGCCTGCGCCCGATCCTGGCCTCACGGTCGTCACCAACGCGTTGAACATCGCCATGCAGCTCGCGGTGCGGCCGCAGATCAAGACGGTCGTGATCGGCGGCGTCGTCCACGCCCGCTCGTACGAGCTGGTCGGCTCGTACGCCAGCGAGGTTCTGGGCAGCATCACACTGGACACGGCCTTCATCGGCGTCAACGGGATGGATGCCACGGTCGGCCCCACGTCTCACGACGAGCGTGAGGCAGCCATCAACGCGCTGATGGCCTCGCGCGCGACGCGCGCCGTGATCGTCACCGACTCTTCCAAGATCGACCGCCGCGCCTTCGCCGCGATCGGGTCGAGTCGCCTCTTCTCGACGATCATCACCGACGACGCCATCACGAAGCAGCAGCGCGACCGCCTCGCCGACGCCGGCTACGACGTCGTCATCGCGTAGGCACATCGAGGCCTCGCGATAGCACCTAGGTGCGAACGTGGTCTGCGTACGCCTTCTGCAGCCGCTCGTCGTCCAGCAGATGCCGGATGAAGAAGAAGGCCTGCCGGTAGTACTCGCTCGCGCGAAGACTGGCGTCGCGGGCGCTGACGACGTGTCCCACAGCTCGTTCGGTCGTCGCCGCGCGATCGACGGAGCGGGCGAGGCTGATCCACCCGTCGTACCAGCTGTCGGGATCCACCTTGGTGCCGATGCTGCGCGCGGCAGAGAACGCCTCGCCGAGGTCCGCGGACGAGGCGTAGCTTGCGGCGAGCGTGCGGGCGAACTGATCGTCGAAACAGTCAGTTCCCGCGGGTCCCGGCGACGATGCCGTCGGGGGGCACCAAGGTGTAACTGTGGCGATGACGAATACGGGCGAGTCGGCGACGGATGCCACGGGCGGCGCGCTCCAGCCGCCGCTGCGCCGGTACCCGCTCCTGAGCGCGGGACCTTTCCGGTTCGGCTTCGTCACCACCCTGGGCGTGCTGCTCGCGCTGCTGCTCGGTGCGGCGATCGCCTCGCTGAGCACCGCTCTCACGCTGATCTTCGTCGCCTTCTTCATCTGCCTCGGCCTGTATCCGACGGTCCGCCGCCTCGAGGGTCGCGGGTTCTCGCGCACCGGCGCGGTGCTCACGGTGATCGGCGCGTTCATCCTGGTCGTCGCGCTGCTCCTCTGGCTGGTCGTCCCCATCGCGGTCGATCAGCTGGGCCAGCTCTTCCGCTACCTGCCGCAGGGCTTCGCCGACATCGAGAGCCAACCGTGGTTCCAGACGGTGAACGCCGCGTTCGGCGGTGCCCTGACCCCGTTCGTCGACGGGCTCACCGGCATCCTCACCGATCCGAACACCTGGCTGAACGTGGGTGGCGGCGCGCTCAAGATCGGCGCAGGCATCCTCAACGGCGCGTTCGGCACGCTGTTCGTGATCGCCCTCACGATCTACTTCGTCGCGGGGCTCGAGAGCATCAAGTCGAGCATGTATCAGCTCGTTCCGGCGAGCCGCCGGCCGCGCGTCATCGAACTCGGCGAGACCATCATGGACTCGGTCGGCAAGTACCTCGGCGGCATGGTGATCCTCGCCGCCATGAACGCCGTCTTCACGTTCATCCTGCTCTCGGTCGCGGGCGTCCCGTTCGCCCCCGTGCTCGCCGTGCTCGCGTTCCCGATCACGCTCATCCCGCTCGTCGGCAGCGTCATCAATCTCGTCGCCGTCACCGTCGTCGCCCTGTTCGCCGGGCCCTCGACAGCATTGGTCGTCGGTCTCGCGATGCTGGTCTATGTGCAGCTCGAGGCGTATGTCCTCACCCCCAGGATCGTCGGCAAGGCGATCAGCATCCCCGGATCGCTCGTCTTGATCGGCGCGATGATCGGCGCCACGCTGCTCGGGCTGCTCGGCGCGCTCATCGCGTGCCCGACGACGGCGTCGATCCTGCTCATCATCAAAAAGGTCGTCGTCCCCAAGCAGGCGGCCGCATAGCGCGCCATCTTCGCGTTCGGGTCTTACGCGATCTTATATTGCTAGATAAGCTAGCGATTCATGAGGGATCGTTCTTCTCGCCGCTGGTTCGGCCTGGTCTTCATCAGCCTCGCCGTCGCGCTCATCATCGTCGACTCGACGATCGTCAACGTCGCCGTGCCCGCGATCGTCACAGACCTCGGCATCTCGTCGACCGAGGTGCAGTGGGTGCAAGAGGCCTACACGCTCGTGTTCGCCTCGCTGCTGCTGCTGTTCGGCAGCCTGGGCGACCGGTTCGGGCGCCGCCGCATGCTGCTGATCGGTGTGTCGATCTTCGCGGCATCCTCGGTGCTCGCCTCTCTTGCTCCCACCGGCGCACTGCTGATCGCGGCGCGGCTCGTGCAGGGCGTCGGCGGCGCCATGATGCTGCCGACCACGCTGTCGCTCCTCAACGCGACGTTCCGCGGCCGCGAGCGCGGCATCGCCTTCGCGGTGTGGGGTTCGACGATCGGCGGAATGGCTGCGGTCGGCCCGCTGCTGGGCGGCTGGCTGACGACGGCCTTCTCGTGGCGCTGGGCCTTCGGCATCAACGTGCCGCTCGGGATCATCATCATCATCGGTGTGCTGTGGGCGGTGAACGAATCGCGCGAAGACGGCTACGGCTCGGTCGACGTCGTCGCCGCCGCCCTCTCAGTGCTCGTGTTCGGGCCCCTCGTGTTCGGCCTGATCGAGGGCCGCACGTACGGATGGTGGACGGTGGATGCCACACCACGCGTCGGCGATTTCACGTGGCCATGGACCCTGTCGCCCGTGCCGATCGCCTTCGCGATCAGCGGGGTCGCCCTCGTGCTGTTCCTGCTCTGGACCCGCCACCGCACCCGCTCGGGCCGCTCGTCGCTGCTCGATCTGAGCCTCTTCCGCATCGGCACTTTCCAGCGGGGCAACGTCGCGGCGCTCGTGATCGCCCTCGGCGAGTTCGGCCTCATTCTCGCGCTCCCGCTGTGGCTGCAGTTCGTGCTCGGCTTCGACGCGCTGCAGACGGGGCTGATCCTGCTCGCCCTCGCGGGCGGCTCGTTCGCCGCGAGCGGCGCGGCAGCTGGCCTCAGCGGGAGGGTCGCGCCCGTCGTCGTGGTGCGCGCGGGCATCGCCGCCGAGATCATCGGCGTCACGGCCGTTGCCCTGGTGATCGCGCCGGATGCCGCGTGGGGCTGGCTGCTGCCGGGCCTGTTCGTCTACGGCGTCGGCGTCGGGCTCGCGACGGCGCAGCTGACGGGCGTGATCTTGCAGGACGTCCCGGTGCAGAAGTCCGGCCAGGGCGCCGGCACGCAGTCGACGGCGCGCCAGGTCGGGTCGGCACTCGGCATCGCGATCCTCGGCACCGTGCTGTTCACCACGACGGCGGGCGCCCTCGGCACGATGCTCGATGACCGTGGCATCCCTGCCGCGCAGCGCGATCAGGTCGTGTCGGCGGTCGTCGACAGCGCGGGCGGAGCGATCGCCGGGCTCGACGCCGACCCGGCGACGACCGAGATCGCGCAGGATGCCCGCACCGCCTTCTCCGACGGCACGCGATGGGCGGCGCTGACCGCGGCCGGCTTCCTCGTCGTGGGGCTCGTCTCGACGATCGGGCTCGGCTCGTCGCGCTCCGGGCGGCGCGTTGAGCCGGGATCGGATGCCTCCGACAAGAGCTCCGCGCCGCTCGCCGCGGAGTGAGCCGGGCTGACTCAGTCGGCCGCCCAGAGCGCCTCGGCATCGAGGGTCAGGTCGATCACCTCTCGCAGCAGCGCACCGGTCGTGGTCGATCGCAGCAGGGTGTAGCGGTCGTACTCGCCGAGCGGCGCGATCGCGGCGAGCTGCCACGCCGCGGCCAGCGGATCGTCAGAGAGCTCGGTGTCGGCATCCCACCGCGGTTCGATAGGGCCGGCGACATCGCGCGCGGCAGCGCGGGCGATGACCCGGCGGACGATCGCCTCGGCCTCGTCGCGCAGCGGACTGAGGGCGTCAGACCATTCCAGCGGCGGCAGCGTGGTGAGTTCGGCGCGGGGGTGCGGATCGTCGTCAAGCCACCGCTCCACCGTGAAGCGCTCGGTGCCCACGCCCACGATGTGCAGATCGTCGGCGCCCGCGGCGACGCTCACCAGTCGCGCCAGCGTGCCGACCGATGAGCGTTGATCGCCGCCGCCCGCCTCGTGACCACGTTCGATGAGCACGACGCCGAACTGCGGGTCGTCCTCGTCGAGCAGCCGCCCGATCATCGTCAGATAGCGCGGCTCGAAGATCCGCAGCGGCAGCGGCGTGTGCGGGAACAGCACGGACCCGAGCGGGAACATCGGTCTCACGGTCATCGCTCAAGTGAAGCACCGTCGACGTACAGTGAACAGATGCCCCGACCTCGTCCCCTCACCCCCGCGCCCGGCCAGGAGTCGGTGTGGGACTACCCGCGCCCGCCGCGCGTCGAACCCGTCCCCGCGCGCGTCACGATCCGCCTCGGCGGCGAGCTGATCGCCGACACGCGTTCTGCCGTGCGGGTGCTCGAGACGAGCCACCCGCCCGTGTACTACCTGCCCCTGGCCGACTTCGTCCCGGGCGCGCTCGTCGCCGGATCGGGCTCGTCGTTCTGCGAGTTCAAAGGCGCCGCGCGCTACCTCGACGTGCACGGCGGCGACGTGGTTCGCCCCGGCGCTGCGTGGAACTACCCCGAGCCCTGGGCGGGCTTCACCGAGCTGACCGACCGTGTCGCCGTCTACGCCCAGCAGATGGACGAGTGCACGGTCGACGGCGAGGTCGTCACGCCCCAGCCGGGCGGCTTCTACGGCGGCTGGATCACGCACGACATCGTCGGTCCCTTCAAGGGCGCGCCGGGGTCGATGGGCTGGTAGCGCGCGCGGGGTTCAGGACTATTCCGAACGCACCCTCAGGTGAGCCATCTCAGCCGACGGGCGACAAGGGGAGTAGGGCCGAGCTCGCGTGCGGCTTGAAGAAGCTCGCCGGCCAGCCCGGCGTCGCCGGTATGGGCGGCGATGTCTGCGCTCACGATCAACCCCAGAGCTCGAGCGTTCAGCGACGCCACGTCGGCCATCGCCGCCAGAAGGTCTTCGGCCTCGGCGACACGGCCATCGCGGAGCACGACGCGAGCCAGCAGCACGCGGCCGTACGCGGCGATGGTCGGGAAGCCGTGCACGTGCGCGAGATTCAGTCCATCGCGCGCAAGACGCTCGGCGGTGACGTCGTCGCCATCCCGCAGGCACACCGCCGCGTGCGCCAGTCGAGCCCAGGCTCGGGGGCCCGGCCGCGCCGATGCCTCGAGCGCGGCGTCGGCGTCGGCCGTCGCGACCGCCGACCGCCCCGCCGCGACATTCCCTCGCAGTGCGTCCGCGAGACCCGCCCATCCTGAGCAGCTGGCCGCCATCGCGGGGTGCCCGATCGCCATGGCCTCCGCGCTTGCCCGGGCGAGCGTGGTGCGCGCGTCGTCGAGCCGGTCGAGCCAGACGAACGTGATCCCGAGCTGGATCAGGGTCGGGACGCGCGAGAGCGGGGGGTCGGCCGCCCATTCCTCGCTCACCAGCGGCTCGAGGATGCTGACGGCCTGCTCCGCCCGCCCCATCTCGATGAGCATTTCGGCCTGCTCCTGCGCGATCCAGTGCATCGCGTGGCGATTGCCCGCCTGCTGCGCGGCGGGCAGGGCGATCTCGCACAGTTCCACGCAGCGTCTGCTGTCCCCGCGGCGGTCGGCGACCGTCGCCAGCAGCGCGAGGGTCCAGTAGTGCCCGGGCCCCGGGCGCGCCGCGCTCACTTGCGCCGTGAGGATGGCTTCCGCCTCGTCGAGCCGACCGGTCGCGATGAGACCCTCGGCCATGCGCATTTCGGCGACGCGACGTTCGTCGCCGGACGCGAGACGACGCGCGTGCTCGTTGATGAGCACGATGTCTCCCCACCGGCCCGTCGTCTGCAGCCAGGGGTAGAGCGTCCGAGCGGAGTCGACGAACTCGTCGGCCAGACCCAGGTCTGCGTAGAGGAGAGCCGTCGTCACGTGTACGTCCGCCTCGTCGTCGAAGCGCGCGACGCTCTCGGGATCCAACTCGATGTCGTGGACGTGAGCGCGCAGCTCGTGCCCCAAGCGCACCGCCGCGGAGCGACGTGCCGAGAGGGGGATGTCGGTGAGGGCCCGCTGCGACGCGAGCGCACGCACCGCCCCGTTGAGCTCGATCCCGCCGTCCGGTGCGCGTGAGATGAAGTGCGCTCGCAGGATCGTGTCGATCGCGGCATCCATATCGGCGGTGGTGTCCTGCAGGTATATCGCCGCCTCCGGCGTGCGCAGGCGCCCCGGGTGTCGCGCGAGCAGCTCGAGTGCCCGACGCGGCGCAGCGGGCAGCTGGTCGTACGCGGCAAGAAGGGCGGGGGCGAGGCCCGCGGGCGACGAGGCCTCGAGCCGCGCGACGTGGTCCTCGAGCGACCAGCCCTCCTGACTCAAGATCTGGCCCGCCAGCAGCGCGATGCTGAGCGCGAGCCCGCCCGACAGCTCGACGAGGCGGGCGACGGTGTCGTCGGGCTCGTCGCCCGTCTCGATCAGTGTCTTCAGAAGTCGGCCCGCGCGCGCGGGGTCCAGAGGATGGATGACATGCACGGCCGCGATCTCGGAGTCATCGAGCGCGTGACGCGAGGTCGCGACGACGATGGCGCCGTCGGGCAGTGCACTGGTGACGACGGCGAGCGCATCGAGCGTCCCGACGTCGTCCAAGAGCAGCACGAGCTGACCGGTGTCGTTCTGGGCGGTGTCGCGGGCGCGCAGGACCTTCTGGGCGATGTCGGCCGGGTCGGCGACCTTGCCGTCGCTCTCCGAGTGCGAGGTCATGCTCGCGTGGACGATGATCATCTCGCCGATCCGCCGCGAGACCTCGGCGACGACGGCCTGCGCGAGGGTGCTCTTGCCGACGCCCGGCAATCCGCTGATGACGGTGGCGGGTGCCCCGCCGCGTTCGCGACGTTCCAGGAGCTCGGTGACGATCTCGTGGAGTTCTCGGTCATGCGCCGGCGCCGTGCCGGGGTCGGCCGGGTCATCGGCATCCCGGACCAGCCGCACGTCGCCGCGCGCCGCCGAGACACGCCCCGTGCGCTCCTGAGCGCGGCGTCGCAACGCGGCGGCGTGCGCGCGTCGCCATGCCGGGACATCCTCCGCGCGCCCCAGCACGGTCACGATGTCCGCGACCAGTTCGATGTCCATCCGTGAGCGACCGGTGCGGAACACGTCGTAGACGGTGACGCGCCCGGGCGGAATGGTGCGCACGCCACGTCGCACGCGAACCTCGCCGACCCGTCGGGCGATCTCGGAGTAGGACGGACTGCCCACCTGAAGGCGCAGTTCGGTCAACCGCTCGGAGAGGTCATCGAGCGTGCGGGCTTCTCCGACGACCGGGATCGACACGGATCAAGCCTAGACCGCAGGGAGAGTGCACGCGCGGTTGGTGCGACGCGGCTCGCGCGGCAAGAGAGCTGGTCGCGCGCGACGGCGAGGGGGGCGGGGCCCTGGAGGCGACGTTGGGGACGTCCCCCAAGGCCCCGCGCGCCGACGTCGAGCGTTGCGTCGCGCGCTTGGGGGAAGCGCCGCGAGCCGCTCGGGAAGTCGTCTGCGTCGGATTCATTCTGCGACGTCGGCCCACGACGCCGCCATGTTCCCGAATGAGCCCGAACGGGCTGTGGGGCCGGTCGGCCGCTCATGCCCCGTTCCGTCACTTGACGGGCACGATGGTTCCCGTCATGCTGCCCTCGACGACCGCGCGATACGCCTCGCCGACCACGACGGCCGGCACGGGCGGGAACCCCGCGAACAGCGGGTGATGGCGCGTCGCCTCGGCGAGCACCGTCGAGCTGACGGCATTGATGCGGATGCCTCGGGGCAACTCGGCAGCCGCCGCGATCACGAACGACTCGATCGCCCCGGTCCGGACGCTCAGCCCCCTCGTCTGTGAAAGCTCATCGTCGGCGGTCGAGGCGATGAGCGCCCGACGCCTAGCCGACGGGGGCGACCGCCTCGCGTGCGTGTCGGCCCGCGGCGCGGACGGCGCCGATGGATGCCCCGATGACGAGGGCGATCCCGACGACCTCGAGCCACGCGAGCCGCTGCCCCAGCAGGAAGAATCCCGCCAGCGCCGCCGTCGCGGGGGCAAGGCTCATCAGGATCGCGAAGGCCGACGCCGCAAGACGCCGCAGCGCGATCAGCTCGAAGGCGTACGGCAGGGTCGACGACAGGATCGCCACGGCCGCGCCCAGCGCGAGGATGTCGGGGCGCAGCAGCGCCGCGCCGGCCTGGGCCACGCCGAATGGCAGCGACACGAGCGCACCGATCGTCATCGCGAGAGCGAGCCCGTCGAGCTTCGGGAACGCCGCCCCCACGCGCGCCGACGACAGGATGTAGAGCGCCCACGTCGCGGCGGCGCCGAGGGCGAAGAGCACGCCCAGGGCATCCAGCCGATCCCACCCGCCCCCACCGAGGGCGACCACTCCGGCGAGCGCGAGCCCCGCCCACACCCATGCCGACGCGCGCCGGCTCGCGATGATCGACAGGGTCAGCGGCCCGAGCACCTCGATCGTGACCGTCACTCCGAGCGGCAGCCGGTCGAGCGCGAGATAGAACAGCCCGTTCATGCCCGCCAGCACGAGGCCGAACGTCGCGACGGCGCGCCAATCCCGCCGGCTGTGCCCGCGCAGGCGCGGCCGCGCGATCATCATCAGCACGATCGCCGAGAACACCAGCCGCAGCATGACCATGCCGAGCGGGCCGACATCGTCGAACAGCAGCACCGCGAGCGAGGCGCCGAACTCCTGGCAGATCAGTCCCGCGAGGACGAGCGCGACCGCCGACCCGGCGATGCCCCCGCGCGAACCGCGCACGCCCGTGCCCGGCACGCCCGAGCCCGGGGCCGCGGCCCCGGTCACGGAATCGGGCAGACCGCCGCGGCCGTCACCTGGGCGCCCATGTCGTCGGCCGTCCAGGGCAGCCCGGCCTCCGGAGCGGTCTGGCCCGACGCCGCGGGGGCTTTCGACGCGATCGCGGCGAGCTGCCACGCGAGGCTGCGCACCAGCGTGTCGGAGGCGCGCGAGTTATTGAGCACCACGACGACGGTCATCCCGGTGTTCCGGTCGGCGAAGGCCGCCGTGAGGTATCCCGGGATCGAGCCGTACTGGCCGATGAGGGACCCTGCCTGGTAGGCGCCGCCGGCGGCGGTGAACCACGACGGCGCATCGGCCGCGGCCGGCAGCACCGAGGCGAAGCGTGCGTCGGTGTCGTAGCTGCGGGCACCGGTGGCGAGGGCCTGCGCGTAGCGACCGAGGTCGTCCAGATCCGAAGTCACGCCCGATGCCGTGTACCCGGCACTCGGCGACAGATCTGTCATGTCCGTCGGCTCGGCACAGGCGACCGCGCCGTCTGCCGTGTTGCCCGAGTACTTCCCGGCGAGCTGCACCGAGGCATCCGTCGGCAGCGCGCTCGCCGTCATGCCCGCCGGCGCGAACACATACTTCTCGAGCAGCTGCGCCGCCGTGCGGCGCGACGCGTGCTCGAGGGCGATGCCGAGCAGCACGTATCCCGTGTCGGAGTCGGCGAACGACGTTCCGGGCTGCGCACCCGGCGACGCCGCGACGCCGTACGACGCGAGCTCGCGCGGATTCCACACGCGCTCCGGGTTGGCGAAGAGCCGGCCGCTCACGGCCGGCATGTACGAGGGGATTCCGCTCGTCGAATCGCACAGCTCGCCGAGCGTCACGGCGTCGAGCCCGGGCAGGCCAGGGACGTAGGCGGTGACGCTGTCGCCGAGCTTCACGGTGCCGTCGGCGGCGAGCCCATAGAGCACGTCGCAGGTCATCGCGCGCGTGACAGCGCCCGCCTTGAACGACTCCGACGCCGACGGCTTCGCCGAGCCGGCACCGGTGCGCCAGGTACCGGCCCACGGCGCCCACACGCCGACGATCGCGCCCGTCGATCCCGAGGCCGCCACGGCGCGATCGACGGCCGCCTGCAGCTGCGTCTGCGTGTCGGCGGGCAGATCGGCTGCGACCTGCGCCGGGACGTCGAGGCTGACGGATGCCTGGGGAGCGCACGCGGCGAGCGCCACAGCGACGACGGCCGCACCGGCGAGGGCGGCGACGCGTCGCATGCGATAGGTCCTCGGCATCCTCACCCCCGGGTGTTCCTAGACAGCGTAGATCATTTCCGTCAGGCACCCGAATGGCCACGTGGGCGCCGACGCGCCCACCGCAACGGGCGAGCGCCTCTAGACGACCCCGAGGTACTTGTTCTGCACTTCGGCGTTGCCCGCGATGTCGGCAGCGGGCAGGTCGGCGGCGATGCGACCGTTGACCATGACGAGGATGCGGTCGCACAGTTCGGTCGCGAACCGCAGGTTCTGCTCGATGAGCAGCACCGCCTGGCCCTCGGTGACGACGCCGCGAAGCACCTCCGCGAGGTGGTCGACCACGGCGGGAGCAAGACCCTCCGACGGTTCGTCCATGACGATGAGGCGCGGGTTGGAGAGCAGGGCGCGGCCGATCGCAAGCATCTGCTGCTCGCCGCCGGAGAGGGCGGCCCCGCTGTTGCGGCGACGTTCTGCGAGGCGCGGGAACAGCTCGTACACGGCGCCCACGTTCCACCGCGCACTCTTCTTCGCGCCGACCATCGTGAGGTGCTCGTGCACACTGAGTGAAGGGAAGATGCGCCGACCCTGCGGCACGTAGGCGATGCCCGCGTGGTTCACCTGGTAGGGCTGTCGCCCGGCGATATCGCGCCCCTCGAACTCGATGGAGCCACTCGTGACGGGGATGAAGCCGGCGATCGCCTTCACGAGCGTCGTCTTCCCCATCCCGTTGCGACCGACCATGCCGAGCGGTTCGCGACCCATGGTGAATGAGACGTCCTGCAGGACGTGGACGCGCCCGTAGTGCACGTTGAGATCGGTGACGCGGAACTCGTGGCCGGCGTCAGGCTGCGTGGTCAATCGAGCCTCCCAGGTAGATCTCTCGCACACGCTCGCTCGCGCGGATCTCATCGGGCGTGCCTTCCAGGATCTTCTCTCCGTCGTGCATGACCACGACGCGGCTCGCGACGGCAAGAGCGATGTCCATGTCGTGCTCGATGAGGAGGAGGGTGATCTCCTGCGGCAGTTCGCGCAGCAGCCGGACGAGCTGACCGCGCTCGGCAGGCGAGAATCCCGCTGCCGGCTCGTCGAGCATGAGCAGGCGAGGTTGGAGGGCGAGCGCCATGGCGAGCTCGAGCTGCCGCTGCTCGCCATGCGAGAGATCGGCGACGAGGTGCTCGCCGCGGCCGGCCAGGCCGACGCGGTCGAGCAGCCGCTCGACCCGGTCCCACCGCGCGGGGCTGCGCCGGGCGAGACGCAGGAGTCCACCGCGGAACTCGTTTCCGCCCAGAGCGATGAAGACGTTGTCAGCGGCGGTGAGCTGCTCGAACAGACGCGACGTCTGGAACGTGCGGGCGAGGCCGCGCCGCGCCCTCGCCGCGGTGGAGAGGCGGTTGACGTCCTCACCGAAGAGCTCGATCGATCCGGAGCTCGCGGGGAAGACCCCCGCGATCGTATTGAAGAGCGTGGACTTACCCGCGCCGTTCGTGCCGATGACGCTGATGCGCTCACCAGCCTCGATCTCCAGGCTCACGTCGCGGATGGCCTTGACGCCGCCGAAGCTCTTCGACACGTCGCGCACCGCGAGGGCGGGGTCGGGCATCGTCTGTCCTTTCAGAGGGTGCGGGAGGGGGCCGGCCACCGTGACCGACCCCCGGTGCAGCGGGGGCTTACGGGCAACCCTCGAAACGGTCGTACACCGTGGTGCCCTGCTTCACGCCGGTCGCCTCACTGATGTTCACCTGCGTGAGCTTGCCGTTCTCGTCCTTCACCTCGATGAGGAAGTTGTCGACGATCGCCTGGCGATTCTTGTCCATCGAGATGCGACCCGTGGGCGAGTCCCACTCGAGGCTGCCGAGCGCGGCACGCAGGGCGGACTGGTTGTCGCTCAGGTCTCCCTTCGCCTCCTGAAGCCCCAGAAGCAGCGACTCGAAGGAGTTGTAGTAGAGGATCGAGAAGATCGTCGGGCTCGGGAAGGCGTCGGGCTGCGTGACATAGGCATCCACGAAGGGCTGCCATTCCGGGTTGTCGTACCCGGCACCCGGCACAGGGCCACCGGTGATCGTGCCGACTGCGGCCGATGCGATGTTGGCGTCGCCCGAGAGCGCGGTCGTGTCGACAGCGATGGATCCCCCGACGAGCGGCAGCTTCACTCCGTTGGTGACGGCCTGCGAGAGGAACGACGCGGCGTCGGCACCGCCGAGGCCGACGTAGACGGCGTCGGTGTCGGCGGGGATCTGCGAGATGATCGTGGCGTAGTCGGTGGTTCCGACCGGCACCCATGCGTTTCCCGTGACCTCACCGCCGGCGGCGCAGAACTCGGAGAAGAACCCGCCGGCGTTGTCGTACGGGAATGAGTAGTCCTCGGCGATCGAGTAGATCTTCCGGTAGCCCTTCGTGTCGTAGGCGTAGGTGCCGAGGCCGCCCATCCACATCGCCGAGTCGCCGTGGAAGCGGAAGAAGTTCTCCGCGCCCTCGAGCGTCATCCCGACGGGGCTCGCCGAGCCGTTCACGAACGTGACTTCGGGGACCGTGAGGGCGTACTGCACGACGGCCTCACCCTCGTCTCCCGAGACGGGGCCGAACACGATGTCGACTCCGTCGTTCTCGACCAGCTTCTTCACCTGGGTCTGTGCGGAGCCCGACGTCCCATCGGTGCCGGCGTAGATGATCTCGACCTTCTTGCCGCCGACCTCACCGCCGTCCACCGTTCCACCGAGAGCCTCCATGGCGACACCGATCGCCGCCTTGGCCTCGCCCATGCCGAAGGCGAGGTTGCCCTCCGAGGTCGCGAGCACGCCGATCTTGATGGTGTCGTCGCCGCCGGTCTGGCCGCCGGTTCCTCCTCCGGCACTGCAGCCGGCCAGGGCGAGCACGGCGGTGACGCCGACGGCGATGGCCGGAGCCAGGCCCTTCTTCTTGTTCAGCATCATTGCTGCTTTCCTTTCGTGATTGCCTCGACCGCGGGCTGGGAAGCCGACGGGTCTTGCTGCGGGTGGTCCGACACGTCGGCGGATGTGCGCCGACGATCGAGAGCCCGTCTTACCTGCTGCCCGATTCCGGCGATGCCCGCCGGCGCGAAGAGCAGGACGAGGATGAACACGACCCCGGTGAGAGTCATGTAGCGATCGGTGAGGTCTTGAGCGAAGTTGTCGAGCAGCGTGAACACGATGGCCCCGACGAAGACTCCGCCGAGAGAGCCGATTCCGCCGATCACGGCGACGACGAGGACGTCGAGTGTCGAGCCGAGACTGACGACGTCCGGATCGATCTGGGCCCGGTCGAACACGAGCACCACTCCCCCGATCGAGGCGATGAACGCCGCGAAGGTGATGGCGGCGACCCGGTAACGGTTCACGCGGTAGCCGAGAGCGGCCATGCGCTCGGGGCTGTCGCGGATGCCTTGCAGAGCGAGCCCGAACGAGCTCGCCGCCACGTACCGACACAGCAGGTAGCAGCAGACCGCGAGCAGCAGTGCGGTGAAGTAGAACGTCGTGATGTCGTTGAGGTTCACGATCCCGAGGTGGGGCTTCGTGATCGGCGCCAGCCCGCGACGCGCGTTCGTGACCTCGACCGCCTGCGACGCCCACGAGAAGAACACCTGGCCGAGTGCGAGGGTGATCATGAGGAAGTAGATCGCCTTCGTTCGTGCGGCGATGAGGGCGACGACGAGACCGGCGAGTGTGCCGACGAGGATGCCGACCGGCACAGCCACGAAGAAGGGCTGATCCTGAGTGACCATCATGTAGCCGACCCCGTACGCCGAGACGCCCGCGATCGTCACCTGTGCGAGTGACAGCAGCCCGACGTAGCGGTTGAGGAAGACGAGGCTCATCGCGATGATGCCGAGCCACAGGCTCCGGACGCCGATGTTGGGCAGCCAGAACCGAGGCCGGTCGACGACGTAGGGGAACGCGATGGCGATGCCCAGCACGACCACCCAGCCGATCCAGGCGAAGCGCGCGAGGCGCGGCCGCTGCGGGGTCATGATGCCGACCTCCTTCCCAGGATGCCCTGAGGTCGTACAGCGAGCACGACGACCATCAGCGCGAACGTGAGCACGAGCGAGTAGGTCGGGGCATAGACGAGGGCGAACTGGGACACGAGTCCGACGAGCGCCGCCCCGATGGCGGCCCCCGGCACACTGCCCATGCCGCCGACGATGACGACGACGAGAGAGAAGAGCAGGTAGGTGCCGTCCTGTCCGGGCAGGAGAGGGAAGAGCGTGCCGCCCACGACTCCGGCGAACGCGGCAAGGGCGGATCCGACGAAGAAGATCGAGGCGAACACGACGCGGACGTTGACACCCGTCGCCGATGTCATCTGCGCGTCGTCGACGCCTGCCCGCACGATGGAGCCGTAGCGGGTGTTGTTGATGACGAGTGTCAGCGCGACCCCGACGGCGACCGCGATCGCGAGGATCACGAGCCGGATGAGCGGGTAGTCGCCGAGCCCCGGAAGGGGCACCGCGATCTGCAGCTCGCGCGGCACGGCGACCTGCGTGGCCGTGCCGCCGAAGACCGCGAGCATGAGGTCTGTGCCGATGAGGGAGACGCCCAGGGTGACGAGCGCGACGCGCATGTCGTCATCCTGGAAGCGGCGGATCAGCACTTGATGGATGAGGAGCCCGAGCGTGCCGACCGCGACTGCAGCGCCGAGGGCGCCGAAGATCCAGCTGCCGGTCTCCCGGACGATCACGTAGCCGATGTAGCCGCCCAAGAGGTAGCTCGTGCCGTGCGCCATGGTGATGACGCGCATGAGCCCGAAGATGAGCGTGAGTCCGCTCGCGACGAGGAAGTAGACCGCAGCGAGCGTCAGCCCATTGAGGGCGATGAGCAAGAACTGATCCATTCCACCTATCTCACAACTCTGTGATGGGACTTCATTCAATGTGGGACACGTATATGTATCCCGCCTTGTATACAAGTCACTGTAAAGGCCGATGAGGGCCGTGTCAATGACGGAGAGGGAGGGCGGGTGTCAGTCTCCGAGCAGCACGGACGCGCTCTCGAGCATGTCGAGCATGCGCGCCCGCATGTGCCCGATGTGCTCCTTCACGGCCGGCTCGATGGCGTCGTAGTCCTGGCCGACGATTGCCTCCGCGAGCACGAGGTGCTCCTGAGAACACGCCTGCAGGCGAGACTGCGCGGATGCCGCGCGCAACCAGAACCGTTGGATGCGCCGACGGGTCTCTTTCACTGTCTCCGCGACGAGCTGGTTTCCGGCGATCGAGTTCACCGTGCGGTGGAACTCGAGGTCTGCCGCCGACCATGACGCCCTGTCATCCATCGCGGCCGCCGCCCGCATGCGCTCCACGCTCTCGCGCAGCCGGGCGGCGTCGCCGGCACTCATGACGCTCGACGCCTTGCGACACACGTACGTGTCGAGCACCTCGAGCAGGTCGCACGCATCGTTCACCTCTTGCGTGGTGAGCTGCGACACCGAGAAGCGCGCGTTGTCGCTGCGCTTGACGAGCCCCTCCTTCTCGAGCCGCTGGAGCGCCTCCCGCACGGGCGTGCGGCTGATGCCGAGCTGGGCCGCGATGCGGTTCTCGCTCAGCGGGGCACCCGATCGGATCCGAAACCCCGTGATCTCACCCAGCAGCCAGTCGTAGGCCGAGTCGACGCGCGAGCTCGCTTCGTCAAGAGTCATGATGCGTCCGATCGAAGAGTGAATACAGATCCGTATCCGGATACCCCACTGTAAACGCGGAACCGGCTACATGGTGCGCTCGACGAACTCTCTCGTGTGCACCTCGACGGGGACCTTCTCGAGCTCGAGCACACCGCGCGCCACGTGTTCGCTCAGGCGGCGGAAGGCCTCTTCGCCCTTCTCGGCACTCGCGCGCATCGGATTGCCGATGATCCCGTTCTCGACGAACTCGTGGTGGTCCATCGGGAAGCTGAAGTACTGGTATCCCTCGAACTCGGTGTCGGGCATCCCGTCGTTCTTGCTGAACGCCGACGGCAGGAATTCGGGGATGTGCGCACGCGTGTCGACGGCGCGCTCCATGCGCACGAGGTCGGGGTTCCACGCCATGTCCTGGCTCGTCTCGAGCTCGCTCGAGTGCCAGCCGGGCGTCTCCTCCGGAGGGTTCTCCATGAGCCCCTTGAGGATTCCCTCGTAGCGCTCCATGTAGGGCTTCACGAACGAGATGAGCGCGCCCGTCTCGTAGCGCAGCTTGCGCAGCACGGGGTCGACCACCTTGATGTTCGAACCGTGGCCGTTGATGAAGATGATGCGGTTGAACCCGTGGTGGATCATGCTGCGCGCGACGTCGTTCATCAGGTTGAGCAGGGTGCTCGCGCGCACGGTCACCGTTCCGCGGCCCTGACCGACGCCGTACATATGCTGCGGCGAGTAGCCCGTCCAGATCGGCGGGGTGTGCAGCACCCCGATGGCCTCCGAGACGCGCTCGGAGACCTCCACCGCCGTGATCGTGTCGGTGTAGAGCGGCAGGTGCGGCCCGTGCTGTTCGGTGGACGCGATCGGAATGAGGATCGTGTCCTTCGTCTTCAGGTACTCCTGGATGTCGACGTAGGACAGGTACGCGTGGTTCCATGAGCGGAACTTGGCGCGGAAGTCTTCGTCACCTTCGGTGAGGCGCGCGATCGAGCGCTCGGGACGGGCGGTCATGATGTCTCCTTGGGTGTCAGGGTGAGAAAGAGCTCGGCGACGAGCCGGCCGAGCTCGGGGTCGTTGATGTGCAGATCGACCTCCTGCACGGGGATGCCGGGGCGCAGATGCTCGCGCAACGCGGCCAGGAACAGCGCGTCGCCATCCGGGTCCCAGAAGGGACCGGTCGGCGTCGCGGGAATCGAGAGCCCGCGCATCGGCATGACGATGCGCACCTCGCCGATCGACTGGTTCACCCGCTCGGCGAAGATGCGACCGAGCTGGGCCTTCTCGTCATGCGTCGCGCGCACGAGCGTGTACTCGGGGTTGTGGTCGTAGACGGGCCGATCGGCCAACGCCGCGGGCACCGAGCCCGCGGCCCATACCGAGAAGTCCATGCAGCCGGGGACGAGGACCTGAGGCAGACCCAGCATTCCGACGCGCCGCAGGCGATCCGGCCCGCCGTCATGGATGCCGCCGACGAGCGGATCGTTGATCTCGTTGGTCGTGTAGTCGATCACGCCCACGAACTGACCCTCGGCGGCAAGCTCTTCCATGGCCCGGCCTCCCACGCCGTTCGAGTGGAACACGACCGTCTCGTATCCGCTCTGCGCGAGTCGGTCTTTGAGCGCGCCCACCGCCGTGGTCGTGTTGCCGAGCATGGTCGTCGCGACGTACTTCCTGCCCGGCTCGGGCGGAGTGAGGGGATGCCCATGCGCGAGCATCCCGGCCATCGCGGCCGCCACGTTGTCGAACACCGTCGTGGCGACAGGACCCAACCCGAGGATGTCGACGACCGAGTGCACGACCATGACGTCCTTGGTTCCGACGTAGGGGCCGAACTCGTGGTGCCCCGAGGCCGTCGGGGCAACGACGATCTTCGGCACGCCCACGGGCAGCTCCTGGATCGCTGCCGCGCCCATGACCGCGCCGACACCGCCGACCGCGACGCCGCCCACGAGCTCTCCCGCGGCGTACTTCTCGCGGACCCAGCCGGTCACGAGGTCGCGCATGGTGTCCACGGCGCGACCCCGTGTGCCGGAGGTCTGCAGCTGGGCGAGGGTGATGCCCCCGCGCCCGGCGAGATCCTGATGGGTCACGTCGGGCACGATCCCGACGGGCTCTCCGAGGATTCCGGAGTCGACCACCACAGTCCCGATCCCCAGCGAGTTCAGGCGATCACGCAGGTACGCGACCTCCGGACCCTTGGTGTCGAGGGTTGCGATGATGACGACCTTGCCCATGAGCTACCGGGTCACCAGGTGTCGTCGATGAGCGGCAGCAGCGTCCCCGAGTTGACCTTGACCAGCCAGTCGTAGAACTCCTCGGTGAGGATCGACGACCCGTGGTCGATGATGAACTTGAGCTGGTCCTCGGGGATGTCGAGGCCTTCGAAGTTCGTCTCCAGCGCGTTCGGGTACTTGTTCGCAGGCGTGCGGTCGACGGGCGCGACGAACTCGGCGGTGAGCGCGCCGTCGTAGCCGATCTCCTGCAGGGTGCCGACGAGCTTGTTCCAGTCGTAGTCGCCGTAGCCTGCGGGCATGCGGTTGTTGTCGGCGACGTGGAAGTCGACGAGCTTGTCGCCCACGAGGCGGATCGACTCGTAGAGGTCCTTCTCCTCGATGTTGATGTGGAACGCGTCGAGCACGACGCCAAGGTTCGGGCCTACGGCATCGCACAGCGCGAGAGCCTGCTCGGCGCGGGTGATGAGGTACGACTCGAAGCGGTTGAGCGGCTCGATGCCGACGCGCACGCCCTTCGCCTCGGCGACCTCGTAGATCTCCGAGACGCCGTCGACGAGCCAGCTCCACTCGTTCTCCGGCGTGGAGTCGGGCGTGATCTTGCCGACCTCTCCGGGGACAAGCGTGAGGATCTTGCCATCGAGGTCGGAGACGAGCTGGATGCAGTCTTTGACGTACTGCACGCTCGAGGCGCGGACCGCCTCATCTCCCGACTGCATGTTGCGGCCGCCGACCATGAGCGTCACCGAGCCCCAGCAGTTGAGACCGTAGTGGTCGAGGAGCCCGCGAACGTGCTTCGGGTCGTACTTCTCCGGCTCGCCCGAGATCTCGATGGACTTGTAGCCGTACTTCGCAAGGCGGGCGATCGTGGTCTCGATCGGCTCCGCACGCATCCAGTTGTGCATGGACAGATGCATCACACACTCTCCTTTGAGGGTCGGGCACTCGCGTGCCATTCTGCTTTGTTGTGGGGGACTACCACTTGCTGTTGCGGGGAGGACCAAAGCCGAGCTTGCCGGGGTTCATGATTCCGTCGGGATCCCACGTCTCCTTCACCTGGCGCATGAGATCGAAGCCGTCGCCGTACTGAGTGCGCATGAACCGGCCGAGCTTGATGCCGACCCCGTGGTGGTCGTTGAGTACGGCCCCGTTCTCGAGGCCGGTGAGGATCCCGGCATCCCACAGCCGGTCGTGCAGAGCCATCGCCTCGGCCGGATCGGCCGGCGGTTCATCGACGTAGAACCGGTCGTAGAGCATCGCCCCCCAGGGGTACCAGTGGGAGAGATGGGCGGTGTACCGAGCGCCGTACTGAGCGAACTCCTCCTCGATGATCTTCTTCTTGGCGGAGTAGATCGCGGGGAGGTCGGCGAACCGCGCGACCTGGTCGAAGGTGCCGTACATGAGCGGCGGCTGGGGCAGCTTGCCTTTCGCGTAGGGCTCGTACTTGCCCTCCCACCACGTGTGGCCGACGTCCGGGCCGAGCGAGGTGCCGCCGACGCCCTCGACGAGGGCCGTGATGGCGCGCGTCTCGTAGTCGACGAGCTCTTGCGTGCCGTCGCACATGATGACCATGAGCGTGCCGGTGAAGGGCGTTCCCACCCAGTCTTTGAGCTTCTGGCTGTCGGCTTCGTCGTAGAGGCGGATGACAGCGGGCCGCAGCCGGTGCGTCATGATCTGTCGGCCGGCCTCGATCCCCGCGAAGATGTCGGGGAAGCTGAAGGAGAGGAAGCCACGCGCCTCCGGCAGCGGATCGACCCGCAGGGATGCCTGCGTGATGACCCCGAGCGTGCCCTCCGACCCGACGAAGGTCTGCAGCAGGTCGGGGCCGGCCGCGTGGCTCGGCACGGGAAGCGTGGTGATCGTGCGACCGGGCGGTACGACGACCTCGACAGCGATGACCTGGTCTTCCGCCTTGCCGTATTTGGTGGAGACCACGCCCGATCCGCGCGCGGCGATGAATCCACCGATCGTCGCGCCCAGGTGGTACGACCCCGGGTAGTGGGCGAGGGTGAGACCCTTGTCGTTGAGCGCCTTCTCGATCGTCGGACCATCGATGCCCGCTTGCGCCGTGACGATGAGACTTTCTTCGTCGATGTCCACGATCTCCGTCAGACGTGACAGGTCGAGCGCGATGCCGCCGTACGGTGCGAACGTGCCGCCCTGTGTGCCCGACCCTCCGCCGCGCGTGGTGACCGGGATGCGGTAGTCCGAGGCGATGCGCACGACCTTCTCGACCTCGCTGGTGCTGCCGGGACGCACCATGAAGTCCGCCGCAGGCTGCTCGAGGTTCTTGTAGGCGAGGTACTTGGAGTACCACGACCAGTCGGCGGCCTGCGCCTGCAGATCGGCGGCATCGGTACTCACGTACTCAGCGCCGATCGCAGCCTCGAGCTCGCGCACGATCTGCCCTCGCAGGTAGCTGGTGCCGCTCACACCGTCGCTTGGTGGCGTCTGACTCACAGCGCTCCTTCAGTGGTTCGGGGGCCACGGCGAGCGAGATTCTCAGATCGCCGATGACCTTGTATCCGTATCTGTATACAAGCAAGAACACTAATCCGCGCCCGCATCGTTGTCAACGACGTGATCGAATTCGCCTGGCGGCGTGTTCGAACGGATGCCTAGGCTGGAACACATGCCGCACACCTTCGACGACGACGCCCTCGCGGGCGTGCTGGGCCACATGAACAGCGACCACCCCGACGACAACCTGCTGATCGCGCGTGCTTTCTCACCGCTCGCCGACGTGGTGTCGTCGACGATGACGACCTTCGACGGCGCGGCCGGCCAGTGGCACGTCGTCGCGGCGGAGGGCGCCGAAGAGGTCCTCCGCGTGCCGTGGCCGGGCGGCGAGATCAGCGAGCGGCGCGAGGTGCGGCGCGAGATCGTCGCGCTCTACGACGCCGCGTGCGCACGCCTCGGCGTGGAGCCTCGCCCGCACGCATAGAAAACCTTCAGTTTAGGTGAGCCTTAGTTTCAGCTATGCTGACGGTCATGGTCGAGCTGATCCCGTTCTCCACCGCCCTCCGCGAGCGGTCGCGTTCCGCGCACTCCGGAAGCGAGCACGCCGGCTTCATGGCCGACCTGATGCGTGGCAACGGCACCCGCGATGACTATGTCGCCCTCGTCGCTCAGCACTGGTACATCTACGCCGCGCTCGAGGCGGCGGCATCCACCTTCGCCACCGATCCCATCGCGGCGCCGTTCATCACCGCGAAGCTCACACGCCTGCCCGCGCTCGAGGCCGACCTCGAGTACCTGATCGGTGCCGACTGGCGCACGCGCATCACGCCGGTCCCGACGACCGAGCGCTACGTCACCCGCATCGACGAGATCGCCGACGCGGGATGGGCGGGAGGCTTCGTCGCGCACCACTACACCCGCTACCTCGGCGACCTGTCGGGCGGTCAGTTCATCGGCAAGCTCATGTCGCGCCAGTTCGAGCTCGGCACCAACGGCATCGGCTTCTACGTCTTCGACGAGATCGCCGACCCGGCGGCTTTCAAGGACGTCTACCGCGAGCAGCTCGATGCCGCGCCATGGGACGCCGCCGAGGCCGAGCGCGTCATCGACGAGGTCCTCCTCGCGTACCAGTTCAACACCGACCTGTTCGTCGACCTCGCCGCCGCGAAGGCCGCCTCGGCCGCCTGACCCCATCCCGAACTCCTCCAATACGAGACCAGATCGCCGCGGAAGCCGCCCATCCGGCCACCGACCGCGCAAGTTGGAGGAGTTCGGGCCACGCCGCCCACGACGCCACCGACGCCACAGCTGGGTCCGCAGCGGAAGCCGCCGCCGCCTGACCCCATCCCGAACTCCTCCAATACGAGACCAGATCGCCGCGGAAGCCGCCGATCCGGCCGCCCACCGGGCGAAGTGGAGGAGTTCGGGCCATGCCACACGCCCACGACGCCACAGCCGCCCCCGGTCGTTGAGCGAGCGCAGCGAGTCGAAACGCCCCGCCCCCGCGCCCCGCCCCCGCGCGTCAGAACCTGCGCGTCAGTACCCCGAGGCCCGCACCCCGGCCATGAAGCGGCGCACATCCGCGTCGACCAGGATGTCGCTCGGGCGCAGCGGCCGCGTGAGGTACAGCCCGTCGAGCGAGGTCAGCCGCGACAGCGCCACGTAGGTCTGGCCCGGCGCGAACGCGCCCGAGCCCAGGTCGATGACGGCGCGGTCGTAGGTCTTGCCCTGCGACTTGTGGATCGTCACGGCCCACGCGAGTCGCAGCGGGAACTGCGTGAACTCGGCGACGATGTCGCGAGAGAGTTTGCGGGTCGAGGGGTCGTACGCGTAGCGGAACCTCTCCCACACGGTCGGCTCGACGTCGTGCTCCTCGCCGTCGAGCTCGACGCGCACCGTGCCGCCCGCGATCCGCGTGACGGTGCCGATCGACCCGTTCACCCAGCGCGGCCCGCCACCCCCCGGGCCGCCGTAGGCCGCGACGTCGTTGCGCAGGAACATCACCTGCGCGCCCACCTTCAGCTGCAGCTCGGCGTCGGCCGGGTACCCCGTCTCACCGCGGCCGAAGTCGCCCGAGATGTCGGCCCGCGCCGTCTGCACCGGCCCGGTCAGCGCGTCGAGGTGGCGCTGGTTGATGCGGTTCACGATGTCGTTGCGGGTCGCCAGGGTGATGATCGGCGGCTCGCCGTCGGCGGGTTCAGGCACCGGCCGGGCGCCGGCGGCATTCAGCGCCCCCGCGATCTCGGCCGTCACGACGCCGTAGCGCACGGCGTTCAGCATCGCCTTGAAGCCGTCGTCGGACTGCCGGTGGATCTCACGCAGCTCGCGGATGTTCAGCGGCGCCCCGACCCGCCCGAGGTCGAGCAGCCCGTCCGAACGGATGGTCCCGCCTCCGACCGATGCACCCAGACCGGTCCCTGAACCCGCCGACGGCCCCGCCCACACCTGCGCGTCGAAGAACCAGAACGAGCGGTAGTGGTCGTTGACGTATCGCATCTCGTCGCCGCGCGGCGGCACGGGCGAGAGCTGATACGGATCGCCGAACATCACGATCTGCACGCCGCCGAAGGCCTCTGACCGGCGCCGCCGCGCTTGCCGCAGCGAGCGGTCGATGGCATCCATCAGATCAGCGTTGACCATCGAGATCTCGTCGATCACGAGGGTGTCGATCGCGTTCATGATCTTGCGCGCGGGCTCGGACTGCTCGAGCTCGCTGTCGGCGATCAGTCCGATCGGCAGGCGGAACAGCGAGTGGATCGTCTGCCCCTCGACGTTGAGCGCCGCGACCCCCGTCGGTGCGCACACGGCGATCTGCTTGTCGGTGTTCCACGCCAGATGCTGCAGCAGGGTCGACTTGCCGGTGCCCGCGCGGCCCGTGACGAACACGTGCTCGCGGGTGTCTTCGATCAGGCGGAAGAGCTCCTGCTGTTCGGGCGACAGCGGGGGCAGGCTCACCCGATCCATGCTAGCTATCAGGGTGGGTTTCCTAGACTGAACCTGTGGACACCGGGGGAAAGGGCGCGCAGGTGGATGCCACGTCGCCCGCGCCTCCCGTATCGCCCGACTCTCCCGCGCCGCGGCGCCGGCGCACTCTCGGCGTCGACCTCACGGCGCTCGCCGTCGTCGGCATCCTGCTGGTCGGCGCCGTCGGCGCGACCGGCGCCTTCGTCTATCACGAGCTGTACAGCCCGTCGGCCTTCGTCTCGCGCTACCTGGCTCTGCTCAGCCGTGGCCAGGCGGCCGAGGCGCTCACGCTGCCGGGCGTCGCCGTCGACTCGACCGATCTCGCGCGCGCAGGGCTCCCCACGGATGCCTCGGAGGCGCTGCTGCGCAGCGCAGCGCTGGCGCCGCTGAGCGATGCCGAGATCGTCGGCGCTGAGGAGGGCGACGACGGCATCACGACGGTCACGGTCGCGTACCACGCGGGCCCGCACGCCGGCACGTCGCGATTCCGCGTCGAGCGCGCAGGGTGGGTCGGCGTCGCCCCGACGTGGCGCTTCGCGACGAGCCCGCTGGCCGCGATCGAGCTCACCGTCGGCGGCACACGACAGTTCTCCGTCAACGGGTTCGACGTCGACACCCGTCAGGTTTCACCCGCGCGCGAAAAGGCCGACCCGTTCGAACCGGTCTCGCTGCTGGTGTTCTCGCCCGGGCTGTACTCGATCTCGATCGACACTGCGATCGCCACCTCGCCCGGCGTCGCCGTGCTTTCCGACACCCCGGCGGCGCGGATCCCCGTCGACGTGCAGTCGAAGCCGACCGCCGAGTTCACGAAGGCGGTGCAGGGGCAGGTCGAGAGCTTCCTGGCGGACTGCGCGACCCAGGAGGTGCTGCAGCCGACCGGATGCCCCTTCGGCCTCGTCGTACAGAACCGCATCGTCACGACACCGGTGTGGTCGATCCAGCAGCAGCCGGCGGTCACCCTGGCGCCCGACGGTGTGGATTGGACGATCACGCGGGTGCAGGCCGTCGCGCACATCACCGTCGACATCAAGTCGATCTTCGACGGCACAGTCCGTCACCTCGACGAGGCGGTGCCGTTCTTCGTCGGCGGCACGGTGACGATCCTGCCCGACGGCACGGCATCCATCCAGGTCACCGACGGCAGCTGATCACCGCGCGGGGCCGGCGGCCGCGTGAGCGCCCCTCCCGAGCCCGGCGCGTCAGCGCCCCGCCCGCGCGTCACGCGCGGCGAGAGCGGCGAGCCGCGCGTTGTAGTCCTCGAGCTCGGCGTCGTTCGTGCGGTCGGCTTGGCGGTCGGCGCGACGCTGCAGCCGGTCGTCCGAGCGGCTCCACTGGATCGCCACGGTGATCGCGAGGATCAGCGTGGGGATCTCGCCGATCGACCAGGCGACGCCGCCGCCGGTGTACTGATCCACGAGGGGCGGGTCGCCCCACGTGCGCCCCATCGACCCGAACCACTCTGCGACGAAGAGACCCGTCGACATCATGATCGATATGCCGAAGAAGGCATGCATCGCCATCACGCCGATGAGGGTCAGCAGCCGGAACGGGTACGGCAGGCGGTATGGCACGGGGTCGATGCCGACCAGCGACTGCACGAAGAGATAGCCCGAGATCAGGAAGTGCGCGACCATCCATTCGTGCCCGATGTGGTCGTACAGCGTCCAGCGGAACAGGTCGGTGTAATAGAACGCCCAGAGCGACCCGATGAAGATCGCGGCGGCGACCAGCGGATGCGTGATCACCCGCGCGAACGGGGTGTGCACGGCCCACAGGATCCACTCCCGCCCGCCGCGGCTGCCGTCGGTGCGCTTCGCGATGGCGCGGGATGCCAGGGTGACCGGCGCCCCGAACACGAGCAGCATCGGGATCGCCATCGACAGCAGCATGTGCCCGACCATGTGCATGCTGAACAGGTAATCCTGATAGGCGTTCACCGACCCGCTCGTCACCCAGAACAGCAGTGCGAGCCCCGTGAGCCAGAGGATCGTGCGGTACAGCGGCCACCGGTCTCCGCGCCGGCGCAGCCGCCACACTCCGGCGAGGTAGAAGAACGCGCCGAACAGGACGGCGAAGGCCCACAGGGGGTCGACATCCCAGCTGGTGACCCAGCGCAGCGGAGTGAGCTCGGGGGGCAGCAGGGCGCCCGTCAGAATCTGCGCGGGGGTCTGCACGTCGGGCAGCGACGTGTCGACGGGCGGGGGCGTGCGGGCGAGCGCCACCGCCGCGCCGCTGGCGATGCCCATGAAGGCGAGCTCCAGCGCGATCAGGCCCCAGAAACGGCGCGCGGCACGGCCCGGCCGGGGTTCGCGTGCGGGCGAGGCATCCGCTCCGATCCGCGCGATGAGGCTGCGCCGGTACCACGCACCCAGCACGCCTATCGCGAGCAGCGCCACGACCTTCACCGTGAGGATCGCGCCGTACGACGAGAGCAGGTTCTCCCAGGTGACGACGCCGACCGCGGCGCGCACGGTGCCCGACAGCGCCACGACGACGAACGCGGCGAGCGCGATCGACGAGTAGCGCCCGAGCACGGTGGCGAGCTCCGCAGACTCGAGCCGTGGCCGCAGGGCGACCAGCAGCAGCACGCCGCCCAGCCACACGGCCGCGGCGACGATGTGCAGCACGAGCGCGGCGACGGCGGTGTTGTGGTTCGCTTCGTTGCCCGCGTGCCCCTGCGTGGCCATCGGCACGAGGGATGCCACCGCGAGCGCGGCCACGACAAGGGTCGCGGTCCAGCCGCGCACGGCGAACGTGAGCACCGTCAGCGCCGCGCCGGCGATCGTCGTGATCGACCAGGCCCGGCCGAGATCCGTGTCGACCAGGAAGCGCCCGAGCTGCTGGCCAAACTCGGCCCCCGCGCTCGGCGCTGCGTTGAAGATGCTGAGGAAGGTGAAGAAGGCGACGGCGCCGCTCGCGACCGTGAAGACGGCCGCTGCAATGGATGCCGCGTCGAGGGCCGTGTCGAACGGCTTCGTCCCGGCCGTGAGCGCGAACAGCGCGAGCACGAGGGATCCCACGAGAGCCGCGGCCGAGAGATTGACCGCGAGCGTGACGATCGGCAGCCCCCAGCGCACCACGGGGCCGGGGTCGAGCAGCAGCTGCGGCGCCGCGCCCCCGCCATAGGCGAGCCCCGCGATCAGCGTCGCGAGCGCGGCGACGACGAGGATCGCAGGACCTGCGACCCGAAAGGCACGGGAGGGCACCCGACCAGCCTACGTCGCGGGGCGCGCGCGGGAAGGACGGTGGCGGGAACGACGAAGGGGGGATGCCACGTGGCATCCCCCCTTCGCTTCGCTGAGCGTGATTACTTCGCGGCAGCCTTGAGCTTCGAGCCCGCGGTGACCTTGACGCGCTTGCCGGCCGCGATCTGGATCTCGGCACCGGTCTGCGGGTTGCGGCCCGTGCGTGCGGCGGTGTTGACCGTCTCGAACGACAGGAAGCCGGGGATCGTGACCTTCTCGCCCTTGGCGACGGCCTCGGAGACGGCGGAGAACAGGCCGTCGACGACGCGGCCGACGGTGGCCTGGCTCTCGCCCGTGGCGCTGGCGATGCTGGCAACGAGTTCGGTCTTGGTGATAGCCATGGGGATTTCCTCCAGACGGCAGCGTGTGCCGCCTCTTTCCTTACTGCGGACCGGGCGAGTGCCCGGTTTGGTCGGATGGACCGGTCCCGAATATACCCACGAACCGCGGAAAACCGCGGATTTCCGGCCTTCTCCCGTCATCTTCCCCGGCGTGTCGCGCCCATGGAGTGACGCATGTGACTGATGTGACTCGCGTGCGACGGTGCGGCCGCAGGAACGACGAAGGCCGGAACCCCTCGGGGTTCCGGCCTTCGCCATCACAGGCACGGGGCCTGTCGACGTGTTACCAGCTCGACTTGGTCACACCGGGCAGTTCGCCCTTGTGCGCCATGTCACGGAAACGCACGCGCGAGATGCCGAACTTCGACAGGTAGCCGCGGGGGCGACCGTCGATGGCGTCGCGGCCGCGCAGGCGCACGGGCGATGCGTTGCGGGGCAGCTTCTGCAGGCCGACGCGGGCGGCCTCGCGAGCCTCGTCGGTCGCGTTCGGGTCGACGAGGGTCTTCTTCAGCTCGGCACGCTTCTCGGCGTAGCGGGCGACGACCTCTTCGCGCTGGTTGTTGCGCGCGATCTTGCTCTTCTTAGCCACGGATCAGCGCTCCTCTCGGAATTCGACGTGCTTGCGGATCACCGGGTCGTACTTCTTCAGCACGATGCGGTCGGGGTTGTTGCGGCGGTTCTTGCGCGTCACGTAGGTGTACCCCGTGCCGGCGGTCGAGCGCAGCTTGATGATCGGACGGACGTCCTGAGCCTTCTTCGCCATCAGAGCTTCACACCCTTCGCGATCAGGTCCTTCACGACCGACTCGATGCCGCGAGCGTCAATGACCTTGATGCCCTTGGCCGAGACGTTCAGCGTGATCTTGCGACCCAGCGAAGGAACGAAATATGTCTTCTTCTGCACGTTCGGGTCGAAGCGGCGCTTCGTCCGGCGGTGCGAGTGCGAAATGCTGTGACCGAAGCCGGGAACCGCTCCAGTCACCTGGCACACTGCTGCCATGGTGGTTACTCCTTCTGTACCGTGAGGCCGGACGGCCCCACCCAAGATCCCTTGTCTGCACCCCGATCACCGGTTGGTTTCGGTGGGAGGTACGAACTACGCGCAGGAGTGCGCGCAGACAAAGGATCATCCTAGCACGGTGGAGTCCGGCGCGTTGCCGAGCCCGCGACCTGCCGCCGCCTCGACTGTCCCCGCGCACTCGACCAGGCTTCATGCCGCGGGCGGAATACTCTGTCAGCCGAACGGGGGACACGCTGTGCCACGGCGACAAACCGGCCCTCGCGGGCTGTGGGCCGCTTGTCCCCGGGCTACCAGCGCATTCGCATCCGCCGAGCGGGCCTGACACGCTTTCCCCACGCGCACGCGCTGCGCGCCGCCCCGAGAGGATGCCATGGACACCCCCCCTGTCGACACCGCGCGATGGCCCGGTTCGCCCTACGACCTCGTCGACACCGCGAAGTGCCCCGCGTGCTTCGCGCCCATCACCGTCACCGCCTCGGGCGCCGCGCCGTCGAGCTGCACCACCTGTGGACTGCCGCTCACCGATGCCCGCCTCGGGACCGTCCTAGAGCTCGGCCAGAACCTCCTGTCACTCGAGCTCACGCGCCGAGCGACGATCGGCGCGATCCGCGCGACTCATGAGGCGCGCCTGACGGCCGCCGCCGAGCGGTTCGCCCGCACGGCAGAGCGGCGTGCCGAGATCAACGCCAGCTCGCCGCGGCAAGAGGTCGACCGCCGTGGGCTGCCGGCGCCCACGCAGCACCCGCAGGGTACGGCGCCCGTCGTCCCCACACCTGCCGCGGCGCCCGTGAGCCGCCCCCAGCCTCAGAGGCAGGCCCCGGTCGGCGGTTCCGCGCCGATCGCCCCGCTCTCGGCTCCCCCGCTCCCCCCGACGGCACCGCGGCGCGCGCGCCCGCGCATCACGGTCCCCGTGCTGCTGCTGATCGTCGGCGTGAGCCTCGTCGGCATCGCCGCGATCTTCTTCCTCACCCTGGCGTGGTTCGTCGCCGACATCGCGGTGCGCGCCCTGATCATCGGCGCGATCACGCTCGCGACGCTCGTCGTGGCATCCCTGCTGCGGCGGCGCGACCTCACCGCGACGGCCGAGGCGATCGCGGTGATCGGCATCCTGCTCGTCGGTCTCGATGCGTGGGCCGTGCGCGCCAACGGACTGCTCGGCGCGGATGCCATGGAGGGCAGCACCTACGCGGGCCTCGCGACCCTCGCCGTCGCGGTCGTGTGTCGCATATGGGCGCGCCTCTCGCACCTGCGCGCCCCCGACCTGGCATCCGTCATCGCCCTCCCCGCAGGACTCGGACTGCTCATCGGCGGCCTCACTGCGCCATCGGCGGGCGACGCCGGCCCGGCGTGGGTGTGGGGGCTCGTCGGTGCGGCGGTGGGCGGGCTCACGTTCGCCCTGCCGGCCCCGTGGTCGGCGGCACGGGACGAGTCCGAGGGCGAGCGCACGACCCTCTCGGCGATCGGTCTCGCTGCTCTCATCACGGCGACGGGCCTCTCGTTCTTCGTGGCCTCGCGCGACATCGCGTTCGTGCTGTGGGCGGTGCCGTTGCTGGTCATCGTCGCGGCGGCCTGGTGGGTGGCCCTCGCCCGCCGCGCGGCGCGGATTCGGCTCGACTGGGCGCCGACGTTCGCGACGATCGTCGCCTGCGCGGGCGTCGCCGCGGCGTCGACGCTCGGCTGGCAGCTCGCCCTGCGGAGCGACTCGTCCTGGTTCGCTCTCGTGCTCGGTCCCGTGATCGCCGTCGCGGTCGCCGTCGCCGTCGACCTCACCCGGACGCGCGCCGGACTGCCGGCCGCCGCCTTCGCAACAGCAGCCGCGATCGCCTCGGCAGGGCTCCTGCTCGCGGTGACGCTGTGGATGCGCATGGCCGTGACGACGATCACCGCGGGATGGATGCCGTGGCGCACCGACCCCGTCACCGGCTCGTGGCGCACCGACCCCGTCGCCCTCGCCCTCGCCCTCGGGGCGTCGCCCGACGCGTTCCTGCCGCTGGCGGCGGCGGTCGTCGTGGTCGCGCTGCTGTGGGTCGCCCCCGCGCTGCGTCGACCACCCGCTCGCGCGCTGCGCACGACGGCATCGGCCGTGCTGGTGCTGGTCGCCGCGGCGAGTACGGCGCGCCCCGTCATCGTGGTGGGCGTGGCCCTCGCGGTCGCGGCAGGGTCGGTGGTCGTCGCGCGCATCGAGTCGCGCCGGGCCGACGCCGACGCGGTGCTGCCCAGCGCGCCCAGCGCACTCGGTGCACCTGACGCCCGCAGCGCATCCGGTGCACCCGGCACGATCGCCGTGTGGGCGGCGCCCGCCGCGCTCAGCGCCGCAACGGCCTATGCCGCGGGCACCGCGACCACGTGGCTGTGGGTGATCGCGGCCCTCGTCACGATCGCGCTGCCGGTCGTGCTCGCTCGCACGATCACCGCGGCCGGTCGCGGCACCGATGTGCTGCAGGCGACATCCACGGTGTTCGCCATCGGACTCGCGGCGGTGAGCGCCTTCGTCGCGCCGCAGGCGATCGCGGCCGCGGTCGGCACCGACTCCGGCGCGGGCCTCGCCGGCTTCGCACTTCTGCAGTGGGTCGCGCTGGTCTCGATCGGCCTCGCGCTGTGGGCGGCGCCCGGCGTCGTGCGCCGTACGCTCGCGATCTCGGGGGTCGCGCTGGCCGCGGCATCCCTCATTCCGACGATCCTCGCGGCGATCCCCGAGGACGCCGGCCTCGTGTCGAGCGGGTCGGTGTCGGTGGCGATCGGCGAGCCGTGGACGGCGCTGATCCGTGGTGCCGCGCTGGTGGCAGCACTCGGCGCCGTCGCATGGGCACGCATCCGAGGCGGATTCCCGACCGGGGTTGCGGCGACCGCGGCAGTGCTGCTCGCGCCGTCGGTCGGCGCGGTGATCGTCGCGATCACCGACCTGGCTGCCATTCCGGATGCCACGCCACCGCTGGCGACCGGCGCCTTCGCGCTCCTGTGCCTCGGAAGTGCGCTGGCCGCGCTTCGCGCGCCCCGCACCGACACAGTCCGTGCAGCCGCCGTGCGGGCAGCGGCCGACACCGGCGCGCTCGTGGCGACGACCCTCGTGGCCTGGCAGTCGCGCAGTGATCTCGCCTGGCTCGTCCTGCTGCTCATCGGCGGCGCGCTCGCGGCGATGAGCGTCACCCGCGGCTGGGCCGCGCCGCGCGCAGCGACCCTCGCGGGCGTCGTCACCGCGTCGAGCGATGGCGTGCCTTTCGCCGCCGCCCGCCGTCGGGCGCTGGTCTGGGCCGCCTTCGCGTTCGGCGTCGCCGCGCTCTGGGCAGCGGTCGCTGAGAGCCGCCTGTTCGGCGACAGGCCGACGCTCGAGGCGTACACGGTCGCCCCCGCTGCGGGTCTGGTCGCGTTGACGATCGTGCTGACCTGGCTGCGCCGCCACGCCGAGGCGACGCTCGCCGCGACGCTCGCGGCGGTCATCGGCGTCGTCGTGCCCGCCTCGATGGCGCTGCTCCCGTACCAGCCCGCGCGACCGATCATCGCCACCGCCGTCGCCGCCGCCCTGTGCGCGGCACTCGCGTGGACGCCCGCGCGCCGCCTGCCCGGGGTCTCGGTCGCGGCGGCGATCACGACTCTGGCGGGCGCCGCCATCGGCGCCGTGCTCATGGCGCAGTGGGCGCCGGTCGCACACAGCGCATGGGCGATCGTGCCGGTCGCCGCCGCGTTCCTCGCCGCGATCGGGTTCGAGAGCGGCGCGGCGCCGTCGACCGCCCGGCGCCCCTCCCCCGGGCAGCACCGCTTCGCCGCGGCCGCGCCGCCCGTCGCCCTCGTGCTGGCTGCCGCGGCCGTGGCGAACGTGATGCTGGTGCGCGACGCGTGGTGGGTCGGAGCCCTCGCGATCGCGCTGCTGCTCGTGCTCTCGCTCGCCGCGGCGGCCGTCGATCGCGCGCCGATCGGCGCAGCGACCCGATGGGCTGCGACCGGCGGCGCGGCTCTGATCGCCGCTGCGCTGCTGCAGCGCGGCGCCGTGATCGAGCTCGTGACCCTGCCGATCGCGACCGCCGTGCTCGGGGGCGCCGCCCTCGCGATGCGCCGGCTCGCACGCCGTGGCGCGGCCTGGCCCGGCGTCGAGACCATGCCGTGGCTCGCCGGAGTGGTCGTCGCCGTGGCGCCCAGCCTGCTCGCAGAGCCGCTGCCCGGGCGCCTGTGGCTGCTCGTGTCGGCGTGCCTGCTGGTCGCGGTGGGCCTTGCCGCGGTGAGCCCGGCGCAGACGATGGCGCTCACGGCATCCACCATCGCCATCGCCGCCGCGGGCGCGCTGATCGCGGGGCTGCGTGCGGCGCTCGAACTCGCCGCGCCGCACGGGTTTGCGATCGCGCTGGTCGCCGGTGCGGGAACCGCCGGGGTCGGCGCGGTGACGGTGTGGCGCCGCGTGCCGCCCCCGGCCCTCGCACGCACAGCGGCGGCCGCCGGGGCCGCGCTGGTCGCGTTCGCGGTGGCGGTCTGCGGTGACGGGTCGGTGACCCAGACCGTGATCGTCGTTGCGATCGCGACGGCTGCGGCACTCGGCGCGGCGATCGCGCTGAGCCGCCCCGGCTGGCTGCCGGTCGCCGGCATCCTGACGCTCGGCGGCGTCGTCGTCGCGCTCGTGGCCGTGGTCGCGCGACTCGCGCGGATGACGCCCACCTCGACGGGCGGGGCGGAACCGGATGCCTGGGTGCTCGCCGTGGCACTCATCGTGGCGGCCATCGGCGCCGTCGCGCTGCGCGTGAGCTCGCGCGCAGGGGCCGGCACCGCACCGGCGATCCGTGCCGTCGTCGAAGCGGCCGTCGGGGCGGCCTTCGCCGTCACGGTCATCCTGGTGGCGCTGGCGCAGTCGTGGCTGCTCTGGTCGGGCGGGTACGACGCCCGCCCCGCGCGGGCAGCCGTGACGATCCTGCTGCTGACGGCTGCGGCCGTCGCGGGTGCGCTGCTGCATCGACGGATCGGGGCGGCGCTCGGCATCGCCGCCTGGGTCGCGGTCGGCGTCGTCGCGGTGGTCGCGGTGTTCACCGGGGGCGCGCGCCCGTTCGAGGTCGTGACGTTCGCGCCGGCGCTGGGGCTGCTGGTCCTCGGCATCCGCCGCCTTCGGCTCGAGGCCTCGGTGCGCAGCTGGCCGGCGCTGGGCCCCGGCCTCGCCCTCGCGACCATTCCCTCGCTGCTGCACGACTTCGGCCCGAACGACCTGTGGCGCATCGTCGCGCTCGGCGTCGTGGCGGTGGCGCTCGTCGTCATCGGAGCGACCCGGCGACTGCAGGCGCCGCTGATCCTCGGCACGGTGGTGCTGCTGGTGCACGCGGTGGCGCAGCTGTGGCCGTGGATCGCGGGCGCCTACGACGCCGTGCCGTGGTGGCTGTGGGTCGGCCTCGGTGGCGTCTTGCTGATCGTCATCGCGGCGCGCTACGAGCGGCAGCTGAAGGCGCTGCGCACGGCCTACGCGGCGGTCGCCGGCCTGCGCTGACGACTCGCCGGGCGGTCACGCGGCGCTGGACGGTCACACGGGCCGGACCGGCGCCGCGGCGGTCAGAGGGCCGGACCGGCGCCGCGACCCCAGCGGAAGGCCGACACCGTGGGGTCGCCGTCGATCCAGAAGCGCCACGGGAAGGCATCCGTGCCGGCGACGCCGGCCACCCCGACCCGCGGACCGCGCACGATGTCGGCGCGGACTGCCTCGGGCAGCCACAGCCGCGCGACGGCGCCTGCCTGCTCGAGGCCCGTGACGGCGTCGATGCCGTCATGGTGCAGGTGGCGAAAGCCCACGGCCTCACCCAGCCGCCCCGGCCCGCGCGCGAGGTCGCGGGCGGTGCGCGCGGCGGGACGGCGCGCGGTCGCGGCATCCACCCCCTCGACCACCTCGCCGCCGCGCAGCAGGATTCCGCCCGCCGTGCCGGCCGGCCCGCACACCACATTGACGCACGAATGGATGCCATGGCTCAGGTACACGTAGAGGTGACCCGGCTCGCCCCACATGGTGGCGTTGCGCGCCGTGCGGCCCATGCGGGCATGCGAGCCGGGGTCGGGCGCGTCGCCCGTGCCGGCGCCGTGGTACGCCTCGACCTCGGTGAGACGCACCGCGACCGTGCCGTCGGCCGTCGTCACCGCGAGCACGCCGCCCAGCAGACGCGGAGCGACCTCGACCGGCAGCCCGGCGAGCGCGGCGCGGGTCGCCGGCACCAGCCCTCGCACGAGGTTCGGCACCACACCCGCGCGCGCGATCATCCGCGCGGCGGGGTCTGGCACCACGAGATGTCGAAGCCGCTCAGCGCGACCACTTCACTGCCATCGCTGAGCGAGACGACGTGGGTCTGCACCTTCTCGGGCAGGGGCAGCAGGTGCGCGTCGTACGCGTTGTCGACGGCGTCAGGGGCGACGAGGAATGCGGCGTAGCGACCGCTCGGCGAGACACACGTCTCGATCAGCGTGTCGGCGGGCTTGATCGAGAAGACGGGGCGGGCGGCGCCCGTGGCATCCACGACGTTCACCGTCGTCGAGCGCACAGTGAAGCCGTCGAGCACCGCCAGCACGCGCAGGGTCGAGCCGTCTGCGAGCGGCGTCATGCCGTTGACCTGACCCAGCGCGGGGTCGGTCGGCGGCAACGGGGTCTCTTTCGCGGTGGCGAGGTCGATCGTGGCCGGCCCGGCGACCCGCTCGATGGCGACGCTCGTCGAGCCGCGGGCGATGCCGTCGATCGAGACGGCATTGCCGAGCGCGACCGGCGCCCCGCCCGACGGTGAGACGAGCGTCAGCGCACCGTCGAACGTGAGCATCAGGAAGGTGTCGGTGCCCGGCACGAATCGCCAGTCGTCGACGCGCGATTCTCCGCCCTCGCGCGTGATCGCGGTGGGCTGGTCGTCCTTCTGAGCGTCCGAGAGCGACGCCGTGAAGAGCATGCTCTCGCGGGCTCCGGCCGTTCCGACAGTGGCATCGGTGAAGGTGTAGCCGATGAGGTTGCCCCGATCGGCGCTCTGCAGGTTCGTGACCGTGCCGGTGCCCGGCAGCGGGAGTTCGCGCCGATCGCCGCCGTCGAGGTCGGTGACGATCAGGTGCGAGGCGCCGGATGTGTCGAGCGTCGAGATCACGAGATGCGACGCCGTCGCGCGGAAGTCCTCGATCTGCGGATCGGTGAACACCGGCACGGCCGCATCGCCGGCGAGGTCGGTCGTGAAGACCGTGTCGCCGTCCTTGCCGCGCTGCAGGATGAACGACTGCAGCTGCGGCGTCAGGAAGCTCTTCGTGATGGTGGTGGATGTCCCGCCGCCGAGCCCTTCGACGCCCGCGATCTTCACGGTGTACTCGGTGTCGTCCCACAGCGGCAGGGCGAAGCGGATGCCGACGCTGCGGCCCGACGTGTCGACGGTGAAGGCGGTCGCCGGTGTCACGGTCACCTGGTCGGGCGTCACCTTCGCGAGCGACTGCGTCGTCGTGAAGATGATGCGCGAACCGGCGTTGTTCACCGCGGCATCCGGATCGACGCTCACCTTCGTCACGCGCGGACCCTGCGCGGTCGACACGACGGCGCCCGCGAGCCCCACGACCGCCAGCAGGGCGATGACGACGGCGAACCCACCGAGAAACGCGCGCGACCGACGCCGGTGGGTGCGCGCGCGACGCGAACCCAGCTCAGTACTCATACGGATCCTTGGGTGCGGCGACCTCATCGACGGTCGCCGGGTGGATCGCGAGGCGACCGCCGTCGTCGCGGATCGTGCCCGTGACGGTGACCCACTGCCCGGTGGGGTAATCGTCGGTCGAGGCGATCGCGACGCTGGCGGGCTGGGCGTCGATGACGCAGTGCGTGATGATCAGCCGCGTGAGGCCGAACCCGCCGTCGCCCGGAGTGACGAACCCCGTGAGGGTCACCTGCTCGCCGTCGAATGCCTCGGGATTCGTCGCCGTCGCGAACACGCTCGCCCATTCACCGACCCCGAACGAGGCGGTGTCGCCCGTCGCGGCGAGCGCGACCGTGTCGGCCCCTTGGAACAGCGGGGGCGTACCGGTGTCGCGCTGCATCGCGAGCTGCGCCGACAGCGTCGCCGGCGGCGTCAGCACGATCGCCGCGACGACGCCGGTGGCGAGGATGCCTCCGGTGACGGTCGCCGCCGTCCCCCAGAAGCTCCGCGGAGCGTGTGCGTGGTGGTGCTCGTCCCTATCGTGGTCGTGATGGTCGTGCGCGTGCCCGTCCCCGTGATCGTGCCCGTGGTCGGCCTCCGCCCCGCCCGGCAGGGCGAAGCTCACGGCACAGCCGACCAACGCGATGATCGCCATCGGCACGGCGAACCACGTGGACGAGGGGTTGATGTAGAGCCCCAGCTGGCCGGTGATCCACAGGGCGATCGTCACGGCCGAGAGGCCGGCGGCGAGACCCACGCCGAGCAGGCGCGAGCCGGTGAATCGAGCGGTGCGGGACTCAGGCAAGGAGGTTCACCACCGATCCGACGGCGACGGCGAACAGCACGACGATGACGACCAGGCCGCCGAGCACCTTCGTGCGGAATGTCGTGCGCAGCAGGGCCAGCATCTTCACGTCGACGAGCGGGCCGACGAGCAGGAACGCCACGATCGAGCCGGGCGTGAAGGTCGAGGCGAACGACAGCGCGAAGAACGAGTCGACGTTCGAGCAGATCGACACGATCATCGCGAGGGCGATCATGGCGACGATCGACAGCGCGGGGTTCGATCCGATCGCGAGCAGTGCGTCGCGCGGCACGAGCACCTGCACCGCGCCGGCCAGGGCCGATCCGATGACAAGGGCCGGCATGACGGCACGCAGCTCGACGACGAACTGGGCGAGGCTGCGGCGACCGCGGTCGGCCAGCCACGGTCCCTGATCCTGTCGAAGGGAGGGCTCCTGCGCGAACGCGCACGAGGCCGCGAACCGCTCGGTGACGAGCCCATCGGGGTCGGGATGCCGGCTGTAGAGCCACCCGATGAGGTTGGCGACGGCGAAGCCGCCGAGCAGCCGCGCGATGAGGATGCCGTCGTCGAAGCCGAACGCCTGGTGCGTCGTGATGATGACGATGGGGTTGACGATCGGCGCGGCGATCAGGAAGGTCAAGGTCTCGGGCACTGAGAACCCGCGCAGCATGAGGCCGCGAGCGAACGGGACGTTGCCGCACTCGCACACCGGCACGAGCATGCCGAGAAGGGAGAGCACCATACGGCGGGCCCATGCCCGGCGAGGCATCCATCGCTCGATGACCCCCGGCGGCACCCAGACCTGCACGATGATCGAGAGCAGCACGCCCAGCACGACGAACGGCATCGACTCGACGAGCACGCTGATCGAGAGGGTCAGTCCGTCCTGCGCGCGCGTCGGCAGCGACGGCCCGGGCGAGAGCAGGGCGAGCACGATCACGGCGCCGACGACGAGCGCGCCGAGCCCGACCAGCAGGGCACGCCCGATCCGCGGGTCGCGCTCGAGTCGCTGCGAGCGCGGCGCGAGAACCTGCTCAGTCACCGGCATCCGCGGTCACTGCAGGGGTGGAAGGCACGGCGGTGCACTCGGCACACAGTCCGAAGATGTCGACGACGTGCTCGGCCTCGGTGAAGCCGTGCGCGGCGGCGGTGCGCTGTGCCCAGGCCTCGACCTCGCGCGCCTCGATCTCGACCGCCTTGCCGCACGAGCGACAGATCAGGTGGTGGTGGTGGCCTGTCGTCGAGCAGGCGCGGTAGATCGCCTCGCCCTCGGGGCTCTGCAGCTGGTCGGCCTCACCGCTCGCCGCAAGCGTCGCGAGCGTGCGGTAGACCGTGGCCAGGCCGATGCCCGTGTTGTCGCTGCGCAGGTTCGCGTGCAGGTCTTGCGCACTGACGAATCCGCCGGCGTCGCCGAGCGCCGCGCGCACGCGATCGCGCTGCCAGGTGTTGCGCTGGGCCATGCCCGCGATTCTACGCGCGGTGACTTTGAGGGGGCTGGGTGAGGTCAGGCGTCGACGCTGCCCCGCCGGCGCACCCCGTCGATCACGCGGCAGACGAGGTAGATGAAGAACGATACCGTCGTGATGTACGGACTGACCGGCAGGGTTCCCGCGATGGCGAGCAGGATGCCCCCGACGGCGGCCGTCACGCCGAAACCGGCGGCCAGCAGCGGCACCGCGAGGGGCCCGTTCGCGACGCGCATCGCTGCGGCGGCGGGCGTCACCAGCAGCGAGAGCACGAGAAGCGCCCCGATGATGTGCACCGCGACGGCCACGATCACGCCCAGCAGCAGCATGAAGGTGAACGAGATCGCGGTCGTCGGCACGCCGCGCGCGGCCGCCGATTGCGGGTCGAGCGAATCGAACGTGAGGGGCCGCCAGATGAGCAGCAGCGCGACGAGCACGAGAGCGCCGAGCACGATCAGCACCGTCAGCTGATCGCTCTGCACCGACACGATCTGTCCGGTGAGCAGGCTGAACCGGTTCGCGCTGCGGCCGTTGTAGAGCGAGATGCAGAGGATGCCGAGGCCCAGGCCGAACGGCATGAGCACCCCAATGATCGAGTTGCGGTCGCGCGCGCGGGCGCCGAGCCATCCGATCAGCCCGGCCGCGACGAGCGAGCCGACGATCGAGCCCGTCACGACGTCGAACCCGAACAGCAGCGCGGCGGCGGCGCCGGCGAACGAGAGCTCGCTGATGCCGTGCACGGCGAAGGCCATGTCGCGCTGCATCACGAAGACGCCGATGAGCCCGCCGACGATCCCGAGCACGGCGCCCGCCCACACCGAGTTCTGCACGAGCGCGAGGATGTCGCCGTAGCGCGAGACCCCGCCGAAGAGGGCGTCGCCGATGGTGTCCCAGCTCACCGGGCATCCTCCTTTCCGCCGTGGTGGTGGTGCTCGGCATCCGAATCCGGCGCGCCGACGACGACGAGCCGGCCGCCGACCCGGGCGACGTGGACCGGGGTGTCGTACAGCGCGGTGAGGGTCTTCGAGGTGAGCACCTCGTCGGGGTGGCCGAGGGTGAAGCGCCCGCCCGTGAGGTACAGGATGCGGTCGACCTTCTCGAGCACCGGGTTGATGTCGTGCGTCACGAGCAGCACGCCGGCCCCGCTGCGCACGCGGTAGCGATCAATCAGGTCGATCACCTCGCGCTGGTTGGCGAGGTCGAGGCTCGTGAGGGGCTCATCGCACAGCAGCAGCCCCGGGTCGTCGGCGAGGGCCTGCCCGACGCGCAGGCGCTGCTGTTCGCCGCCCGAGAGCAGGCCCACGGGGCGGTCGGCGAACGACCGCGCGCCGACCGCGTCGATGAGCTGCTGCACCCGCTCACGGTCGGCGCGGCGCCAGATCGGCAGCCCGAACCGGTGCCCGTCGATGCCGAGTCGGACGAGGTCGCGGCCGCGCATGGCCGTCTGCCGCGGCAGCGGGCGCTGCTGCGGGATGTAGCCGATGCGCCGGTTGCCGGCGCGGCGCCATGGTTGCTGAGCCTGTCGACGCACGCCGAAGGTCTCGACCGTGCCGGCGGTCAGACGCTCGAGCCCGAGCACCGCGCGCAGCAGGGTGGTCTTCCCCGCGCCGCTCGGGCCGAGCACGGCCACGAGCTCGCCGGGCTGCACCTCGAGATCGAGGCCGCGCCACAGCTCATGGCCGCCGCGCGCGAGCGCGCCGGCCGTGATGCGCAACGGTGGCGGGGGCGTCGGAGTCACGAACCCAACGCGGTCTTGATCTGAGTGGCCATGTCGGTCATCCACGATACGTAGGTTTTGCCATCGGGAAGAAGCTCGGATGCCTTGATGACCGGCACGCTCGCCTCGGCCGCCTTCTTCTCGACCTGCGTCGTCTCGGCGCCACCGGCCTGCGCGTTGACGAACACGATCTTCACCGAGCCGCTGCCGATCAGGGTGAGCGCCTCGAGGAGGGTGGCGGGCGGGACGTCCTGGCCTTCCTCGACGGCTTCGCTGAAGGCATCCGGGGTCACGCTCTCGAGCCCCGCAGCCTCGGCGAGGTACAGGGGAACCGGCTCGGTGACGAAGATCTGCTCGCCGGTGTGGCTCTTCGCGACGTCGTCGAGGATCGGCGTGACCTGCGCGTCGATGTCGGCGCGGAACGCCTTGGCGTTCGCGGTGAACGTGCTCGCGTCGGCCGGGTCGAGCTTTCCGAGGTGCGCGGCGATCTCGTCCGCGACGGCCGCGATGGTCTGCGGGTCGTAGAAGACGTGCTCGTTGAAGCCCTCGACGGGCGCCGACGGGTCGTCGCCCTTCCACTCGGGCGAGAGCGTCACGGCGCTGATCAGGGGCGCGTCTGAGCCCGCGGCGTCCCTCAGCGACGCCATGAACGGGTCGTAGCCGCCGCCGTTCTCGATGAGCAGCTGCGCCTCTTTGATGTCGAGCTGGTCGACGGCCGTCGCCTCGAACTCGTGCGGATCCTTGCTCTCGTCGGCGATCAGCGACGTGACCTCGACGTGGTCGCCGCCGACCGTCTTCACGATGTCGCCGTACACGTTGGTCGAGGCGACGACCGCGATGGTGCCGTCGGCCGCTGTGCTTCCCCCGGGTGCGGAGGTGCCGGCGCAGCCGGCGAGGATGACGGCGGATGCCGCGAGCAGTACGGATGCGGCGGGGATCGATCTCTTCATATCCCCAGCGTAAGGCTATTGATAATCGTTCTCAAATCGGCACACGGCTGTCGGCGACGCGCGGACGGTGCCTGCGCGCTGAGGTTCGGATGGCCGAAATGCTGACAATCGGAGCGTTCGGCTTGGCGCAGAGGCATCCGACCCGTGAGGCTGTCTGAGGCCCTCGGGATGGATCGTGGTCCGACGGCGATGGCGCTGCTCGTGCGGCCGCGTCCCCGCCCTCGCCTCCGGAGCCTCGCATGTCACCCTGGACCCTCTTCCTTCTCGCCCTCGGCGTCTCGGCCGATGCCTTCGCCGTCGCCCTCGGCAAGGGGCTGCAGCTGCGCGCCCACGTGCTGCGCACCGCGCTCGTCTTCGCCACCGCGTTCGGTCTCGCGCAGGCGATCATGCCCCTGCTCGGATACCTGCTCGGCTCGACCTTCGCCGAGGCGATCGCCCCGTTCGACCACTGGATCTCGTTCGGCCTGCTCGCCCTCGTCGGCGGAAAGATGCTGTGGGAGGCGCTCACGCCCGACGCACCCGTCGACGCGGATCACCCCGCCCACGTGCACGACACCGAGGCGTTTCGCGCGCGCGAGGTGGTGCTGCTCGCGGTAGCGACCAGCATCGACGCGCTCGCGGTGGGCGTCTCGTTCGCGTTCCTCGACGTGAACGTGTGGGTCGCCATCGCGGCGATCGGGTTCGTGACGTTCGCGCTGTCGTTCGCGGCCGTCTTCGTCGGATTCCGCCTGGGCACGCGTTTCCGCCGCCCCGCCGAGATCCTCGGCGGCCTCGTGCTGATCGGCATCGGCGTGCAGATCCTCGTCGAGCACCTCACCGCCTGACGCGGCGCGCCTGACGAGATGGTCCCTGCGACGGACCGGGATACCTCCGGAGGCGGATGACCCCGCACGCCCCGGCGCGGTGGGATGGAGGCATGTCCGCATCCGTTCCTCCTGTCCTCACCGCGTCCGGCCTCGTCAAGCAGTACGGTGAGCTGCGTGCGCTCGATGACGTCTCGCTGACCATCCGCGCCGGCGAATCCGTCGCCGTCATGGGCGCGTCGGGTTCGGGCAAGACGACCCTGCTGCACGTGCTGGCGGCGATCATCGCGCCCGACTCCGGCTCGGTGCTGCTGAGCGCGCCCGGCGCGCAGCCGCGCGAGCTCGTCGGGCTCGACGAGGGCGCCCGCGCGACCATCCGCCGCACGGCGCTGGGGTTCGTGTTCCAAGAGCACCTTCTGCTGCCCGAGCTGACCGCGGTCGAGAACGCCGCCCTGCCGCTGCTGCTGCAGGGACAGGGCAGGCAGGATGCCGAGCGGCACGCCGCGGCGTGGCTCGCGACCCTCGGCCTCGCCGGGCTCGAGCAGCGCCGCATCGGCCAGCTCTCGGGCGGGCAGGCGCAGCGCGTCGCCATCGCCCGCGCCCAAGTGACCGGCGCGCCGGTGGTGTTCGCCGACGAGCCCACGGGCGCCCTCGACTCTGCGACGTCGTCGGACGTGCTCGGCGCCCTGCTGGACGCGACGACGGGCCAGGGCCGCACGCTGGTGATGGTGACGCACGATGCCGAGGTCGCCCGCCGCTGCTCGCGCATCGTGCGCCTGCGCGACGGCCGGATCGTCGACGACTCGGCGGCGGCCTCGGTCTCTCCGGGTGCCGCCGCGGCGACCACGGCGACCACGGCCGCGACCGGCACGTCCGGAGCCACGGAGGCCGTGCGATGAGCGCCGTGCTCCCCCTCGCGCGGATGCTCTCGCGCCCGAGCCGGCAGGGTCGTGCCGCGATCGTCCTGCCCGTCGTCGCGTTCGCCGTGACGACGGCGCTGCTGCTCGTGGTCACCGGTGGCGCGCGCATGTTCCTCGTCGACCCCCGCGCAGAGACCGCCGGCGGGGTTTACGGCACCCTCGCCGTGCTGGCGCTGGTGCTGCTCGCGGTGCCCCTCGCGACCCTCGGCGCCGCTGCCGCGCGCCTGTCGAGCCGCCGCCGCAACGACCGCCTCGCGACCCTGCGGCTGCTGGGCGCGAGCACGCGCGAGATCTGGTCGCTCACGGTGCTCGAACCCACCGCGACGGCCGCCGCCGGCGCCCTCTGCGGCACGGTGCTGTACCTCGCGCTGTTGCCGGCGGTCGGGCTGCTGCCCTTCTTCGGCGGACCGGTCGGCGTCGCCGCCGTCGCGGTCGACCCGGCGCTCGGCGCCGCCGTCATGATCGCCGTCGTGGCCGTCGCCGCGGTGAGCGCCGCCGCGGGCCTTCGCCGCGTGACCGTGACACCGCTCGGGGTGCGCACGCGCAGCGCCGCGCCGCCGAAGCGTCTCGTGGCACTGATCGTCGGTGGCATCCTGATCGCCGCGTTCGCGTTCCTGGTCTCTGGCGCCACCACCGTCGGCGAGCTGTTCGGCGGGCCCGCGGCGCTGTTCCTGCTCGTCAGTGTGTTCGCGGGCGGCCTCGCTCTGCTGAACCTCATCGGCGCTCCGATCGTCGCCGCCCGTGGCCGGGCGATGGCGAAGCGTGCGGATTCGGCGGCACGGCTCATCGCGGGTCGCGAACTCGCGGCGCACGCCGGCCCGGCGTGGCGACGGGTGTCGGGCATGGCGCTCGTGTCGTTCATCGCCGTCGTCGCCGGCTGCGGCCTGGCGCTCGTCGACCTCGTCGGAAACGCCGATCCGATGCTGATCGACATCCGCACCGGCGTGCTCGCGACCCTCGGGATCGCGTTCGTCCTGCTCGCTTGCGCGGTCGGGGTGACGCAGGCCGCGGCTGCGCTCGAGGATCGCGACCTCATCGTGGGGCTCGACCGGCTGGGCATCCCGGACGCAGAGCTCCGGCGCGCACGTCGGCTGACGGTCATGGTGCCGCTGCGGTGGGCCGCGATCGGCGGAGCCGCGGTCGCCGCCGTGCTGTCGTTCCCCATCGTGGGCGCGGCGCTGTTCGTCGCCCCGCTGTCGGTCGCGACCATCGTGGGCACGTTCGCCGCGGGCTTCGCCCTCGTCGCCCTGGCCCTGGCATCCACGCGCCCGATCGTCACCGGCATCCGCCGCGGCACCGTCTGACGGGGCTCAGCTCGTCCCATCCGGTCGGCCGAGGTCTGATCATTCGACGTCGGACACGTCACGATTTGGGAAGGTGACCAGCCGATCGATGACGGTGTCGAGCTGGTTCAGGAAGCGATGCTCCAGTTCCTCGTCGAGAGCGCGGTAGTGGTCGCGGGCCTGAGCCAAATCGCTGACGGCCAGTTCGGTGAGACGAACGGTCACTGCGCGGCGCGCAATTGAGCGCGGACGTCGTCCCAATCGCGGATCCGCTCAGCGGTCTGCGCATCCTCGTCCAGCGCAGCGGTGAGGAGCCGCCGCTCTTCGCCGGTGGGCACGTAGACGGGCTCACCGAAATGCGTCCGCAGCGCCTCCTGGATCACTTCCGACCGGGTGCGGTGCTCGACCGCACGAGCGCGCTCCACTATCTCGAAGAGCTCCTCCGGCAGAGTGACTGCCACCTTGCGAACGGCCATTGCCCCTCCGACCTGACGCGGGTGTGACAAGATCACACCCGCTCGATCACGTCAGTCCAGCAGCAGCGCGGGCTCTTCCAGAATGGATGCCACGTCGGCGATGAACCGGCTCACGCCGTCGCCGTCGATGACGCGGTGATCGAACGAGCCCGACACCGTCGTGACGAAGCGCGGGCGCACCTCGCCGTCGACGACCCACGGCTTCTGGCGGATGGTGCCCATCGCCACGATCGCCGACTCGCCCGGATTGATGATCGGGGTGCCGGCATCCATCCCGAACACGCCGATGTTCGTGATCGTGATCGTGCCGCCGTGCTGGTCGGCGGGGGTCGTCTTGCCCTCGCGCGCGGTGAGGGTCAGCTTCTCGAGCGCCGACGCGAGCCCGCGCATGTTGAGGTCTTGCGCGTCCTTGATGTTCGGCACGAGCAGCCCGCGGGGCGTGGCCGCGGCGATGCCCAGGTTGACGTAGTTGCGCACGGCGATCTCGGCACTGCCGTCGGGCTTGTCGATCCAGGCCCCGTTGACCATGGGCGTGCGCCGCGCCGCCCAGATGACGGCGCGCGCGACGATCAGCAGGGGCGAGACCTTCACGTCGGCGAAGTCGGGCGAGGCCTTCAGCCGCTTGACGAGTTCCATCGTGCGCGTGGCATCCACATCAGTCCACACCGACACGTGCGGCGCGGTGTACGCCGAGCGCACCATCGCCGACGACGTGGCCTTGCGCACGCCCTTGACGGGGATCGTCTCTTCGCGACCGTCGGTCGAGTGGGTCGGAGCCGGAGCGGCCGCGGGCGCGGGGGCCGTCACGGGGATGGTCTGCTCACGCTCGGCGGGGGCGGCGGGCGTCGCGAGGTTGCGGAACACGCTCGCCTGCTGCGCGTGGGCGACCACATCGTCGCGGGTGACCTCGCCGGCCGGGCCGCTCGGGCTGACCTGCGTGAGGTCGACGCCCAGGTCGCGCGCGAGCTTTCGCACCGGCGGCTTCGCGACGACGCCGACGGATGCCTTGACCGCCTCGGTCCGCTCGGCGGGGCGCTTGCGGCGCGAGCTCACCTGACCGCCCGTGCCGTAGCCGACGAGCACCGCGCCCGCGGGTTCGTCGTCGACCGGCGCCGGGGGTTCGCCGTGGGCGGAATGGCCCGACGAGGCATCCGGTTCGGCGACCGCGCCCGCGATCGTGATGATCGCGGCGCCGACCGTCACGGTCTCGCCCTCGGGGGCGAGCAGCTCGCCGACCGTCCCCGCGAAGGGCGACGGCAGCTCGACGAGCGACTTCGCGGTCTCGATCTCGACGAGCACGTCGTTGACGGCGACCTCGTCGCCCGGCGCGACGCGCCACTGCACGATCTCGGCCTCGGTGAGGCCTTCGCCGACGTCCGGCAGGTGGAAGGTCTGCGTGCTCATAAGCGGCTCCGATCGGGAGGAGATCAGTAGGCGAGGGCGCGGTCGACGGCCTCGAGGATGCGGTCGGCGTCGGGCAGGAACGTGCCCTCGAGCTTCGCCGGGGGGAACGGGGCGTCGAAGCCCGACACCCGCAGCACGGGCGACTCGAGGGCGAAGAACGCGCGCTCCATGACGGTCGCGGCGATCTCGGAGCCGACCGACACGTTGCCGGGCGCCTCCTGCGCGTAGACCATGCGGCCCGTGCGGCGCACCGAGTCGAGGATGGGGCCGTAGTCGATCGGCGACAGCGACCGTACGTCGACGACCTCGCACGACGTGCCCTCGCTCTCGGCGAGCGCCGCCGCCTGCAGCAGCGTCGTGACCATCGCCCCGTGGCCGACGAGGGTCACGTCGGTGCCGCGGCGGACGACCCGCGACGCGTGCAGCGGCAGCGCGCGCTCGGCGGTGTCGACCTCGCCCTTCATCCAGTACTTGGCCTTGGGCTCGAGGAAGATCACGGGGTCGGGCGAGCGAATAGCATCCTGGATCATCCAGTACGCGTCGTTCGGGGTCGACGGGCTCACGACGCGCAGGCCCGGGGTGTGCGCGAAATAGGCCTCGGGGCTCTCCTGGTGGTGCTCGACGGCTCCGATGTGTCCGCCGTAGGGGATGCGGATGACGACGGGCATCGTGATCGCGCCCTCGTGGCGGTTCGTCAGCTTCGCGAGCTGCGTCGTGATCTGGTCGAACGCGGGGAAGACGAACCCGTCGAACTGGATCTCAATGACGGGGCGGAACCCCGCCATCGCGAGCCCGATCGCGGTGCCGACGATGCCCGATTCGGCCAGCGGCGTGTCGAGCACCCGGCGATCGCCGAACTCGGCCAGCAGCCCCTCGGTCACGCGGAAGACACCGCCGAGCTTGCCGATGTCCTCGCCCATGAGCAACACGTGGTCATCGGCCGTCATCGCGGCGCGGAGGCCCGCAGACAGCGCTTTCGCGAACGCCATGGTTCCTGAGCTTGTCGAAGGATCGGTCACGCGGCGCCCCCTTCGAACGAGGCCTCGTAGTCGGCGAGCCAGCGCGCCTGCTCGGTCATGAGCGGGTGCGGGTCGCTGTAGACGTGCGCGAACATGGTGGATGCCTCGAGCCCGCCGAGCGCGCCGGTGCGCACGCGGACGTCGTCCGCGTAGGCGGCGGCCTCGGCATCCACTCCCTCGAAGAACGCGCTCGAGGCGCCGCGGCCCTCGAGATACGCGCGCATGCGGATGATCGGATCGCGCAGCGCCCACGCGTGCTCTTCGTCGGAGGTGCGGTACTTGGTGGGGTCATCGCTCGTGGTGTGCGCGCCCATGCGGTAGGTCATCGCCTCGATGGCCTGCGGGCCACCGCCGGCGCGCGCCTCGTCGAGCGCGAGCTTGGAGACGGCGTAGCTGGCGAGCACGTCGTTGCCGTCGACGACGGTCGAGGGCATGCCGTAGCCCGCGGCGCGGGTGTGCAGCGGCGCCCGCGACTGCGTCGCCACCGGCACCGAGATCGCCCACTGGTTGTTCTGCAGGAAGAAGACCTGCGGCGTGCGGTAGGTGTTCGCGAAGACCATCGCCTCGTGCACGTCGCCCTGGCTCGACGCGCCGTCGCCGTAGTAGACGATGACGGCGGCATCGCGTTCGGGGTCGCCCGTGCCGGTCTTGCCGTCGAAGACGAGGCCCATGCCGAATCCGGTCGCGTGCAGCGTCTGCGAGCCGAGCACGAGCGTGTAGATGTGCACGTTGCCGTTGCGGGGGTCGGTCGGGTCCCACCCGCCGTGCGTGAGTCCGCGCATCACGCGGATGATGTCGATCGGGTCGACGCCTCGCGTCGTCGCGACGACGTGCTCGCGGTACGACGGGAAGAGGTGGTCTTGCGGGCGAGCGGCACGCACCGATCCGACCTGCGCCGCCTCTTGCCCGAACGACGGCGGCCACAGGGCGAGCTGACCCTGGCGCTGCAGGTTGGTGGCCTGCCGATCGAACGCACGGACGACCACCATGTCGCGGTAGAACGTCTCGAGGTCGGCATCGGTCAGAGCCTCGATGATCGGCAGGTAGCGCTCGGCTTCGGCCGACGGGGCGAACGTCCCGTCAGCGGCCAGAACGCGCACGAGTGCCGGGTCGTCAGGCGGGGTCATGACTCCACGCTAGACCCGCACGTATGCGGGCGTCTGCATGAAATCGACAATGGATGCCGCGAACCGTCAGCGCTCGGCGACAGCGGCGGCGACGTCGACGACGGCATCGACCGACTCGTGCTCGCCGATCGAGATGCGCACGCCGTGCCCCGCGAAGGGGCGCACGATGAGCCCGGCGGACTCGAACGCCGCCGCCACCTCGAGGGCCCGGTCACCCGCCGGCAGCCACACGAAGTTGCCCTGCGCGGTGGGCACATCCCAGCCCGCATCACGCAGGCGCAGGACGAGCGCGTCGCGGCGCTCGGCGATCGTGCGCACCCGCTCGAGCAGCTCGGCCTCGGCATCGAGACTCGCCAGGGCCGCCTCTTCCGCATGGGCCGTGACCGACAGCGGGATGCCCGTGCTGCGTGCCGCCGCGAGGATGCGCGGGTCGCCGACGGCGTAGCCGACGCGCAGCCCCGCGAGACCGTACGCCTTCGAGAACGTGCGCAGCACGACGACGTTCGGGCGGCCCGCCGCGAGCACGACCTCGCCCTTCACTGCCGCGGGATCGGTCACGAACTCGACGTACGCCTCGTCGAGCACGACGAGCACATCGCTCGGGATCTGCGCGACGAAGGCATCGAAGCCCTGCTGGGTCACGACCGGACCGGTCGGGTTGTTCGGCGTGCAGACGATCACCATGCGCGTGCGATCGGTGACCGCCGCCGCCAGGGCATCGAGGTCGTGGCCCCCGTCGGCAGTGTTCGGCACGGTCACGGCCGTTGCACCGGCGACGGTCGCGAGAGACGGGTAGGCCTCGAACGAGCGCCACGAGAAGAGGATCTCGTCGCCCGGCCCGCTCGTCGCCTGCGCGAGCTGGAAGAGAATCGACACCGATCCCGCGGCGATGTGCACCGCGTCGGCGGCGACGCCGAACCGCTCGGCGAGACGCGCGCGCAGCCGCGAGGCCGAGGCATCCGGATAGCGATGGAAGTTCACGGCCGACTGCATCGCCTGGACGACGCCCGGCAGGGGCTCGAAGGGGTTCTCGTTGCTCGACAGCTTGAACGCGTCTGGCCCCGCCTGCTTGCCCTGCGTGTATGCGGGAAGCGCCGCGATCTCGGGGCGGATGCGGATGGGGTGCTCGGGCGCGTCGGTCACACGACGAGTCTACGAGGCGATGCCGCGACCGTTGTGGTATCAATTCGGTGGCGATACCATTTCGGTATGGCCATGACGCTGCGACTGCCCGAAGAGCTCGACGCTCAGCTCGAGGCGCTCGCGCGCCAGCGCGGCACGTCGAAGCATGCCCTGCTGATCGAAGCGTCCGATCGCTTCGTCCGTTCGGAGTCGAAGACCGATCGGGTGCTGCAGGCCGTCGATGAGATCTCCGACCAATACGCTGACGCGATCCGTCGCCTCGAAGACGCGTGACGGAGTACATCGAGCCCGAGCAGGCGATGGCGGTCGTCGCGCGACTCGGCCTGCACGTTCGTGACGAGGGGCTGCTGTTTTCAGCGTTGGCGCGGCCGGCCGCGTCGATGTTCGGGCAAGAGGCATACCCCGATCTCTTCGACAAAGCCGCTGCGCTGTTCTCGTCGCTGGCACAGAACCACCCCCCCTTCGACGGGAACAAGCGGCTCTCGCTGTACCTCACCTTCGCGTTCCTGCGCATCAACGGCGTGCGCGCCACGCTCTCGACCGACGACGCGTTCGACCTCGTGCTGGCCGTCGCGCAGAGCAAGCTCGAGCTCACCGACATCGCAGGTTCCCTCCGCGAGCACTCCCTGCGAGACTGACCACACCATGCGCTTTTTCATCCGGGTCATCGTCAACGCTTTCGCTATCTGGGTCGTCACCCTCATGCCGTTCCTCATGACGACCGTCATCGCGTTCCCGCCGGGCGAGACGCTGCAGTTGGTCCTGACCCTGCTGATCGTCGCGGCGGTGTTCGCGCTCGTGAACAGCATCATCGGCACCGTCATCAAGGTCGTCGCGTTCCCGATCTACATCCTCACGCTGGGCCTCATCTCCTTCCTCGTGAACGGATTGCTGCTGCTGATCACGGCGTGGTTCACGCACTGGTGGAACTGGGGCCTGCGCGTCGAAGACCTCTGGCACGGCATTCTCGCCGCGATCGTGATCTCGCTCATCAACTGGGTGTTCGGGATCATCCTGCGTCCGCAGATGAAGAAGCGCTGACGCCTGACTCGCCGCGCGCGTACGGCGCGGGCTCGATCGGAGCCCGCGGAGGTTCATCGCGCGATGCCCCGTACACGATGACGTCCACTGATTCGGCCTGAGCGAGATCGGCGAACTGTGCGCGGACGGCATCCATGCGCGGGTCGGACGACGCATCGAGCAGACGGGCGGTGTCGCGGTAGGCATCCAGGTCGTGCGGGCCGAGCAGCCCGTCGCCGCCGGCGACAGTACCGGGAGCGTCGCGGGATGCCACGAAGCTGCCCTCGGCACCCACCCCGCCGGGGAAGCCACCACCCGCCAGAGCCGAGACCGGATCGTCGTTGTGGCGGATGGCGACGCTGAGCGTCTGATCGCCGACATCAGCCTGCACGGGATCGCCGAAGGTCATCACCATCGGCACGTCGTAGTCGCCGGAGGCCGCGACGAACGAAGCGACCATTCCGCCCTGCGAGTAGCCGGCGAGACCCACCCGATCGCCGGGCCCGGCGCCGGCGTCGGCGAGCGCCGCCTGTACGGCGGCGAACGAGGCTTCGTCTCGGCGCGTGTACATCGCGATGTTGGAATCCCCATCCCACGCCTCGTCGCCGCCTCCCGGGTTTGTTCCCGCGATGTACGCGACGAAGCGCTTCGAACCGTCGGGCATGGTGTACCGCTCGACCCGCACGCGGCCATCACCCTGGGGAATGCGATCGACGATCTGCGCCACGGAGGTCGGCGCCGTCGTGCGCCCACCGCCGGTGCGGGTGATCTGCACGGGCGGGGCCTCTCCGGCGAGGACGGCGCCGCGCGGCACCGTGCCCAGCCCGGTGGCCCCGATGACACCGGTGGCCGCGAGCGCCAGCACGCCGACGTTCACACCGAGCAATCCGAACACCCCGTACTGCTCGGTCAACGCCTCCGCCTGCTCTGTGCGCCACCTCAGCACATCGATCGCAAGGCCCGCGGACGCCAGCGGACTGCCCGCCATCAGCGCGGCGGCCCGCGCACGTAGGTCGAGGGCCCGCTGTTCATCTCCGGCCGCCTCCGCCACGGAGATCTGCGAGGTCACCTCGACCAGCTCGTAGATGTCGGCCATCGTGCGCAGGTCGGCGGCGAGCCGCCGGGCGTGGTCGGCGGCGTCGGACGCGTGCCCGGACGGAGGGAAGATCCACACGCCCGCCTGATCGAGCGCGCGACTCGCGCGCGTGAGAGTCGCGCCGACGTCGCCGCACGCGCTCGCCACCCCCGTCAGCTGCTGGGCGGCAGTGCGTAGGCTCTCCGTGTCGACGGCGACGACACCCCCGCTGCGAATGTCGAGATCGTCGCCGGAGCCACGGTGCCTCATGACCACCTCCGCAAGGCGACTGCGCCGGGCGCGCGCTGCGCGTCAGCGACCTGGTCGGCGGCCACCGCGATCCTGCCGACGAGGCCGGCCAGTTCGTCGACGAGCCGGGCGATGCCCGCGCGGTAGTCCTGTGTGGCGCGCGCGCGCCAATCGGTGGCATCCGCGAGCGCGCTGACCCGATGTCGCAGGGCCTCGGTGTCGATGTTCGCGTCGCGCAGCAGCCGGCGAGCTGCGTCGAGCGCGGCCTGGGTCTGAGGGTCGGTGAGGGAATCCATCCGTCGACTGTGGCGCTTCGCCGGCGCGTCTGAGGGCCCACACGGTCGATCCGTGGAGAGATCTGCAGAACCGCGCTCTGGGGAGGAGGCGACGCGCGCTCTTCCCCCCGCACCCGGCACTGACCCAGAATGAGGAGGTGCCGCGCCCCGACTCTCCCTTCCGCGTCGCGTTCGTGTGCACCGGGAACATCTGCCGGTCGCCCATGGCCGAGGTCGTCTTCCGCGACTTCGCGCAGCGCGCGGGGCTCGGCGAGTACGTGGCATCCACCAGCCTCGGCACCGGCGACTGGCACGTCGGCGAGCGCGCCGACGTGCGCACCCTCGACGCGCTGCGCCGGCGCGGCTACGACGGCGAGCGACACCGCGCCCGACAGTTCAGCCTCGACGATTTCGACCGCAACGACCTCATCGTCGCGCTCGACCGCTCGCACGAGCGCATTCTGTCGAGCTGGGCGCGCACCGGAGACGACGCCGACAAGCTCGCCCTGTTGATGTCGTTCGATCCGACTCCGGGTGTGCTCGACGTGCCGGATCCCTACTATGCGGGGCAGGAAATGTTCGATGACGTGCTCGGTATGATCGAAAGCGCGAGCCGGGCGCTCTTCCGGCAACTCGAACCCGCGATACGTCCGTTGTCGTGACCCCTGCGCGAGGCGCCGCGTCAGCGATCGGAGTCCTGTGACCACTTCCCTCCCGCCTCAGCCCCTGAGCCCCCTCGATGGCCGCTACCGCGCCGCCGTCGCAGGGCTCGCCGACTACCTTTCCGAGGCGGGCCTCAACCGTGCCCGCGTCGAGGTCGAGGTCGAGTGGATCATCACGCTGACAGACCGCGGTCTGTTCGGCGCGGCACCGCTGACGGATGCCCAGAAGCACAGCCTGCGCGCGCTGTATCTGGACTTCGGCCAGGCCGAGATCGACTGGCTCGCCGCGAAGGAAGCGGTCACGCGCCACGACGTCAAGGCGGTCGAGTACCTCGTGCGCGATCGGCTCGGGGCGCTGGGGCTCGACGCCGTCGCCGAGCTGACGCACTTCGCGTGCACGAGCGAGGACATCAACTCGGCGTCGTACGCCCTCACCGTCAAGCGGGCCGTCGAGGACGTGTGGCTGCCGAAGGCGCGCACGCTGATGATGTCGATCGTGCGCCTCGCCGACCAGCATCGCGACGCGCCGATGCTCTCCCGGACACACGGCCAGCCGGCCACCCCGACGACCATGGGCAAGGAGCTCGCGGTGTTCGCGCACCGCATCGTGCGGGTCATCGCCAAGATCGAGGGCGGCGAGTACCTCGCCAAGTTCTCGGGCGCCACCGGTACGTGGTCGGCACATCTCGCCGCGGCGCCGGATGTCGACTGGCCCGAGCTCTCGCGCGGCTTCATCGAGGGTCTCGGCCTCGACTTCAACCCGCTGACAACGCAGATCGAGTCGCACGACTGGCAGGTCGAGCTCTACGACCGCGTGCGCCACGTCGGGGGAATCCTGCACAACCTCGCGACCGACATCTGGACCTACATCTCGATGGGCTTCTTCGCGCAGATCCCGGTCGCGGGCGCGACGGGGTCATCGACCATGCCGCACAAGATCAATCCGATCCGCTTCGAGAACGCCGAAGCGAACCTCGAGATCGCGGGCGGGCTGTTCCAGACCCTGGCATCCACCCTCGTCACCTCGCGCATGCAGCGCGACCTCACCGACTCGACGACGCAGCGCAACATCGGCGTCGCGTTCGGGCACTCGCTGCTCGCCATCGACAATCTCGAGCGCGGGCTGAAGGAGATCCTGCTCGCGCGCGACGTGCTGCTGGCCGACCTCGACGGCAACTGGGAGGTGCTCGCCGAGGCGATCCAGACCGTCGTGCGCGCCGAGATCGTCGCGGGTCGCTCGCAGATCACCGACCCGTACGCGCTGCTGAAGGACCTGACGCGCGGGCGCCGAGTCGGGGCCCCCGAGTTGGCGGAGTTCGTGCAGGGCCTCGACATCGGTGCGGATGCCAAGGCGCGCCTGATCGCGCTGACGCCCGCGACCTACACGGGCCTCGCCGACGAGCTCGTCGGCGAGATGTAGCCCGCCGCTCCTGCCCTCGGTTCTGACCTCGGTTCTGACCTCGGTCAGGACTCGGGGCGACTCGGGTCAGGCTTCGGGGCGAGGAGCCTCGGGCGGGGCATCCGCATCGCCGTCGGTGGCTTCCGGCAGCAGCACGCCCTGATCGACGGGCCGGGTGACCTGGGCCGGGTCGACGGCGAGCATGAGCAGCGCGATGATCACGAGCGTCGCGATGAACGAGATCCCCGCGACCACGAGCGAGACCACCACGACCTTGGCGCGCTCGTCGCCGGTGAGGTCCTGGAAGAAGCCCATCGAGACGAGCGCGATGATGCCGCCGAAGGCCGCCGCCGCGAACGCGAAGCCGAGCAGCTGGACGGGCTTCATGATGTCGCGGCGAGTGGTGCGATGGTCGGTCATGCGGTCTCTCCTGCGGGGCGAGCGATGTCGGCCCCCGCCGTGTCGGTGCTCGCGGTCGTCGTGACGGCGCCCGCATCGGCGCGGCGCGGCGAGAACCCGGCGATGCCGAGGAACACCGCGACGATCGCCGCGTAGCCGCCGAAGATCCCGACGCCGATCACGATGCCGGTGAGGGTGAACGTCGCGTCGGCGTCCTTGATGAAGTACTCGAGGCTGTAGGCCGGGTTCACCAGTAGCAGCCCGGCTGCGAGGGCGAGGGTGATCGCGCCGATGAGGATCGCATCGCGCGCCGCGGGATCTGCCGAGCGACGAGCGCGGATGCCTGCGGCGAGCTCGATCACTCCCGAGAGCACGGCCCACGCGATCACGACGACGAAGAACATCGTCGTGGTGCGCAGGGGTGGGATGCCCGTGACCATGCCGGCGACGAGACTGACGACCCCAAGGAGGATCGGCACGCCCCGCGTACCCGGGGTCTCGCGCGTGGCGGAACGGAACACGAGCCATGCCGCGGCGAAGAAGACGAGCGCCGTCGAGATCGCGAAGCCGCTGAAGATCGCGAGGCCGACCGATGCCGAGTGGTCGGCCGAGAACGTGATCATGACCGCCGCCAGCGCCGCGAAGAGCGCGCGCGCGAGCTGCAGGTGACGCACCTCGAAGGTGCGAACAGGCGCTTCAGTCACGTGGGCTCATCCGGGCGGTGGAGTGGGAACCTTCCCATTCTAGGTCGCGGCGGCAATCTGGTTCGGGCGGTTCAGGCCACCGCCTGCGTCACGAGCGCGCGGATCCGCTGCTCCACGGCATCCGTCACGTTCACGACGGCGAACGAGACGCCCCACATGTCGCCGTCGTCGAGGTGCGCGTCTTCCGTGAAGCTCACGGTCGGGTAGCGCGTGTCGAACTTCACGGCGGGCTGCATGAAGAGGACGACCTTGCCGTCCGCCGCGTAGGCCGGGAAGCCGTAGTACGTCTTGGGATCGAGGTGCGGTGCGACGTCTGCAACGATGCGATGCACCGCGCGGGCGAGATCGCCGTCGACGCCCGTGAGCGCGTCGATCGCGTCGGCGCAGGCCTCGAGCTCTTTCGCGAGCTTCGCCGCTCCCTTCAGCCCCTTCGTGGTGCGCAGCTCTTCGGCGCGCTGCGCCATCGCGGCGCGCTCGTCGGCGCTGAACCCGCTCTTGGTGTCGGTCATTGTCAGGTCCTCTTCTTGTTCTGCTGGATGCGCAGGAGGTTTCCCGCGGGGTCGCGTACGGCGGCGTCGCGCACACCGTAGTCCTGGTCGATCGGCTCCTGCACGATGTCGGCGCCCGCCGCTTCGAGCGCGGCGAACGTCGCGTCGAGGTCGTCGGTCGCGAGGTTCACGCCGAAGTAGCTGCCCTTCGTGACGAGTTCGAGCAGTGTCTGTCGCTCGTCGTCGGTGACGTCGTAGCCGACGCCGACGGGGTGCAGCACGATCGCGGTGTCGGGCTGGCCGTGCGGCCCGACCGTGATCCAGCGCAGGTTCTCGTAACCGACGTCGAGGCGCACCTCGAAGCCGAGAACGTCGCGATAGAAGACGAGGGATGCCTCGGCGTCGGTCTGCGGCAGGAAGCTGGAGTGGATGGTGATGTCCATGCGCTTCACGATAGGCCGGGTGCCGAGCGCGGCGCTTCTCGATTCCTGATCGGTCTGGTCAGCCGCTTCGCGATGCACGGCAGCATGCCCTCGCGAAACGGTGCGCCCTGGTCGCGGTAGACGCTCGGCGCGACTCCCACGAGCTCGCTGAAGCGCGTCGAGAACGTGCCGAGCGACTGGCATCCCACCGCGAAGCACACCTCCGTGACGCTCAGCTCGGTCGTGCGCAGCAGCGTCATCGCGCGCTCGATGCGGCGGGTCATCAGGTACGCGTACGGACTCTCGCCGTACGCCATCTTGAACTGGCGCGACAGGTGCCCCGCCGACAGGTGCACCGAGCGCGCGAGCGACTCGATGTCGAGCGGGCGGGCGTAGTCGCGGTCCATCCGGTCGCGCACGCGCCGCACCCGCGCGAGCGCGTCGAGGTCCTGAGCGGATGCCACGGTCGCGCGCGCCCCGTCAGGCGCCGCGGATCGCCTCGACCGCGCGCAGCACCGCGAGGCTGCGCTGTTGGTCGGGGGCCGGATCGGCACCACGCACGAGCTCGGCGAAGCGGGCGACCTCGTAGGTCATGTTGTTGTCGGCGCCGTCGATGCGATGCTCGGCGCGGTCGCCGCCACGCAGCGTGATCGCGACGAGTCGCGGCTGCGTGATCGCGTCGATCTCGATCGTGCCGAGCTCGCCCTGGATCTCGTTCGGGCGCTGCGAGAAACCGATCTTCGAGAACGAGAGCTGGGCGACGAGGTCGGGGTAGCCCAGCACCGCCGCGCCCGCGCCGTCGGCGCCCGTCGCGATCGTGACGGTGGAGCCGACCACGGATTCCGGGACGCCGAACAGGTGGATCAGCGCACTCAGGGGATAGACGCCCAGGTCGAACAGGGCGCCGCCGGCCAGCGCCGGGTCGAAGATGTTAGGCGTCTCGCCCTGCAGCACGAGGTCGTAGCGCGCGGAGTACTGGGACTGGCCGAACGACACGAGCCGCACCTGCCCGATCTGCGGCAGGAGCTCGACGACCTTCGCCATGCCCGGGTCGTAGACGTTGCGCATGCCCTCGAAGACGACGACACCGCGGTCGGATGCCTGCGCGAGCAGCGCCTCGAACTCAGCGGCGGTCGGGGTCGCGGGCTTCTCGAGGAACACGTGCACACCGGCAGCGATCGCCGCCTGCGCCTGCGCCGCGTGCGCGCCGTTGGGCGAGCCGACGTAGACGGCGTCGACCTCGCCCGAGGCCAGCAGCGCCTCGAGATCCGTCGACGTGCCCGCGATGCCCACGCGATCGGCGAAGGCGCGCCCGCGCTCGGCGTCGCGCGAGTAGGCGACGTCGATGCGGATGCCGTCGTTCTGGCTCACCGCGTCGGCGAAGCGTTCGGCGATGGCGCTGGTTCCGATGGTGGCGACTCTGATCACGTCTTCACCTTAGAGATCTGCTGAACGCGTCTCGCGCAGGAACGCGATCGCCTGCTCGCGGAAGACCCGTGAACCCGGCGCGTTGAAATGGTGCCGACCGGGGATCTCGAGGAACTGCCCCTGCGGGCACGCGGCGGCGAGCGCCTTGGAGCCCTCGATGATGGCATCCAGCGATCCCGTCGCGAACAGCACCGGCTGCTGCGGGGCATGACTCGGATCGGGGTCGACCGTCTTCGACTCGCGCATCCCGCCCGCGATCGCGAGCAGCGCCCGCAGATCGTTGCCGGGCACGCGTTCGGTCAGCGCGACGTAGTTCTGCGTGACCCGGTCGGTCACCGGGGTGCCGTCTTCGACCAACGCGCGCACCTGGTCGATGTCGAGACGAGCCAGCGGGATGCCATCGGGCACACCGCCGAGCACGGCGCGCGGAATGCGCGCGGAGAAGTCTTGGATGACCTCCCACCCGACCCGCGCGCCGAGGGAGTAGCCGACGTAGAACGCCTCGTCGACGAGGTAGGTGTCGAGCACGGTCTCGACGTCGCCCGCGAGCTGGCGCAGGTCGTAATCGTGCGGGTCATGAGGTTTGTCGCTCGCCCCGTGCCCGCGCTGGTCGAGCCCGATCACCCGGAAGCCCGCGCGCAGCAGGTCGCGCACCCAGCCGGTCGCGACCCAGTTGTCCTTCGTGCTCGAGGCGAACCCGTGCACGACGACGACGACCGGGGCGGCGTCGTCCCCCCACGAGTACGTCGCGATGCGGTGACCGTCGCCGACCATGATGAACTGCGGGTCGGGCATTTCGGTGAAGCCCGGCGGCATCGCCGGCGCCACGGCGGGCGTCCCGTCAGTCGACGACACGGATCTCTTTCCAGAACGCGACGTAGTTCGAGAAGTCCTTGCCGACGCGCTCGATGCCGCTCGGGTAGGGATGCGGGTAGCTCCAGGCGCGATCGGCGAGGGTCTGACCGCCCGCCGACACGGTGAAGTACTGGCATTCGCCCTTCCAGGGGCACGTGTACGGGGTGGGACTCTCGGCGAGATACTCCGAGCGGACGCTCGCCGGCGGGAAGTACCAGTTGCCCTCGATCGAGATGAGGTCCTCGCGGGGAGCCTCGGCGATCACGATGTCATCGAGCACAGCCTTCATCGGCTCGCCTCCTTCTGTCGCGGACGTCTGCCGCGGCTCAGGCTCAACGCTACCGCGCGCCGCGGACGCGGGGCAGGGGCCCTGGGCGACCGGCACGGGAGATTCGCCGGGTACTGTGGCATCCATGTCTGTGGGTCTTCTTGCCGTCGTCGATGACATCCTCAGCGCCGCGCTCAAGGCCTCGGCCAAGACCGCCGGCGTCGTGATCGACGATGCCGCCGTCACCCCGCAGTACGTCCAGGGGCTCACACCGGCGCGCGAGCTGCCCGTCGTCGGGCGCATCGCGCTCGGGTCGCTCGCGAACAAGTTCCTGGTGATCATCCCGATCGCGCTGCTGCTCACGGCCTTCGCCCCGTGGGTGCTGCCCTGGCTGCTGATCGTCGGCGGCACCTACCTGTGCTTCGAGGGCGCCGAGAAGGTGCTCGAGTGGTTCGGCTTCCACCACGGCGGCGAGGGCGACGAGAGCGGCCGCGACGAGAAGCGGCTCGTCGCCGGAGCCGTGCGCACCGACCTGATCCTCTCCACCGAGATCATGCTGATCGGACTGTCGGAGATCCCCGACGACCTCGGGTTCTGGATGCGCCTGACGGTGCTCGCGATCATCGCCCTCGCGATGACGGGCGTCGTCTACGGCGCCGTGGCGCTGCTCGTGAAGATCGACGACATCGGCCTGAAGATGGCGAAGAACCCGTCGGCGAAGGTGCGGCACACCGGCATGCGGATCGTCCGGTCGATGCCCGGCGTCTTCCGCGTGATCTCGATCGTCGGCACCATCGCCATGCTCTGGGTCGGTGGACACCTCGTGATCGCGAACCTCGGCGAGGTGGGCTGGCACCTGCCGGTCGATCTGCTGCACGCGGTCGAGCACTTCCTCGAGCCGGCCGGCCCCGTGATCGTCTGGTTCGGCGACACGATCGTCTCGGCGATCGTCGGACTCGCGATCGGGCTCGTCGTGGTCGGCATCGTGCTGGTGATCGGGCGCGCGTTCGGCCGCAACCTCAGCTTCGCCGAAGGGCACGCGCCCGTCCCGAGCGCCTCGGCTCCGACTTCCGACCGGTAGCGAGGCCGCGCTCGCGCGGAGATCTGCACAATCGCGGATCGTTGCGGCTCAGGCATCCGCCGTCGTGCAGATCGCCGCGGCTGTGCCGTCGCGGCGGCGAGCGGCCGCCGCGAGTCAGGCGTCGATCGTGACAGCGAGCCCGCCCGCCCCGTCGGACGAGGCATGGATGCCCCGGGCATCCGCCACCCGCCACGTCGCGCCGGACGCGTGCGCGCCCACCCCGATCACCCGCATGCCGGCGGCGAGCCCCGCGGCGATGCCGTTGGGCGAGTCTTCGACGACGATGCAGTCGGCGGGCTCCACGCCGAGGGCATGCGCCGCGGCGACGAAGCCCTCGGGGTCGGGCTTGCTGCGCGCGACGTCTTCCGCCGCGACGGTGAGCGGCGGCATCGGCAGCCCGGCAGCGCCCATCCGCGCCTGCGCGAGGGCGAGGGTCGCCGAGGTCACGAGAGCGTGCGGCAGCCGCTCGAGATCGGCGAGCAGCCGCGCCGCACCCGGGATCGCGACGACCCCGTCGGTCTGGGCGGTCTCGAGCGCGAGCAGCTCGCGGTTCTCGGCGAGGTTCACCTCGTGGGGGCGGTCGGGCAGCAGCGTCGCCATCGAGTCCTGACCCTGACGACCGTGGATGATCGCGAGCGTGCGCGCCGGGTCGATGTCGTGATCGAGCGACCACCGCGTCCACAGTCGCTCGACGACCGCGTGCGAGTCGACGAGCGTGCCGTCCATGTCGAGCAGCAGTGCGGCCGCGGTCGTCGTGACGCGAGTGACGGATGCTGGGACACGCAGCTTGTCCCAGCCGCCCCACAGCGGCGGGATGTGCCAGCCGGCCTGGACGGCCCCGCCCGCGTCGCGGCGCACGATCGCGCGGTGCGGCGAGGTCGTGTCGACGACGTGGATCAGCACGGACCCGTCGGCGCGGGTCTCGCCGCGCGTCGCGAGGGTGAGGCGGTCGGGGTCGGTGTCGCGAAAGCAGGCTGGATCGATCATTTCGGGGGCTGAGAGGGGCTCGGCCCCCGGTTCAGCCTGCTTTCGCG
>JASCPF010000050.1 GCA_029959325.1 Microbacteriaceae bacterium PS02068
GGGCTGGCCCTCGGCGCCGGCGCGGGCTCGGCGGCGGGGGTCGCGGTCGGGCGGGCGCGGGCGGGCGAGTCCGCGGCATCCGTCTACCCGTTCTTCGGCGTGCACCAAGCCGGCATCACGACGCCGGTGCAGGACCATCTGCATTTCGCGTCGTTCGACATGATGGCGCGCACGACGCGTGACGACCTCATCGAGCTGCTGCAGGACTGGACGTATGCCGCTGCCCGCATGTCGCAGGGGCTCGATGTCAGCGCGACGGGCGCCGTCGGCGGATCGCCCGAGGCTCCGCCCGACGACACCGGCGAGGCCCTGGGGCTGCCCGCGAACGGACTGACGATCACGTTCGGCTTCGGGCCGACGCTGTTCCGCAGCGACGACGGCGACGACCGGTACGGCATCGCCGCGCAGCAGCCGCCCGGGCTGAAGAAGCTGCCGCCGTTCCTGGGCGACGACCTCGACCCGCTCACCTCGGGCGGAGACCTCTTCATCCAGGCGTGCGCCGACGACCCGCAGGTCGCGGTGCACGCCGTGCGCAACCTCAGCCGCATCGCGTTCGGTCGCGCGCGCCTGCGCTGGTCGCAGCTCGGCTTCGGCAAGACATCGAAGACCACGGCCGATCAGGCGACGCCGCGGAACCTGTTCGGCTTCAAGGACGGCACCGCGAACATCCTCGCCGACGACACCGCGGCGCTCGAGGCGAACGTGTGGGTGGCATCCGCCGACGAACCCGCCTGGATGGCGGGCGGGTCGTACCTCGTGGCGCGAAAGATCGCGATGCTCATCGAGACGTGGGACCGCGTGCGCCTGAGCGAGCAGGACCGGATCGTCGGCCGCGACAAGGGCGACGGGGCACCGCTGTCGGGAGGCACCGAGCAGACACCGCCCGATTTCGCCGCGTCGAGCGCCACGGCATCCCCCGCGATCGACAAGCGCAGCCACGTGCGACTCGCGCACCCCGACTTCAACGGGGGCATCCGGATCCTCCGCCGCGGCTACAACTACGTCGACGGCAACACGTCGCTCGGGCGGCTGGATGCCGGGCTGTTCTTCCTCTCGTACCAGCGCGACCCCGCGCAGTACATCACGCTGCAGAAGGCCCTCGCGACCGACCTCATGGCCGAGTACGTGAAGCACATCGGCTCGGGCCTCTGGGCCGTGCCGCCCGGCGCCGTCGCGGGCTCGTACGTCGGCGCGGGGCTCTTCGCCTGACGCTGGGTCGGCTGGGCTCGGCTCGGTGGGCTCGGCTGGGCGGGCTGGGGCTGGGGCTGGGGCTGGGCGGGCTGGGCCCCTGCGCCAGTTGCACTGCGGGAGGAGATTTCCGTTCGGGAGGATGCCTCGGCCGCAGACATCCTCCCGAAGCGAAATCTCCTCCCGAACAGAGGGAGCCGCGCACCTCACGTGCGCAACAACCGACGCAATCGCACGAGCCGTATGCAGGACCATCGCTCGCGGCAGCCCCGGCCTGCCCCGGAATCACGCGGGTGTCGGCCGGTCTGCCACGCATCGATCCTGCAAACGGTACAGCGCGGCCCGATTGAGCCGCGCCGTTCGCGCGCGACTGGCCGCCGCCTACGCGCGCGCCTCCGACCCCAGCGCGCCGTCGACGATGTCGAAGACGCGCGGGTCCCAGGTGAGCGCGCGTTCCCACGGCAGTTCGAACCGATCGGCGAAGAAGATGCTGTGGACGTCGTCGAGGCGATGGGCCGTCCGGTGCGGCAGCACGTCAGCGGGAACCTCGTCGGCCAGGGCGCTGCGGGTCGCGACCAGTCCGTCGTGCGGCCACAGCCGCGGCGGCTCGTCGTGCGCGGCGAAGCGGTCGCCGGCGACGACGGTGACCTCGACGGCGTCGAGCACACCGCGCTGGCCGGCATTCCAGCCGCCCGATCCGGCGAGGAAGGAGTGACTCACCTCGTCGGCGGCGCCCTGCGACACAGTGTCGGCGAACGTCAGCGACTGCGTGAGGATCGCCGCCGTCACGGCATCGTCGTGCGCGTCGGCGAGGCCGATATCGCCGGCCCGCACATCGCCGAGAAGCGATCCCGTCCACGGCGTGCCGAGGGTCACCAGGCGGCCGACCGGCGCGAACGCCACGCCGGCCCCGCCAGACTCGCCCGCACCGCCCACGGCGCCCGACGACCCGCGCGCCGCGAGCGCCGCACGAGAGAAGAGCCCGCCCATCGAGTGCGCGACGATGTCGATCCCGTCCAGGCCGTAGGTCTCGGTCACATGCGCGAGGAATCCTGCCAGCGCGATGCCCGCCGGGTCGATGCGCCCGGCCGAATTGATCGTCATCGCCGCCGGCAGCACCTCAGCGACATCGGAGAAGCCCTGCCATCCGTCATCCGAACGGGCCTCACCCTCGCCGATGCGAGCCGGGGCGGTGAACACCGTGTGCCCGGCCGCGAGCAGGTGCGCGCGCAACGCCGTCATCGTGTTGCCTGCGGCGAGGCCGGTGCCGGCCACGGCATCGGGGGTCGTGAAGGGTGTGACGGCCGCGCCGCCGGAGACGAGGACGATTGCTTTCACCATGCCACTCTGCCACCGACCGCTGGATTCCCCCACGCGGAAGCGGGCTCGGGAATACCCGAACCTGGCAGAACGCTGAACCGTGAGCGCACACTGGAGGCATCGCCGAAAAGGGCGCGGAACGGGGATGCCATGGAAGGTCTGGAAGTCACGGTTCTGATCGGGCTGTCGATTCTGATCGGCACCGCGCTCGCGCCGCGGCTGCGAATCGCCACGCCGCTCGTGCTGGTCGTCATCGGGCTGCTGCTCGGGTTCGTGCCGCGATTGCGCGAGATCCAGCTGCCGCCCGAGACGGTGCTGCTGCTGTTCCTGCCCGTGATGCTCTTCTGGGAGAGCCTGACCACATCGCTGCGCGCGATCCGCCGGTCGCTGCGCTACATCATCCCGATGAGCACGCTGCTGGTCGTGGCATCCGCGTTCGCCGTCGCCTGGATCGCGACGCTGTTCGGTATGCCGTGGCAGGTCGGGCTGCTGCTGGGCGCTGCCGTCGCGCCCCCGGATGCCACGGCCGTCGCCGCCCTCGGTCGCCTGCTGCCGCAGCGGATGTTCATGAAGCTCAAGGCCGAGAGCCTGACCAACGACGGCACGGCGCTCGTCGTCTACGCGATCGCGCTGTCGCTCGTGCTCGGCGAGAACGTCACACCGTGGTCGATCACGCTGACCGTGCTGCTCTCGTACCTGGGCGGGGCGGCGGCCGGCATCGCGGTCGCGGCGCTCGCCTACCTCGCGCTGCGGCGCGCGCGCGACGCGCTCGTGATCAACATCGCCCTCCTGCTGCTGCCCTTCGGCGCGTTCCTGGTGGCCGAGGTGATCCACGCCTCGGGGGTGCTGGCCGTCGTCTTCGCGGGCCTGATCGTCGCGTGGATGCTGCCGCGCATCACCACCGCGACCTCGCGCCGACAGGCGATCGCCGCGTGGCCCTTCGGCGTGTACCTGCTCAACGGCGCCCTGTTCGTGCTGATCGGTCTTGAGGTGCAGTACGTCGTGCACGACATCCCCGGCCGCCAGATCGGCCTGCTGCTGCTCGTGACAGTGGCGGCATGGGCCGCCCTGCTGGTCGTGCGCTACGTCTTCCAGCTGATGTTCGCGCCGTTTGCGCGCAACCCCGGCGCCCCGATGTTCGGCAACAACCGCTCGCGCATCGTCAGCACCTTCGCCGGGTTCCGCGGGGCGGTCTCGCTCGCGATCGCGCTCTCGGTGCCGACGACGGTCACGGGCGAGGGCGACCTCTCGGGCCGCGATGCCGTCGTGTTCGTCACCGCCGGCGTCATCCTGCTGAGCCTGCTCGTGCAGGGTCCGCTGCTGCCCGCGATTCTGCGGTGGGCGAAGCTGCCCCCCGACGGCATGGCCGAGGACGAGTACGAACTCGCGCAGCGCACGATCTCGGGCGCCGCCCTGGCAGCGCTCGACGACCTGGCCGCCGAGCATGGCATCAGCGACGGCGTGCGCGACCGCGCCCGCCGTGAGGGCTACGAGCGACTCGAACTCGCGAACGCCCGTGCCTACGCCCGCGAGAGCGCGACCGACGACGCGCAGATCGCCGAGATGGAGTCGATGCTGCACGAGCCGGATGCCCCGAACACCGGCCCCGTGCCCGCCACGGGCAGTCTCGGGCTCTCTGGCGGCGCGGGCGGCGGCACGCGCTACGTCGTGTCGGATGCGCTCGAGGGGCGGGCCGCGGCATCCCCTGGCTCACTGGAGATGCTCGCGACCAGTGAGGACATCGACCTCACGCAGCGCTCGCCGATCGTGCGATTCGAAGAGGCATCCCGTCTCAGGCTCGCGCTTCTCGACCGCAAGCGCGAGGTGCTGATGCGCCTGAGCCGCGAGGGCACGATCGACGACCTCGTCATGCGTCAGGTCGAGGGGTATCTCGATCTCGAAGAGGTGCGTCTGCGCGGTATCGAGCAGACCGGCTGAGGCGCGCGGTGCGCGGGAGCGCACGCGCCAGCGGAGGAGCGGCTTCCGATGCCGCTGCCGGGGCGGCTGAGCGTGCGGCAGCACGTGCACCAGCGGAGGAGATTTCGCCTGCGGAGGAGGGATGCCACCGAGGCATCCTCCCGAAGCGAAATCTCCTCCCGAGGTGCACGGGACCGACCCCAGAGCGCGGGATCAGCGCTGCGGCAGCAGCCAGGCGCCGAAGAAGGCCGCGAGCGAGTCCTTGGCATCCAGCTGCGCGATGTGCGCAACGTACTGGTCGGGGCGGACGACGACGACCGCACCGCCGCGCGAGACTCCGCGCTCGGCGAAGATGTCCACGTCGTTCCAGCGGGTGGATGCCGCACTGAACACCTTCTCCCAGTCGGCGATGCCCAGCGGGCCGGTGTGCGGGCGGAAGATCGCGGGCACCGCCGTGACGTCGATCTCGTCGTAGCCCTGCGGGACGATCACCTTGACATCGAACAGCGCGTCGACGTCGGCGCCCGCCGGGGTGTAGGTCGCGACCGGGCCCTCGGGCGACGCGAGCCAGTCGGCGAGACGCGCGGTCGCCGAGGCCGGAGCGAGCCCGTCGGCATCGGCGAACACGTAGATGCGCCACCGCCCATCGGCCTTCGCGTGGTGGCCGAGGTGCACGACGTTGCCGTCGGCGACGAGCGTGACCGGCGCACTCTTGAACCGCTTGCCGAGCGGGAATCCGGTCGCGAGGTCCTGCCGCGCGTCGGGCGCGACCACGCCCGTGCCGGGCTCGTACTGCGTCATGAATCCGGACGGGAACTCCGCGGTCGCGAGGTAATAGGTCGCGAGATCGGCGGGGTCGGAGATCTCCTCGGGCTTGCGCGCCATGAGGCTCGACCACTCCTTGTCGAAGTCGATCAGCTGCTGCGCGACGGGGCGACGCTCGGACGAATACGTCGCCAGGAGGGATGCCGGGGCACGGCCCGTCACGACCGAGCCGAGCTTCCAGCCCAGGTTGAAGCCGTCCTGCATCGAGACGTTCATGCCCTGGCCCGCCTTGGCGCTGTGGGTGTGGCAGGCATCCCCCGCCAGGAACACCCGAGGATCAGCCTCGCTCTCGAGCCCCGGCGCGACGTCGTCGAACTTGTCCGTGACGCGGTGGCCGACCTCGTACACCGAGCTCCAGGCGACCTGCTTCACGTCGATCGTGTAGGGGTGCAGGATCTCGTTCGCCCGGCGGATCACCTCGTCGACCGGGGTCGCGCGCACGCGGTGGTCGTCGTCGGCGGCGACCGCGCCGAGGTCGACGTAGACGCGGCACAGGTAGCCGCCCTCGCGCGGGATGAGCAGGATGTTGCCCGCCTCGGCGTTGATCGCGCACTTGATGCGCCAATCGGGGAAGTCGGTGTCGACGAGCACGTCCATGACGCCCCACGCGTGCGCGGAGATGTCGCCGACGTGCACGCGGCCGATGGCGTCGCGCACGCGACTGCGCGCGCCGTCGGCTCCCACGACGTACTTCGCGCGGATCGTGCGCTCCGCGCCATCCCCGGTCCGTGAGCCGCCCCCGGTCCCTGAGCTTGTCGAAGGGCCGACCCGCACCGCGACCGGGTACTCGCCCTCGCCGTCCACCTCGAGCCCGCGGAACTCGACGCCGTAGTCGGGCACGATCCGTCCGGGGCCGTGCGCGGCAGCCTCGGCGAAGTAGTCGAGCACGCGCGCCTGGTTGACGATCAGATGCGGGAACTCGCTGATGTCGTAGGCGTAGTCGGCGGTGCGCGAGCGCCGCACGATGCGGGTCGGGTCGGCGGGGTCGGGGCCCCAGAAGTTCATCCACCCGATGTTGTAGGCCTCGGCGACGATCCGTTCCGCGAAGCCGAACGCCTGGAACGTCTCGACGCTGCGCGGCTGGATGCCGTCGGCCTGGCCGAGTTCGAGCCGCCCCTCGCGCTTCTCGATCAGGCGCGTGACGACCCCGGGGTACTGCGACAGCTGCGCCGCGAGCAGCATGCCGGCGGGGCCCGATCCGACGATCAGCACGTCGACCTCGTCGGGCAGGTCGGCCGGCCGGTCGATGCCGACCCCGGCCGCGGGCTGCACGCGGGGATCTTCGGAAACGTAGCCGTGGTGGTGGAACTGCATGGAACTCCTGACGCCGATGTCGGGTGTGCTATGTTCTATATGCGAACACGTTGTTCTTCTATCGAACGAGAGGTTAGCCGACTCATGGCCGCACGGCAAGATGCGACGCCTGCGTCACAGACCCTCAGCCGCGGCATCCGCCTGCTCGAAGAACTCGCCGACGCCCGGATGCCCCTCACGATCGACGACCTCGCGGCCCGCGTCGATCTGCACCGCTCGGTCGCCTACCGCCTGCTGCGCACCCTCGAAGACCACGGACTGATCTCGAGGGATGCCTCGGGCGCGGTGCGCCTCGGCACGGGCCTGGCCGCCCTCGCCGCGGGCGTGGCCGCCGATCTGCAGGCCGAAGCCCTGCCCGAGCTCACCGCGGCGGCCAACGACCTCGGCATGACGTGCTTCCTCGTCGTGCTCGACCACGACGAGTGCGTGACGCTGACGAGCGTCGAGCCGCGGCATGCCGTCACCGCCGTCGCGCAGCGACCGGGCTCGCGGCACGCGGTGACCCGGGGCGCACCCGGGCGGGCGATCCTCGCGCAGCTGCCCCCGCGGCGATGGCCGGACGATATGGATGCCACGCTGGCGGCCGAGGTCGCCGCGGTCGCCGAGCGCGGCTGGGCGACGAGCCACGACGAGGTCGTGCCCACGCTCCGCGCTGTCGCCGTGCCGCTCGCCGTGGTCGGGCGCGAGCCCGCGACCGTCGCCGCCGTGCACGTCGCCACGGACATCGACGACGCCGCGATCGCCGCGCGACTGACGGCGGCGGCCGAGGCGATCCGCCGGGGGTTGTGAGCCCGAAGGACTTCCGTCCGCGCCCGCAGATCGTATATGATCAGGGGGTCAGGCGCACGAGGTCGTGCGTCGGTGCTCGAAAAAGGGGCACGCAGCGCACGGCGCGAGACACACACGGCTCCCCATCCGATCCGTCTCGCGAAGGTTCCGCCATGTCGACCGTCTCCGCGCACATCGCGCACACTCTCTCCCGCCATCTCGACCATGTCTTCGGGGTGATGGGCAACGGCAACGCCCACTTCCTCGACGTCCTGCACCGCGAGACCGATCTGACCTTCACCGCCATGCGGCACGAGGCGGGTGGCGTCGTCGCCGCCGACGCGCACTACCGGGCATCCGGCCGCATCGCGGCGGCGACCGCCACCTACGGCGCCGGGTTCACCAACACCCTGACGGCCCTCGCCGAGTCCGCCCAGGCGCGCATCCCCCTGCTGCTGGTCGTCGGCGACGAACCCACGTCGGGGCCCCGCCCCTGGGGGGTCGATCAGGTGGCACTGGCATCCGCCGTCGGCGTCCGCACCTACACGGTCGGCGATCGGGATGCCACGGCCACCGTGCTCATCGCGCTCGAGCACGCGCTCACGTATCGCACGCCGGTCGTCCTCGCGATCCCCTACGACGTCGTCACGCGCGAGGCGGGGCCGCTGATGGATGCCGGGACGGTGACGCTGCCCGCCCCGCTGGCGCCGCAGGGCCCCGCCGCGCAGGCGACGCTCGACCGCATCGCCGACGCACTTGCCCGCGCCGAGCGCCCGTTCCTGCTCGCGGGTCGCGGCGCCTGGATCGCCGGAGCGGGCCCCGCGCTCGGCCGGCTCGCCGAGTCGACGGGCGCCATCACGGCATCCACCGCACTCGGTCGCGGGATCTTCCCCGACGCACGCTTCGACCTCGGGGTCACGGGTGGGTTCGGCGCCGAGGGCGCGATGGAGCTCGTCCGGGGCGCCGACGTAGCCGTGGTGTTCGGCGCCGGCCTCAATCAGTTCACGATGCGCTTCGGCGATCTTTTCGCGCCCGACACCGAGGTGTTCCAGATCGACGTCACCGCGACGGCCACCCACGCACAGGTGGGCGGCTTCGTGCGGGCGGATGCCGCGGTGGCGGTATTGACGATCCTCGAACGGCTGCAGGCTCGCGGGGCGACGTCGTCGGGGTGGCGCGACAGCGTCGACATCGAGCCCCTGCGCGCGTACGAGCCCGGCGATGGATTGGCATCCGATGGGCGCCTCGACCCGCGCTCGGCCGCAGCACGCCTCGCGGAGATCTTGCCCGAGGACCGCGTCGTCGTCTCCGACGGGGGCCACTTCATCGGCTGGGCCAACATGTACTGGCCCGTCGCGTCGCCCGACCGGATGATGATGATCGGCACGGCATACCAGTCGATCGGGCTGGGCTTCCCGTCCGTGGCGGGCGCGATCGCCGCACGCCCCGAGTCGACCGTCGTGCTCACGACCGGGGACGGCGGGGGCCTCATGGCGATCGCCGACCTCGAGACCGCGGTGCGCGCTGCTGGCGGGCGCGGCATCGCGGTGGTGTGGAACGACGCGGCCTACGGCGCCGAGGTCAACCTCTACGGCTTGAAGGGTCTCGCGCGCGAGCCGATGCTCATCCCCGAAGTCGACTTCGCCGCCGTCGCCCGCGGGTTCGGCGCCGAGGGCGTGGTCGTGCGCGAGGTCGGCGACCTCGACATCCTCGCCGAGTGGACGCGCCGAGATCCCGCGGATCGCCCCTTCCTGCTGCTCGATCTGCGCATCAGCGGCGACGTCGTCGCGCCGTACCAGCGCGAGATCATCCGGGTGAACTCGTGAGCGCCGCAGGCGCGGGGAGCGCCGCAGGCGCGGGGAATGCGGCGGGCGCGGCGGATGCCGCGGGCGCGGGGAATGCGGCGGATGCCACGGGCCTCGCTGAACTGCGCACCGCGCTGGGCGAGCGCCTGCTCGAAGACCCCGCCGCGCTCGCCGCATACTCCGTCGACAGCTCGCGCGCACAACCCGAGGGGCTGCCGATCGCCGTGGTGCGGGCGGCCTCGACCGACGACGTGTCCAAGGCGCTCGCGTGGGCGGATGCCCGGGGCATCCCCGTCTCCGTCCGCGGAGCCGGCACGGGGCTCTCCGGCGGCGCAGTCGCCTACCCGGGCGGGTTGGTGATCTCGCTCGAGGCGATGACCCGCATCATCAGGATCGACGTCGACAACCGCCTCGCCGACGTCGAAGCGGGGGTCGTGACCGCAGAGCTGGACGCCGCAGCCCGCGCGCACGGCCTCTTCTTCGCGCCCGACCCGGCGAGCGCCGCGTGGTCGACCATCGGCGGCAACATCGCCACGAACGCCGGAGGCCTGCGGTGCGTCGCCCACGGCGTCACGGCCGATGTCGTGGCATCCCTCGAGGTGGTCCTCGCCGACGGCCGCATCATGCGCACGGGAGCGCGCACCCGCAAGAACACGACGGGCTACGACCTCACGAGTCTGTTCACCGGATCGGAAGGCACGCTCGGCGTCATCACCGCCGCGACCGTGCGCCTGACGCCCGTGCCACCCGGGCAGCCGCGCACGTTCCGCGCGAGCTTCGACGACATCGAAGCGGCCGGGCGCGCCGTCACGGCGATCGTCGCCGGCCCCGCGCGCCCCGAGGTGCTCGAGCTCATCGATGCCCGCAGCGTCGAGATCATCGAGGCGTTCCATCCGAGCGGATTGCCGGCGCCCGGGGCGGCCATGCTGGTCGGTCAGACGGTGGGACTCGACGCCCTCGCGACAGCCGAGGCGATCGCCGCGGTCTGTCGCGCGCACGGCGCCGTCGAGACCGAGATCTCCGACTCCGACAGCCTGCTCGAGGCTCGGCGCCTCGCCAACCCCGCGCTGACCGCGCAGGGCCTGCGGGTCTCGTGCGACGTCGGGGTGCCGGTCGCGGCACTCGCCGCAGTGTTCCGGGGCATCGGCGAGATCGCCGAGCGCCACGGCCGCCGGGTCGCCGTCGTCGCGCACGCCGGCGACGGGAATCTGCACCCCACGGTCGAGGCGGGCGAGACCCCCGAGGAATACGCCGCGGCAGAGCTCGTGATCGACGACATCACCCGCCTCGCGCTGTCGCTCGGCGGCACGATCTCGGGCGAGCACGGCATCGGCTCCGTGAAGCGCCACGAGCTTCCCTGGCAGCTGGATGCCATGGCCCTCGACGCGCAGCGGGCCATCAAGGCGGCGCTCGACCCACGTGGCATCCTCACCCCCGGCCGCGCGATCTGACGCTTCCCGCACCGCCCGCCTGCGCGGGCGCCGCCGCCCCGCCACCCGCCTGCGCCCGCGCCACCGCAGCAGCCCCGCGACACTCGCGAAACCGCGCTACTGCACCGCTTTCGGACTCAAACCGGTGCACTTGAGCGGTTTCGCGAACGCGTACTCACCGCCAACGACCGGCGCGAGCGCGCCGCGGGCACGCTTGACCTGCGAGGCATCCTCACCCCGGCCGCGCGGTCCGAGCATCTCCAGCGCACCCCCAGCCACCCTGCGCCAACACGAAACCGCTCAAGCGCACCGCTATCGGACTCAAACCGGTGCACTTGAGCGGTTTCGCGAACGCGTACTCACCACCGGCGACCGGCGCGAGCGCGCCGCGGGCACGCTTGACCTGCGAGGCATCCTCACCCCGGCCGCGCGGTCCGAGCATCTCCAGCGCACCCCCAGCCACCCTGCGCCAACACGAAACCGCGCTACTGCACCGCTTTCGGACTCAAACCGGTGCACTTGAGCGGTTTCGCGAACGCGTACTCACCGCCAGCGATCGGCGCGAGCGCGCCGCGGGCATGCTTGACCTGCGAGGCATCCTCACCCTGGCCGCGCGGTCCGAGCATCTCCAGCGCACCTCCGCGCCCCGCGGCATCACGAAACCGCTCAAGCGCACCGCTTCCGGACTCAAACCGGTGCAGACGAGCGGTTTCGCGACCGGCGGCGCGGCACGCGCACGCACCCCACGCCACGGGCCCCGCATCGCGCGACGCGATGCGGGGCCTGCAGCCGGCGGGATCAGGCGCGAGACAGGCCGTAGATCGGGCTCTTCGCCTGCTCGGCTTCGAAGTCCGGACCGAGCGGGATGCCTGTGCGATCGCGCAGCAGCAGCGTCGCGAGCAGACCGATCACGGTCATGCCGGCGAGGTAGAACGTCACCGACCAGGTCGTGCCGGTCGCCTGCACGAGCGCCGTCGCAATCGTCGGCGCGAACGCCCCGCCCAGGATCGCGCCGATCGCGTACGAGATCGAGACACCCGAGAACCGGATCGAGGCGGGGAACAGCTCCGCGTAGTACGCGGCCTGCTGGCCGTAGGTGAATCCGAGACCGATGGCGAGGATCGCGATGCCGAGGAACAGCAGCCCGACCTGACCCGTGTTCACGAGTGGGAACAGCGTGAACACGCCGATCAGCTGCAGCAGCCAGCCGCCGATGTAGGTCGTTCGCCGGCCGATGCGGTCGCTGATCCACCCCGCGGTCAAGGTCGACGCGAGCCAGAAGACCGCCGAACCCGCCACGGCGAGCAGCACGCTGCTGCGGTCGAGGTGCAGCGGGCCATCCGGGTTGGTGGCGTAGTTCTGGATGTACCCGCCCGTGGTCATGTACCCGACCGCGTTGTTGCCCGCGAACACGAGCGCGGCGATGATCACCAGCAGAGAGTGCCCCCGGAACAGCTGCACGATCGGGGTGCGGGTCTGCTCCTTGCGCTCGGCGAGCTCGACGAAGACGGGGCTCTCTTCGACACGGCGGCGGATGTAGTAGCCGATCAGGATCAGCACGATCGAGAACAGGAACGGCACGCGCCAGCCCCACGCAGCGAAGGCGTCACCCGGGGCGAGCACCGACATCAGCGCCATCATGCCGGATGCCAGCAGCAGACCGATCGGCACACCGATCTGGGGTGAGGCGCCGAACAGACCGCGCTTGGCCTTGGGGGCGTGTTCGACGGCCATCAGCACCGCGCCGCCCCATTCGCCACCGGCCGAGATGCCCTGCAGGATGCGCAGGAAGATCAGCAGGATCGGCGCCGCGACGCCGATCGCGGCGTAGGTGGGCAGCAGGCCCACGAGCGTCGTGGACGCCCCCATCAGGATCAGGGTGATCACGAGCACGACCCGGCGGCCGTACTTGTCACCGAAGTGGCCGGCCAAGAAGGCGCCGAGCGGACGGAAGAGGAAGCTGATGCCGACGGTGAGGAAGGCCAGGATCGTGCCCATGCCCTCACCCGCGGGCGCGAAGAACAGCTGCGCGAAGACGAGGCCCGCCGCCTGCGCGTAGATGAAGAAGTCGTACCACTCGACGGTCGTGCCGACGACGGTCGCGAACACGACGCGACGCCGGTCGGTATGCGTCGAGATCGTGCCGGTCGGGGTGAACCCTGGGCTCGAGGTGGGCTTCGGTGCGCTCATTTTCAGACTCCCTTGTCGGATGAGACTTGATAATATACGATTTCAAATACGACGCAAGAGTCCCCACTCTCGCCGATCGCCACGAGCAAAGGAGCTTCCGATGACGGATGCCACAGATGCAGGAGACCCGCGATACTCGGGTCTTCCCGGGCGCCCGGGCAAGATCATCGCGGTGCACCTGAGCTACGTCTCGCGCGCCGACCAGCGCGGCCGCCGCCCCGCCGACCCGTCGTACTTCTTCAAGGCATCCAGCTCTGTCGCCGCTTCCGGAGGCACCGTCGAGCGCCCCGCCGGCACCGAGCTTCTCGCCTTCGAGGGCGAGATCGCCCTGGTGATCGGCGAGCCGGCGCGACGCGTGACGCTCGCGGATGCCTGGGACCACGTCGCCTGGGTCACCGCCTCGAACGACCTGGGCCTCTACGACCTGCGCGCGAACGACAAGGGCTCGAACGTCCGCTCGAAGGGCGGCGACGGCTTCACCCCGATCGGTCCGCACCTGATCGACGCGCGCACAGTCGACCCCACCGCACTGCGCGTGCGCACCTGGGTCAACGGCGAACTGCGTCAGGACGACACCACGGCCGGGCTGATCTTCCCGCTCGCGCAGTTCGTCGCCGACCTCTCGCAGCACTTCACGCTCGAGACGGGCGATGTGATCCTGACCGGCACCCCGGCCGGCTCGTCGGTCATCGTCCCCGGCGACGTCGTCGAGGTCGAGGTGGATGCCCCGGCATCCGGCGCCACGTCGGGTCGCCTCGTCACGACGGTCGCCCTGGGGCCCGACACCTCGTTCGACGACACGCTCGGATCGCTGCCCGCCGTCGACGACACCCAGCGCGAAGAGGCGTGGGGCTCGCGCGAGGCGGCGGGGCTGTTCGCCGACCCCTCGACAAGCTCGGGGACCGGTGCGGAGACGTCGGGGACCGGGGCCGTCGCTGCCCCGGGGACCGCCACGCCGCCGGTCGCTGAGCTTGTCGAAGCGTCGTCCCGCACACCCCTCTCCCCCGCGCTGCGCGAGAAGCTCGAGCGCGTGCCCGTCGCGGGGCTGTCGCAGCAGCTGCGCAAGCGCGGGCTGAACAACGTCACGATCGACGGCGTCCGCCCGCTGCACCCCACCGCAAAGCTCGTCGGCACCGCGCGCACCCTGCGTTTCGTGCCGAACCGTGAAGACCTGTTCGCGAGCCACGGCGGCGGCTACAACGCGCAGAAGCGCGCGTTCGACGCCGTGGGCGACGGCGAGGTCATCGTCATCGAAGCGCGCGGCGAGGCCGGATCGGGCACCCTCGGCGACATCCTCGCGATCCGCGCGCACGCGCGGGCCGCCGCCGGCATCGTGACCGACGGCGGCGTGCGCGACGCCGACGCCGTCACGGCCGTCGGCATCCCCGTCTACACGTCAGGTGCGCACCCCGCGGTCCTCGGCCGCAAACACGTGCCCTGGGACCACGACCTCACGATCGCCTGCGGCGGCACCACGGTGCAGCCGGGCGACATCATCGTCGGCGACGCCGACGGGGTCATCGTGATCCCGCCTGCGCTCGCGGAAGAGATCGCCGACGCCGCGCTCGCGCAGGAGGACGAGGATGCCTGGATCGCCGCCCGCGTCGCAGAGGGGCACCCGGTCGACGGGCTGTTCCCGATGAATGCGCAGTGGCGTGCGCGCTACGAGGCCGACCGGACGGAGGCATCCGCATGACGACCGTTGACACCGACAGCAAGTCGCAGGTCGCGTACGAGTGGATCCGGGAACGCATCGCGCGGCACCAGTACGGGCCAGGCTACCGCCTGGTGCTGGGCGCGATCGCGAACGATCTCGGGATGAGCGTCGTGCCCGTCCGTGAAGCGATCCGCCGGCTCGAAGCCGAGAACCTCGTCACGTTCGAGAAGAATGTCGGCGCCCGTGTCTCGGTCGTCGACGAGCAGGAGTACGTCCACACGATGCAGACTCTCGGTCTGGTCGAGGGCTACGCGACGCGCCTCGCAGCTCCGCACCTCACTGCCGCCGATCTCGAACGCGCCGCCGAGATCAACGAGCGCATGCACCGCCTGCTCGACGACTTCGACGCGCACGTCTACACGCAGCTCAACCAGCAGTTCCACGCCGTGCTGTTCGCGCCGTGCCCGAACCCGCACATCCTCGACCTGGTCGAGCGCTCGTGGTCGCGCCTGGCGGGGCTGCGCGACACGAGCTTCTCGCTCATCCCGGGGCGCCCGCGCCACTCGGTCGAAGAGCACGACGCCATCCTCGCGATGATCCGCGCTGAAGCCGACCCCGACCTGCTCGAACTGACCACCCGCAACCACCGCCTGCGCACGCTGGACGCGTTCCTCGCTGCGCGGCATCCCGACACCGTCCACCGATCGGAGACCCCATGACCGACACCACCCTGACCGACGCCCGGTCCCTGAGCTCGTCGAAGGGGCGCCACGTCCCGGCCGACCTGCCCTCCCGCATCCAGCACTACATCGACGGGCAGTTCGTGGACTCGACGGACGGCGACACCTTCGACGTGCTCGATCCCGTGTCGAACGAGACGTACGTGACCGCGGCGGCCGGCAAGAAGGCCGACATCGACCTCGCCGTCGCCGCCGCGCGCCGGGCGTTCACCGACGGGCCGTGGCCCCGCATGCTGCCGCGCGAGCGGTCACGCGTGCTGCACCGCATCGCCGACATCGTCGAGTCGCGCGACGCGCGGCTCGCCGAGCTCGAGTCGTTCGACTCGGGCCTGCCGATCACGCAGGCGCTCGGCCAGGCCCGCCGCGCGGCCGAGAACTTCCGCTTCTTCGCCGACCTGATCGTCGCCCAGACCGACGACGCCTTCAAGGTTCCGGGCCGTCAGCTCAACTACGTCAACCGCAAGCCGATCGGCGTCGCCGGGCTCATCACCCCGTGGAACACGCCGTTCATGCTCGAGTCGTGGAAGCTGGGCCCGGCGCTCGCGACGGGCAACACCGTCGTGCTCAAGCCCGCCGAGTTCACGCCGCTGTCGGCGTCGCTCTGGGCCGGCATCTTCGAGGAGGCGGGCCTGCCCCAGGGCGTCTTCAACCTCGTGAACGGACTGGGTGAGGATGCCGGCGACGCGCTCGTCAAGCACCCCGACGTGCCGCTCATCTCGTTCACCGGCGAGAGCTCGACGGGCAAGCTGATCTTCGGCAACGCGGCCCCCTACCTCAAGGGCCTCTCGATGGAGCTCGGCGGCAAGTCGCCTGCCATTGTGTTCGCCGATGCCGACCTCGACGCGGCGATCGACGCCACGATCTTCGGCGTCTTCTCGCTCAACGGCGAGCGCTGCACGGCGGGATCGCGCATCCTCGTGCAGCGCGAGGTCTACGACGAGTTCGTCGAGCGGTACGCCGCGCAGGCGTCGCGCGTGAAGGTCGGCTACCCGCACGACCCCGCGACCGAGGTCGGCGCGCTCGTGCACCCCGAGCACTTCGAGAAGGTCATGTCGTACGTCGAGCTCGGCAAGACCGAGGGGCGCCTCGTCGCCGGCGGCGGCCGCCCCGAAGGCTTCCCCACGGGCAACTTCGTGCAGCCCACCGTGTTCGCCGATGTGGCGCCCGACGCCCGCATCTTCCAGGAAGAGATCTTCGGGCCCGTCGTCGCGATCACCCCGTTCGACACCTGGGAAGACGCGCTGCGCCTCGCCAACGACACCAAGTACGGCCTCGCGGCGTATCTCTGGACGAACGACCTCAAGGGTGCGCACAACTTCGCGCAGTCGATCGAGGCCGGCATGGTGTGGCTCAACTCGAACAACGTCCGCGACCTGCGCACGCCCTTCGGCGGCGTCAAGGCATCCGGCCTCGGCCACGAAGGCGGCTACCGTTCCATCGATTTCTACACCGACCAGCAAGCCGTGCACATCACGCTCGGACCCGCCCACAACCCCACCTTCGGCAAGAACTGACGCGTTTCGACTCGTCGCTTCGCTCCTCGCCGGGCGACCGGTCGTTGAGCGAGCGAAGCGAGTCGAAACGTCCCGACCACGAAAGCAAGGAAGCTTGAGATGACCAACCGCGAAGACATGACCCTCACCTCATCTGGCTACTACGTGAGCCAGGAGGCCCCGATCCACTCCGGCAACCCGGTCGCGACACCGAGCTCGCCGGCGCCCGACATCCTGCGCTGCGCGTACATGGAGCTCGTGGTGACCGACCTCGCGGCATCCCGTGAGTTCTACGTCGACGTGCTGGGGCTCTATGTCTCGGCCGAGGACGACGACGCGATCTACCTGCGTTCGACCGAGGAGTTCATCCACCACAACCTCGTGCTGCGGAAGGGCCCGATCGCCGCCGTCGCGGCGTTCAGCTACCGCGTGCGCAGTGCCGAAGACCTCGATCGGGCCGTCGCGTTCTACACCGAACTCGGATGCCGCGTCGAGCGCCGCCCCGAAGGCTTCGTGACGGGCATCGGCGACTCGGTGCGGGTCGAGGACCCGCTCGGGTTCCCGTACGAATTCTTCTTCGAGACGACCCACGTCGAGCGCCTGTCGTGGCGCTACGACCTGCACACCCCCGGCGAACTCGTGCGTCTCGACCACTTCAACCAGGTGACCCCCGACGTGCCGCGCGCCGTGCGCCACTACCAGGACCTCGGCTTCCGCGTGACGGAAGACATCCAGGACGACGCCGGCACCGTGTATGCCGCGTGGCTGCGCCGCAAGCCCACCGTTCACGACACCGCGGCCACCGGCGGCGACGGCCCGCGCATGCACCACGTCGCCTTCGCGACCCACGAAAAGCACAACATCCTCGCGATCTGCGACAAGCTCGGGGCACTTCGCCGGTCGGATGCCATCGAGCGCGGCCCGGGCCGCCACGGCGTCTCGAACGCGTTCTACCTGTACCTGCGCGACCCCGACGGCCACCGCGTCGAGATCTACACGCAGGACTACTACACGGGCGACCCCGACAACCCGGTCGTCACGTGGGACGTGCACGACAACCAGCGCCGCGACTGGTGGGGCAACCCCGTCGTGCCGTCGTGGTACACCGATGCCTCGCTCGTGCTCGACCTCGACGGCAACCCGCAGCCGATCGTCGCCCGCACCGACGACAGCGAGATGGCCGTCACGATCGGCGCCGACGGGTTCTCGTACACGCGCCCCGGCGAAGACTCGATGCCCGAGTACAAGCAGGGCGAGTACAAGCTCGGACACCAGCTCTGACCACGGCGCCGCGTACCGTATGCAGGATCAGAAACGCCGCTCGCGGGGTGCTGCCGCAGAATCCCGCACCCCGTGGGCGGGCAACCTGTGGTCTGATCCTGCGAACGGTACACGAGAGAGCGAAGAGCGGACCAGAAGGGGACAGAACTCATGCTGACCGACGACCAGCGCGCCGCGATCGCGGAGGAACTCGCCGAGGCCGATCGCGCGCACGCGGTGATCCCGCGGATCACGGCGCGCTACCCGGACGCCACGATCGACGACTCCTACGCCATCCAGGCGATCTGGCGCGACCGCATGGTCGCCTCGGGCCGTCGGCTCGTAGGCCGCAAGATCGGGCTGACCTCGAAGGCGATGCAGCAGGCGACGGGCATCACCGAGCCGGACTACGGCGTGATGTTCGACGACACCGTGTATCCCACCGGGTCGACGATCGACGCCGCGCAGTTCTCGAACGTGCGCATCGAGGTCGAGCTGGCCTTCGTCTTGGCATCCCCTCTCGAAGGCCCCGACTGCACGCTCGACGATGCCCTCGCCGCGATCGACTATGCGGTGCCTGCCCTCGAGGTGCTCAACTCGCACATCGAGCTCGAGGGACGCACCATCGTCGACACGATCAGCGACAACGCCGCCTACGGGGCGATGGTGCTCGGCGACGTGCACCGCCGCCCCGACGAGATCGACCTGCGCTGGGTGCCCGGGGTGCTGAGCCGCAACGGCGAGATCGAAGAGACCGGGGTCGCGATGGGCGTGCTCGGCCACCCCGCGACCGGCGTCGCGTGGCTCGCGAACAAGTTCGCGCAGCACGGTGCGAGACTCGAGGCGGGCGAGATCATCCTGGCCGGCTCGTTCACGCGGCCGATGTGGGTGTACGCCGGCGACGAGGTCCGCGCCGACTTCGGTCCGATGGGAGTCATCACATGTCGTTTCGCCTGAGCGCGACCTTCCGCGACCGGCTGGCGTCCTCGCCGCGCCCGCTCGCGGGCGGCTGGGTGTGCACGGGCTCGCCGCTCGTGGCCGAGATCATGGCGGGCGCCGGCCTCGACTGGCTGCTCATCGACATGGAGCACGGCCCGAACACGCTCGACACCGTGCTCGCTCAGCTGCAGGCGATCGACGGGTCCGGCGCGACGCCGGTCGTGCGCGTGCCCGTCGGCGACGTCGTGACGATCAAGCAGGTGCTCGACCTCGGCGCCCAGAACATCCTCGTGCCGATGGTGTCGTCGGCCGCCGAGGCCGAGGCGATCGTCGCGGCCGTGCGCTATCCCCCGCGCGGCCGGCGCGGCGTGGGCTCGGCGCTCGCCCGCTCGGCGCGCTGGAACCGCGTCGACGACTATCTGCAGAACGCGGATGCCTACGTGTCGGTCTTCGTGCAGATCGAGACGGCCGACGGCGTGGATGCCGCGGCCGAGATCGCCGCCGTCGACGGGATCGACGGCGTGTTCGTGGGGCCGAGCGACCTCGCGGCATCCATGAACCTCATCGGCCAGCAGACGCACCCCGACGTCGTCGCGGCCGTGCACCGGGCGTTCGCCGCCGTCTCGGCCGCGGGAAAGCCCGTCGGCGTGAACGCGTTCGACCCGGCCGCGGCGCAGGCGTACCTCGATGCGGGCGCCGACTTCATCCTGGTCGGCGCCGACGTGGCACTGCTCGCCCGCGGCTCCGAAGCGCTCGCGGCGCGGTGGGTCCCCGCCGCCGACGACACGCAGCGCGCGGGCTACTGAGGCCGGCCGAGCCTGCACCTGCACCCGCGCCTGCACCCGCACCTGCGCCTGCCCCTGCACCCTGCGCCTGCGCCTGCGCCTGCGCCTGCGGAGGAGATTTCACCTTCGGAGGAGGGATGCCAGCCAGGCATCCTCCCGAAGCGAAATCTCCTCCCGGAGCGCAGGCGAGCGAGGCCCGCGACAACCAGCAGAGCGCAGCCGAGCGAGGCCCGCGACAACCCGCAGAGCGCAGCCGGGCGAGGCCCGCGAGAACCCGCAGAGCGCAGCCGAGCGAGGCCCGCGAGAACCCGCGGAGCGCAGGCTACTCGGGGCCGCGAGAACCGGCAGAGCGCGGGTCCTCCAGCAGCGACCGGGCCAGCAGGGTCGATCCCGCGACGGCGGCCGGCATCGTGGCGATCGCCCCGCCGGGCACGAGGAAGCACAGCTGCGTCACGACCCCGAACCCCCGCACACGCGCGCGATGGCCGCGCATCAGGTCGCGGCGCTGGCGCCCGGTGAGGCCGCGGGCGGCGAGCGCGCGCGCGGAGAGTTCGTCGGCGAGGAGGGTCCCGCCGAGAATCAGCGCGCACGTGCCGGCGAGCAGTCCGCCCACCACTGGCACCGGGCCCAGCAATCCGGACAGCACGGCGACGACGAGGCCGCGCCCGATGAGCGAGACCGCGTCTCCCACCGACCGCCAGAATCCGTACCCGCGTGCGTCGGGCGCGTCTCCACCGTCAGCCTCGACCGCCGCCCAGATCCGCTCGTAGAAGGGCTCTCCGATCAGCAGCGTGAGCGCTGTGAACGTCATCACGACGAGCACCAGAGCCCCGGCGACGGTCGCGGTCGCGGCGACCACGCGCGCGATCGTCGCCCAGGGCTCCGGCCATTCGTCCGCGAACGGCGTGAGCGCCTCGGCGATGCCGGGAAGCGCGAACCCGAGCGCGACGAGCCCGGCCGCCACGACGATCGATGCGAGCAGCGCCGGCAGCAGCCCCAGCCACATCAGGCCCGGCCGACGGCCCCAGAACGCGAACCCGCGCCAGAGCAGCGACGCGCCCCGGGCGAACTCCTCCATCCCCTCAGCGTAGAAGGCCCGCGGGGCGCCTCCCGCCGCGGGGCGGCGGGCCAGCATATCGATGCCGGCCTCACGACGCCAGAGCGACCCGACAATCGACCCGACCTGTCAGTCTTGACGCATGCAGAGAGACGTTCGCACCCACCTCGAGATCTCCGTCACCGAGGCCGCAGACCTGGTCGTGTCGATCGCCGTCTCGGCCCACTACACACCCGAAGACGAGTCGTTCACCGCGACCCTCGACGGAGCCCGTGTCTCGCCGACGGAGTTCGCCGACCACAACGGCACTCGCTTCCACCGCCTGCAGGTGGCGCCCGGCGCGCTCGTCATCGACTACGAGGCGCGCATCGTCGGCGAGGGCGAGCGCACCGCCGGCCTGCCCTACGACCTGTTCGCCTACCGCCTGCCGAGCCGCTACGTCGAGTCCGACACCCTCGCGCCCACCGCCGCGGCGGAGTTCGCGGGCATCGAGCCTGGCACCGACCTGCTCGCGGCCGTGTCCTCCTGGGTCGGCACGCACCTGATCTACGTGCCCGGGGCATCCGGCCCGACCGACGGCGCGGTGCAGACCCTGCTGAGCCGGCAGGGCGTCTGCCGCGACTACGCGCACCTGTCCGCCGCCATGCTGCGTGCTCAGGGCGTGCCCGCGCGCGTCGCCGCGGTCTACGCGCCCGGCCTCTCGCCGATGGAGTTCCACGCCGTCACCGAGGCGTGGGTCGATGACGAGTGGCGCGTCGTGGATGCCACGGCGCTGGCCCCGCGTCAGACGCTCGTCCGCATCGCGACGGGGCGGGATGCCGCCGACACCGCCTTCATGACGGTGCTGAGCGGCCGCGCCGGACTGGACACCATCGAAGTGACCGCGGTCGCCGACGAACTCCCCCGCGACGACGTGCGAGAACTCGTCTCTATCCGGTGATCGTTCACCATCGCGCCCCCGCGCGTGGCACGCTAGTGCCATGAAGGCCTGGATCGTCCGCTTCGCGTCGCTGTACGTGTTCAACCTCGTCGTGCTGCTCGTCATCGGGTTCCTGACGCCGGCGCGCGTCGGCTGGGCGGCGCTCTGGGCGAGCGTCCTGCTGACGGCGGCGACGCTCTGGCTCAAGCCGCTGATCACGAAGGGCTTCGAGGCTGCGGCTGCAAAGTCGGCGTCATCGCGCACCCGTACCGGCCAGAAGATCGTGCAGTACGGCGCCGTGCTCGTCGTCGAGCTGATCATCTGGATCCTCGTCGTGGTCTTCTCGGGCATCAGCATCCGCGGGTTCTTCTGGGGCTGGGTGATCCCGCCGATCCTGCTGCTGATCGCGTGGGCGATCTACGACGCGATCGATGACCGGATCGAAGCCCGCGCCGGCGAGCTCTACGACTCGGCGACCGGCGGTCGCGGCGCGGCATCCGGCGGCGCGGCCACCGCGACGGTCGACGCACCCGCGAAGATCGACCTCGACGACGGGCTGACCCCCGAACAGCGCAAGATGCTCGACGACCTGTCGTGACGACCCTGTAACAAAGCGTCGCGAGGCGCCCCTCGCGGGTGCGGCTACCGGGAAGATGGACAGTGCGGCATCCGTCCACAGCACACCGACGACCGCGCACGCCACTCCCCGCACCCGGAGGTTCCATGTCTCGTCCCGTCCTGCGCGCCGCCCTCGCGGCCGCGGCCACCGCCGCCGTCCTGCTCATCGCCGGCTGCGCCGGCAGCGCCTCGCCGTCCGGCTCCGGATCGACGGATGCGTCGTCGGATGCCTCGGCGGGCTACATCACGCCCGGCAAGCTCACGATCGCCACCGGTGAGACGGCGTACGAGCCCTACGTCATCGACGACGACCCCGCCTCGGGCGAGGGCTTCGAGGCCGCGGTCGCCTATGCCGTCGCCGACAAGCTCGGCTTCGCGAAGGACGACGTCGTCTGGGTGCGCACGTCGTTCGAGTCGGCCATCGCGCCCGGGCCGAAGAGCTTCGACTTCAACATCCAGCAGTACACGATCACCGACGAGCGCAAGCAGGCCGTCGACTTCTCGTCGCCGTACTACGAGGCGAGCCAGTCGGTCGTCGCCGTCAAGGGCGGCAAGGCCGACGGTGTCACCGACATCGCCGGGCTGAAGGATCTCGTGCTCGGCGCGATGACCGGCTCGACCAGCGCGACCACCCTCGAAGAGGCGATCGCCCCGACCGCCACGGCGCAGTACTACAACTCCAACGAAGACGCCGTCGCGGCCCTCAAGGCCGGCCAGATCGACGCGATCGTGCTCGACACGCCCACGGCGTACGTCGCCACGGTCGTGCCGTACATCGACAACTCCTTCGTCGTCGGTCAGCTGCCGGCCGCAGGCATCCCCGACCAGTGGGGTCTGCTGCTGGCGAAGGACTCGCCGCTCACCGCACGGGTGACGGCCGCCGTCGACACCCTGCGCGAGGACGGCACGCTGGACGCGCTCGAGCAGAAGTGGCTCGGCGTGCTGACGGACGGCATCCCGCAGCTCAAGTGATCGCACCCGGCAGAGGGAACCCGGCGCCGCGCCGCTCGGGTAGCGTCGTCCCGTGACCACGCACACCCCGAGCGCGCTCGAGCAGCAGCGGCGCGCGTACCGTCGCGGCCGCGAGCGCCGGTCGGTGCTGCTCGCGATCGCGTCGACGCTCGTGTTCGCGGCGGTCGTCTGGGCCACCGTCGTGAACACGTCCGGCTGGGCGAAGGTGCAGGGCGCGTTCTTCGATCCGGCGGTCGCCGTGCGCGCCCTGCCCAAGGTGTGGGACGGCTTCCTGATCAACCTGCAGGTGCTCGGGTTCTCGGTGGTGACGGTCGGCGCCGTGGCGCTCGTGATCGCGGTGCTGCGGACGCTCCGCGGCCCCGTGTTCTTCCCCCTGCGCGCCCTCGCCGCCGGCTACACCGACCTGTTCCGCGGGCTTCCGTTCATCATCGTGCTGTACCTCGTCGGGTACGGGCTGCCGACGATCACGAACACGCGCATCCCGCCCGTCGCGCTCGGCGTGCTCGCTGTCACGCTCACCTACTCCTCGTACGTGGCCGAGGTGATGCGCGCGGGCATCGAGTCGGTGCATCCGTCGCAACGCCTGGCCGCGCGCGCCCTCGGGCTCGGCCACGTGCAGACCCTGCGCCGCGTCGTGCTGCCGCAGGCGCTGCGCAAGATGACGCCGCCTCTCATGAACGACTTCGTCTCGCTGCAGAAAGACGTCGGGCTCGTGTCGATCGTCGGGGCGATCGACGCGATCGCGGCGGCGCGCTCGGTGGCATCCCTCACCTACAACTTCACGCCGTACGTCGTCGCGGGGCTGCTGTTCATGCTGCTCGCGATCCCGACGATCCGCCTCACCGACTGGTACACCGCGCGACTGCGCGAGCGCGAGCAGTCTGGGGCGATCCTGTGACCGGCCTCGAGGTGACCGACACCGCGGCGGCAGCCGGCACTGCGCCGCTGCTGCGCGCCGAGGGCATCTGGAAGGCGTTCGGCGACCGCGAGGTGCTGCGCGGGGTGTCGGTGGAGCTGCGTCAGCACGAGGTGGTCGCACTCATCGGGGCATCCGGGTCGGGAAAGTCGACCCTGCTGCGGTGCCTCGGCCTGCTCGAGCCGATCGACGACGGCCAGATCTTCCTCGGCGACGAGGACATCTCCGACCCGCGCGTCGACGGCAACCGCGTGCGCGCGCGCCTGGGCGCCGTGTTCCAGAGCTACAACCTGTTCCCGCACCTGAGCGTGCTGGACAATGTCACTCTCGCCTCGCGCGTCGTCCACCGCATGCCGAAGAAGGATGCCGAGGCCCGCGCCCTGGCCCTGCTCGAGCGGGTCGGGCTCGCCGACTACAGGGCGGCGCACCCCGATCGCCTGTCGGGCGGCCAGCAGCAGCGCGCAGCGATCGTGCGCGCGATCGCGACCGACCCCGAAGTGCTGCTGCTCGATGAGATCACTTCGGCGCTCGACCCCGAGCTCGTGGGCGAGGTGCTCGAGCTCGTGCGCTCGCTCGCCCTGGGCGGGACGACGATCCTGATGGCGACCCACGAGATGAGCTTCGCGCGCGACGTCGCCGACCGCGTGGTCTTCCTCGACGAGGGTGTGATCGTCGAGGAGGGCGCCCCTGCCGCGCTCTTCGCCGCGCCGCAGCAGGCGCGCACGCGCGAGTTCCTCGCCCGCTTCACGGCCTGAGCATCCGCACGCGCCCGGCGGCGTAGGCTGTCGGCACGCCTCCCATCGACGCCCTCCTCAGCACCTGGCGCGCCGACCCGACGACCCTCGCGGTCGTGGTCGTCGCGGCCCTGCTGTACGCGCTCGGCATTCGGCGCGCCGCGCATCGCGGTGTGGAATGGCCGCCGCGTCGCACAGCGATGTTCCTGCTGCTCGGGCTCGGCCCGTACGCCGTGGTCGAGCTGGGCTTCCTCGGCACGTGGTCGGCGCAGCTGCGCTGGGCGTTCACCGCGCGCATCGCCCTGCTGCTGCTCGCCGTGCCGGCGCTGCTCACCCTGGGTAAGCCGCTCGAACTGGCCCGCGCGGGGCTCGGCGAGCGCGGGCAGCAGCGCCTCGACCGCGTGCTCTCGGGGCGCGTGTCACGCCTGCTCGGCAACGCGATGTTCCTGACGCTGTTCACGGCGGCGATCTTCTGCCTGTTCCTGACCCCGATCGTCGGCGTGCTGCGCACCTCGCCCGTCATCGGCGAGGGCATCGGCGTCGTGACCGTGGTCGCGGGCCTGCTGCTGATCGTCCCGATGATGGCTCTCACCGGCCTGCACGCGAGCACCTTCCTCGCGATCGAGTTCCTGCTCGCGTTCGTCGAGCTCGTGATCGACTCGGTCCCCGGCATCCTCATGCGTCTGAACGACCACGTGATCGACGGCATCACCACCGCGACGGGCGAGGGATGGTGGCCGAACCCGCTGCACGATCAGCACCTCGCCGGCGACCTGCTCTGGTTCATCGCCGAAGCGGCCGACGTGCCGGTGCTGATCCTGCTGCTGCTGCGATGGGCGCGCCGCGACCGCGCCGAGGCCGCCGACTTCGATGCCCTCACGGACGAGGAGCACGACGCCCTCGTGCAGCAGCACCTGCGCGGCGCATAGTCCCGCACTGTGTGCGTGCCTCCAGCTCCGGCTCCGCAGAATGTCGCGAACTCCGCACGGATGCCACGCATCGGTGCGGAGTTC
>JASCPF010000051.1 GCA_029959325.1 Microbacteriaceae bacterium PS02068
CGCGCGGCCTGAGCGCGTCGCGCAGAGGCCCGCGCCGGCTCGCCCGCGCGGCCCCGCGCCGCGTCACCCGGGCCGCGTCAGCGCTCCTGCGACTCGCTGTCCCGAGGCTCTGAGGTCGATTCGCGCTGCGAGTCGGCGACGGTCCAGATCGCGCCGGTGTCGGACGACGGGCGTGCCACGGGGATGCGAGTGCCGAGCACCTGCGCCACCACGTCCTGCGCGATCTTGGCCGCCGTCAGCCCGGCGTCGTCGAGGATCTGCTCGCGCGAGGCATGGTCGATGAAGGCATCCGGCAGGCCCAGCTCGTCGACAGCAGTGTCGACCCCCGACTCGCGCAGCACCTGACGGACGCGCGTGCCGACGCCGCCGACGCGGATGCCGTCTTCGATCGTGATGACGAGGCGATGGGATGCCGCGAGCTCGACGACGCTCGGCTGCACCGGCACCACCCAGCGCGGGTCGATGACCGTCGCCCCGATCCCCTGGGCGCGCAACCGCTCGGCGACCTCGATCGCGAGGTGCGCCATCGGGCCGATGCCGACCAGCAGCACATCCTCGCCGCCCTGCCGCCACAGCACGTCGGTGCCGTCGGCCAAGCGCTCGATGGCGGGCAGCTCGGCCGCGACGGCGCCCTTCGGGAAGCGGATGACCGTCGGGGCATCCGACACCTCGATCGCCTCGTCGAACTCTTCGCGCAGGCGCGGCTCGTCGCGCGGAGCCGCGATGCGGATGCCGGGGACCAGCTGCAGCATGGCGAGGTCCCAGATGCCGTGGTGGCTCGGCCCGTCGGGCCCCGTCACGCCCGAGCGGTCGAGCACGAACGTGACGCCCGCCTTGTGCAGCGCGACGTCCATCATCACCTGGTCGAACGCGCGGTTCATGAAGGTCGCGTAGATTGCGACGACGGGGTGCAGGCCGCCGTAGGCGAGGCCGGCAGCGGATGCCACGGCGTGCTGCTCGGCGATGCCGACGTCGTACACCCGATCGGGGAATCGCTGCGCGAACGACTGCAGACCGGTGGGGCGCAGCATCGCGGCGGTGATCGCGATGATGTCCTCTCGCCGCTCCCCTGCTGCGACGAGGGCCTCGGCGAAGACATCCGTCCATGCCACCGCGTCGGACGCGCCGAGCGGCTCGCCGGTGGCGGGATCGATCTTGCCGACCGCGTGGAACTGGTCGGCTTCGTCATTGCGGGCCGGTTCGTACCCGCGTCCCTTCTCGGTGATGACGTGGACGATCACCGGCGCGCTGTAGGCCTTCGCGAGGCGCAGCGTCTCTTCGAGAGCGGCCAGGTCGTGGCCGTGCACCGGGCCCAGATACTTGATGTCGAGGTTCGAGTACAGCTCTTCGTTGTTGGTGAAGCGCGACAGGAAGCCGTGGGTTCCGCCGCGGACGCCGCGGTAGATGGCGCGGCCCATGGGCCCGAGCCGGCGGAAGAACGAGTCCGACCCACGGCGCAGGTTCTCGTATCGTTCGGTCGTGCGCACGCGGTCGAGGTAGCGGGCCATGCCGCCGATCGTCGGCGCGTACGAGCGCCCGTTGTCGTTGACGACGATGACGAGGTTGCGGTCGTTGTCATCGGAGATGTTGTTGAGCGCCTCCCAGGTCATGCCGCCGGTCAGAGCGCCGTCGCCCACGACCGCGACGACGTGGCGGTCGGTGCGTCCCGTGCGCGTGAGCGCGCGCGAGATGCCGTCGGCCCAGCTCAGCGAACTCGATGCGTGTGAGGACTCCACGACATCGTGCGGGCTCTCCGAGCGCTGTGGGTAGCCGGCCAGGCCTCCGCGCGAGCGCAGGCCGGCGAAGTCCTGACGGCCCGTGAGCAGCTTGTGCACGTAGGACTGGTGGCCGGTGTCGAAGACGATCGGGTCGCTCGGCGAGTCGAACACGCGGTGCAGCGCGATCGTGAGTTCGACGACGCCGAGGTTCGGCCCCAGGTGCCCGCCGGTGCGCGACACGTTCTCGATGAGGAAGTCACGCACCTCCTGCGCCAGCTGCTCGAGCTGCTCAGGCGAGAGCGAGTCGAGGTCGCGCGGACCGGTGATCGAGGCGAGCAGACTCATCCCCCGAGTCTACGTGGCGGAGCAAGCGAAAGCCCCGGCATCCGCCCCCCTTGACGGGGAGGATGCCGGGGCTCGCGTAACGCGGCAGCTCAGACGAGCGAGCGCAGCACGTACTGCAGGATGCCGCCGTTGCGGTAGTAGTCGGCCTCACCGGGTGTGTCGATGCGGACCTTCGCGTCGAAGACGATCGTCTCCTTGCCCTCCGGCGAGAACTCGCTCGGCGCGGCCGTGACCTTCACAGTCTTCGGCGTCGTGCCGTTGTTGAGCTCTTCGAGGCCCTCGATCGAGACGATCTCGGTGCCGTCGAGGCCTAGCGAGCGCCAGGACTCCCCCTCGGGGAACTGCAGCGGAACGACGCCCATGCCGATGAGGTTCGAGCGGTGGATGCGCTCGAAGCTCTCGGTGATGACGGCCTTGACGCCGAGCAGCGACGTGCCCTTCGCCGCCCAGTCGCGCGACGATCCCGAGCCGTACTCCTTGCCGCCGAAGACGACGAGCGGCGTGCCCTGCGCCTGGTAGTTCTCGCAGGCGTCGTAGATGTACGACTGCGGGCCGCCGGGCTGCGTGAAGTCGCGGGTGTAGCCGCCCTCGACGATCTGGCCGTCGTTGACGGCCGAGACGAGCTCGTTCTTCAGGCGGATGTTCGCGAACGTGCCGCGGATCATGACCTCGTGGTTGCCGCGACGCGAGCCGTAGGAGTTGAAGTCCTTCTGCGCGACGCCGTGCTCGGTGAGGTACTGCGCAGCGGGGGTGCCCGCCTTGATGTTTCCGGCCGGCGAGATGTGGTCGGTCGTGACCGAGTCGCCGAGCGTCGCCATCACGCGCGCGCCGGAGATGTCGCTTACGGGGGTCAGGTCCATCGACATGCCCTCGAAGTACGGCGCCTTGCGCACGTAGGTCGAGTCAGCATCCCACTCGAAGATCGGGCCCTCGGGGGTCGGCAGGCTCGTCCAGCGCTCGTCGCCGTCGAAGACCGTGGCGTACTGCTTGATGAACTGGTCGCGCGAGATCGACGAGTCGATGACGTCCTGCACCTCATCCGGCGAGGGCCAGATGTCCTTCAGGAAGACGTCGTCGCCGTTCTGGTCCTTACCCAGCGGGTCGGTCTCGAAATCGAAGTTCATCGATCCGGCCAGCGCGTACGCGACGACGAGCGGCGGGGATGCCAGGTAGTTCATCTTCACATCGGGGCTGATGCGACCCTCGAAGTTGCGGTTGCCCGAGAGGACGGCGGTGACGGCGAGGTCGTTCTCGTTGATGGCGGCCGAGACCTCTTCGATGAGCGGTCCCGAGTTGCCGATGCAGATCGTGCAGCCGTAGCCGACCGTGTAGAAGCCGAGGCCTTCGAGCGCCTTGTCGAGGCCCGACTTCTCGTAGTAGTCGGTGACGACCTTCGAACCCGGCCCGAGCGTCGTCTTGACCCACGGCTTGCGCTTCAGGCCCTTGTCGACGGCCTTCTTGGCGAGCAGGCCCGCGGCGAGCATGACCGAAGGGTTCGACGTGTTCGTGCACGAGGTGATCGCGGCGAGCGTGACGGCGCCGTTGTCGAGCAGGTAGGTCTGCCCCTCGGGCGTTGTGACCTTGGCAGGGTTGGATGCCGCGGCGGGAGCGCCGCTCGAGATGTGCACCTCGCGCGTCTCGGACTCTTCCTCGCCGGGAACCGCCCCGGGGTCGGAGGCGGGGAACGAGTCGATCGAGTCGAGGTCGACGATCGAGTTCGAGGTCGATGCGGTGGCGTAGTTCAGGATGTCCTTCTCGAACTGGCTCTTCGCCTCGGAGAGCAGGATGCGGTCCTGCGGGCGCTTCGGCCCGGCGATCGACGGCACGACCGTGCCGAGGTCGAGTTCCATGTACTCGCTGAAGATCGGCTCGAGGTCGGGGTCGTGCCAGAGCTTCTGCTCCTTGGCGTACGCCTCGACGAGGTCGACGGCGTGCTCATCGCGGCCGGTCAGGCGCAGGTAGTCGAGCGTGACGTCGTCGATCGGGAACATCGCGGCCGTCGAGCCGAACTCGGGGCTCATATTGCCGATGGTGGCGCGGTTGGCGAGCGGCACGGATGCCACGCCGGCGCCGTAGAACTCGACGAACTTGCCGACCACGCCGTGCTTCCGGAGCATGTCGGTGATCGTCAGCACGACGTCGGTCGCGGTGACGCCCGCCGGGATCGACCCGGTGAGCTTGAAGCCGACGACGCGCGGGATGAGCATCGACACGGGCTGGCCGAGCATGGCGGCCTCGGCCTCGATGCCGCCGACGCCCCAGCCGAGCACGCCGAGGCCGTTGACCATCGTCGTGTGCGAGTCGGTGCCGACGCAGGTGTCGGGATAGGCGCGCAGAACGCCGTCGCGACCGGTGCGGTCGTAGATCACCTTGGCGAGGTGCTCGATGTTGACCTGGTGGACGATGCCGGTGCCGGGCGGGACGACCTTGAAGTCCTGGAAGGCGGTCTGGCCCCAGCGCAGGAACTGGTACCGCTCGCCATTGCGCTCGTATTCGATCTCGACGTTGCGCTCGAGGGCGTTCTCGCTGCCGAACAGGTCGGCGATGACGGAGTGGTCGATGACCATCTCGGCCGGCGAGAGCGGGTTGATCTTGCTGGCGTCGCCGCCGAGCGCCGTGACGGCCTCGCGCATCGTGGCGAGGTCGACGATGCAGGGCACGCCGGTGAAGTCCTGCATCACCACGCGGGCCGGGGTGAACTGGATCTCGGTGTCGGGCTCGGCATTCGCGTCCCAGTTGCCGAGGGCCTCGATCTGCGCCTTCGTGACGTTCGCGCCGTCTTCGGTGCGCAGCAGGTTCTCGAGCAGCACCTTGAGGCTGAACGGGAGGCGTTCGTATCCCGCGACCGTATCGACGCGGTAGATCTCATAGTCGGTCTCGCCGACCGTGAGAGTGCTCTTGGCTCCGAAGCTGTCAACAGTGGACACGTGGTCTCCTTCGTCGGCGGGCAGGTGCGCGCGAGTCGCGGCGACCTGCATCTCCATCTTCCCCGGCCCTGCGGCGGTCGGCTAGTGAGGTGAACCTTACTCGGCCGCCTCGACGCGGTCAGGAGATTTATCTTGATATCAAGATAAATCTATCACGCGTCGCGTGGGTCTGAGGCCTCAGTATGGCGCGGATACACCGCGCGCACGGCGAGCCAGGTGACGGCGATCAGCGGAGCGAAAAGGGGCAGGCCCATCACCAGCTTGAGCGTTCCGAGAGTCGTGACGTCGCCCGCGAAGTAGAACGGCAGCTGCACGGCGAGCCGTGTGAAGAACAGCGCGGCCCACGCGATTGCCAGCCAGAAGAAGACACGCCGCTTCTTGGCATCCTTCCGCCAGGCCGTTCCCTCGTTCATCAGGAATCCGACGGCCAGCCCGATCAGGGACCAGCCGATCAGTGCCGAGATCAGGAACGCGGTGCCGTAGGCGGCGTTCGTGATGAGCCCCGGTACGAAGTTGTCCTGCCCGCGGCCAGTCCACAGCGCCAACCCCGCGGCGGCAGCGGTGGCGACAAGTCCGCCGAGGGCCGCCGTCACCGGTGATCGTTGCGCGAGGCGCACGACCGTGAACACCGCCGCCAGCCCGACCGACGCCACGAGCGAGAGCACGAGGTCTCGCGTGAACGTGAACAGCAGCACGAAGGCGAGACCGGGCAGCACCGACTCGAAGACGCCTCGCCAGCCGCCCATCGCCGCCCACACGACGTGGCCGGTGTGCGCCTGCTTCGCGGGGTCCATGCCCGCACGTCGCGCGGCGCTGCCGAGCGCCTGGCCCAGGATCTCGGATGCCGTGGGCGGGGGCGCGTCCCCGGCGGCCGGCGGCGTCACGTCGGGCCGGTCGGGCCGGTCGCTCCGAGGATCATCGGGCGTGGTCATGCCGTGCCGGGTGCGGCGGGCATCTTGAGGGGGATGAGATCGCGGGGCGGCATGGGGGTTCCCCCGCGCACGACGACGATCGAGCGGAAGAGGTCTTCGACCTTCGCCGCCGCCTCGATGTCGCTCGTGGCCGCGCCCCCGACGACGCCGCGCAGGAACCACCGCGGTCCGTCGACGCCGATGAACCGTGCGAGGCGCATGCCCTGAGCACCGCCGGGGCCCGCGGCGACGGGCACCTCGGCGAGCAGCTCTGGCCCGAGCGGGCCCTCGCGCTCCTCGACCCGTCCGCCCTGCTGCCGGATCTGCTGCCGGATCTGCTCGCGCGTCTCGTCCCACAGTCCCGTCGTGCGCGGAGCCGCGAACGGCTGCACCTGCAGGGTCGATTCTGCGTAGTCAAGGCCGACGGCGACGATGCGCTGGGTTTGCTCCTCGACCTCGAGGCGCAGGTTCAGCCCCTCGCGCGGCAGCACCTTGATGCCGCCCAGATCGATGTAGGGGCGAACCGGGTTGGCTTCCGACTCGTCGAAGGGGCCGGCCGTCGATCGATCCTCAGGCGCCGACTGCTCCGCGTTCTCGTCGCTCATTGCGCATCTCCTGTCTGGTAGCCGGTCGACCCGAAGCCGCCCTCTCCTCGGGTGGAGTCGGGCAGCGCGTCGACCGGAATGAATGTGGTGCGTGGCACGGGCATGACGATCAGCTGGGCGATGCGGTCGCCGGCGGCGACGTCGTACGCCTCGGTGGCATCGGTGTTCAGCAGCGACACCTTGATCTCGCCGCGGTACCCCGCGTCGACGGTGCCGGGCGAGTTCACGATCGTGATCCCGTGCCGCGCCGCGAGGCCGCTGCGCGGCACGACGAAGGCGACATACCCGTCGGGCAGTGCGATCCGCACGCCGGTTCCGACCAGCGCGCGCTGACCGGGCTCCAGGCGCGCGGCTTCCGCGGCGACCAGATCGGCGCCGGCGTCGCCGGGGTGGGCGTAGACGGGAACCTGTGCGGCGATAATGGGAACGTCCACGGATTCGATCACCAGACGAGGCTAGTGCACGCCCAAATGAATGCAGACATGAACGCGAGCGCACAGGCCACGGAAGTGGGTGCTGTGCCCACTGTCACGTATCGCGAGCGACTCAGCCCGTCGCTGTGGACGCTGCTGAGCGCCGCTGTGGCAGCTCCCATGGTCTCGCTGGTCTTCGTGCCGCTGGATGCCACGGTTGCGCTCATCGCCGGGCTCGCGGTCGCGGCGGCCCTGCTGAGCAGTCTCGTGCTGCTCGCACCGGTGGTCGAGGTCCGCGGCGGCGAGCTGCGGGTGGGGCGCGCCCACATTCCCGTGAGATTTCTCGGCGAGCCGACCGGTCACGACGGTGAAGACGCACGCCTCGCGCGCGGGCCCGGCCTGTCTGCCACGGCCTGGCACCTGTTGCGTCCGGGCATCCCCGGGCTCGTCCGCGTTCCCGTGATCGACGAGCGCGACGCGGTGAGCGAATGGGTGTTCGCCACGCGCACACCCGATCGGGTTGTCGCGGCCATCACACGCGCGCAGCGGGGCTGAACCCGCCGCGCGTCGCAGGGCGATCGATCAGGCGGCGCACTCGACGCAGATGGCGCCGACCGAGGTCTCGTGATCGATCTGGGTGCGGTGCTTCACCAGGAAGCACTCGATGCAGGTGAACTCGTCTTCCTGCGGGGGCAGCACCACGACGTCGAGTTCGAGGTCGGAGAGATCTGCGCCGGGCAGTTCGAAGCCCGAGGGGTTGTCGGCGTCTTCGTCGCCGACGGTGCCGGAGAGCTTGTCCGGCACGCGCTCCTTGAGGGCCTCGATCGACTCGCTGTCGTCGTCGGTCTTGCGGGGGGCGTCGTAGTCGGTCGCCATGCTCTCACTTCCAGGATCTGATTTGCCGCCCGAGCTTTCGGACACGCGTCGTGTGCGTGGGAAACGGCCGGGGGCGGCGATAGTTTGCACGACCTGTTCGCAATACGCAAATGAAGGTCGCGGCGTGCCCGCCTTTCGGTGGGTGCGACTCAGGGAACTCGCGGCGCGCCCGCGATATTCCCGGCGCACGCGGCGCGTCGTGTCACCATGGCGACGGCACTGTTTGCGGTGCCTGAGCAGGGATCTGGAGGCGTGTCTCGCATGGAGCAGCTCAAAGTCATCGGAATCGAAGAGGGCGTCCTCGTCGTCGCGACCGAAACGGGCGAGCGATTCGCTCTCGCCGTCGATGAAACGCTGCGCTCGCAGCTGCGTCGAGCCCAGCGCGAGACCGAGCCGCGCGCCGCGCGACCCAGCCCCCGCGACATCCAGGCGCACATCCGCTCCGGTATGTCGGCGGCCGAGGTCGCGCAGCTGCTCGGTGCGCGACTCGAAGACGTGCAGCGCTACGAGCGCCCTGTTCTCGCCGAGCGCGAGCACATCGTCGACCAGGCCCTCGCCGTACCCGTGCTGATCGCGGGCGAGCTCGACCCGGGTGAGAAGCCGACCTTCGGCACCGCCGTGCGGAGCAAGCTCGTCGATGCCGGCGCGGTCGGAGAGCGGTGGACAAGCTGGCGGGACGAGACCGGATGGATCGTCAAACTCGAGTTCACCGCCGGCGACGTCGACCACGATGCGCGCTGGAGCTTCGATCCGCGGCGTTCGACGCTTGCTCCGCAGAATGCGGATGCCACCCAGCTCTCGCGTCAGGGATCACTCCCTGAGGGCCTGATCCCCCGCCTCCGCGCGCTGGATGCCTCAGCGCTGAAAGACTCGTCGCGTTTCGATTCGGGCGCGTTCGGACCGCGCCGCATCGAGCCCGAGGCCGAGATCGTCACGCGTGATGTGCGGCCGACGGTGACCGCGGCGGTGCAGGAGGCAGCGATCAAGCGCGCCCCGGACGGGGCGGTGACTTCCGCCGAGACCGCGGATCTGCTCGAGGCGCTGCGCCGTCGCCGCGGACTGCGTGAGCCTATGCCGGGCGACCAGGCGCCGGAACACGCCGCAAGCCCGGTGGCGCTGTTCGATGCACTCGAGCCCGGATACGACGAGACGCCGGTCGACGAGGCCGACGAGGACACGCTCGACGACACCGTGATCTCGGACGGATCGCGCCGCAAGGGCCGCACGTCGATGCCCTCATGGGACGAGATCGTCTTCGGCGCTCGCACGGAAGACGGTTCCTGACCCCGACCAAACCGGTTCCTGAGCTTGTCGAAGGATCGCTCAACGACCGGATGGGGTGCGACCGAAGCCGCCTAGGCCGATGAGCGGCACAATGCGCTCCAGATCGGTCAGGGAGCCGTGCTGGCCGACCATGCGCTGCGCCTTCTTGTCGGTGAGACGGTCGTCGTAGTAGGCGACACTCCCCCGCGCCGCGATCAGCACGTCACCGATGCGCGGCAGCACCTCGGCATCCACTGTCCTTCCGAACAGCCCCGCAGACACCGCTTCGTCACGCGTCATCACCCAGGCGCGCGAGCCCTCCGCGGCGCGCCAGCGCGCGGCGACGTCGTCGGTTGCCCCTTGAGCGGCGTAGAGCTGCAGCAGCCGGGGCTCCCCCGCAACGAGGTCGACATCGTCCACGAGCGCGTCTCCGTCGCGGAGAAGCACGTGCCCGTGCGGGGGGACGTCCACCATGCCGTGGTCGGCGGTGACGACGACGCCGGTGCCCGGCCGCAGGCGTTCGTCGAGGCGCCGCAGGGCGGCATCCACCCGTTCCAGTCCCGCGACCCACTCGTCGCTCTCCCAGCCGCGCGCGTGCCCGATCGTGTCGAGCTCGGGCAGGTAGACGTAGGTCAGTGACCCCTCGTGGTCGGCGGCGAGCTGGGCCGCGATCTCGAGGCGCTCCTCCACCGTCGCCGCACCGAAGAAGGTGGCCCCGCGCTGGATCGCCCGCGTGAAGCCGGATGCCGCGTAGATGCTCTTCGACACGACGAAGCACGATCTTCCCGCCGCGCTCTCGAGCTCGAGCAGGGGCCTGGCGCGCTGCCAGGTCAGCGGATCGAGTCCGTCGGTCTCCCAGCCCTTGAGCTGGTTCGGCGCAGACAGGGTGCCAGGGACCCGTGCGCGATAGCCGACGATGCCGTGCAGGCCCGCATCCACACCGGTCAGCAGACTCGTCAGCGCGGTGGCCGTCGTCGAGGGGAAGACCGACCGCGCGGCATCCTTCTTCGCCATCTGCGAGACGAGGAATCGCGCGTGCCCGGCGCGGGCCGACAGGTTGCCGCGGCCGAGCCCGTCGACGACCACGACGATCGCCGACCGCGCCGCCGGAAACCAGCCGGGAGACCCCGAGAGTGAGTCCAGAACCTGCGGCACGACGCCGGTGAGGCTCCGGGCGGATGGCGGGTCCGCGGGTAGGCTGAGAGACATCGGGGCCAGTCTCGCATACGGCGGACGGGCCCCTCTCGTCAGCACCGGAGGCATCGCAGTTCCATGGCAGCTTCGCGCACCGAGTCCATTCCCGAAGGTCACGGCCGCATCGAGGACGTCGACGTCTCGGCAGAGATGCAGGACTCGTTCCTCGAGTACGCCTACTCGGTCATCTATTCGCGCGCCCTCCCCGACGCGCGTGACGGGCTCAAACCCGTGCAGCGACGCATCCTGTATCAGATGGCTGACATGGGCCTGCGGCCCGACCGCGGTCACGTCAAGAGCGCCCGCGTCGTCGGCGAGGTCATGGGAAAGCTGCACCCGCACGGTGACTCGGCGATCTACGACGCGCTCGTGCGCCTGTCCCAGTCGTTCGCGCTGCGCGTGCCGCTCGTCGACGGTCACGGCAACTTCGGCTCGCTCGACGACGGCCCCGCGGCGGCGCGCTACACCGAAGCGCGCCTCGCGCCGGCTGCCCTCGCGCTCACCGAGAACCTCGACGAGGACGTCGTCGACTTCATTCCGAACTACGACGGCCAGTTCCAGCAGCCGGCCGTGCTGCCGGCGGCATTCCCGAATCTGCTCGTGAACGGCGCGACCGGCATCGCGGTCGGTATGGCGACGAACATGGCGCCGCACAATTTGATCGAGGTCGTGGCGGCGGCGATCCACCTGCTCGATAACCCCGAGGCGACGACCGCCGAGCTCATGGAGTTCGTGCCGGGGCCCGACCTGCCCGGCGGCGGCATCATCGTGGGTCTCGACGGCATCACCGAGGCGTACGAGTCGGGCCGAGGCACGTTCCGCACTCGCGCGAAGGTCGCCGTCGAGTCGCTGGGGCCGCGGCGCACCGGACTCGTGGTCACCGAGCTGCCCTACATGGTGGGCGCCGAGCGGGTGATCGAGAAGATCAAGGATGCCGTGAATGCGAAGAAGCTGACGGGCATCGCCGATGTCAACGACCTGACCGACCGCAACCACGGGCTGCGTCTTGTCATCGGGATCAAGACCGGATTCGATCCCGACGCCGTGCTCGAGCAGCTGTATCGGCTGACGCCGCTCGAGGACTCGTTCGGCATCAACAACGTGGCGCTCGTCGACGGCCAGCCGCAGACCCTCGGGCTGAAGCCGCTGCTGCGCGTCTATCTCGACCACCGCATCCAGGTCGTCACGCGCCGCAGCCGCTTCCGGCTCGCGCGCAAGCAGGAGCGCCTACACCTCGTCGAGGGTCTGCTCATCGCGATCCTCGACATCGATGAGGTCATCCAGGTCATCCGCGCCTCCGACGACGGCGAGCAGGCGCGCAGCCGCCTGATGACCGTGTTCGATCTGTCGCAGCTGCAGGCCGAGTACATCCTCGAGCTGCGCCTGCGTCGCCTGACGAAGTTCTCGCGCATCGAGCTCGAGGCCGAGCGCGACGCGCTGAAGGCCGAGATCGCCGCCCTCGAAGAGCTGCTGGCGAGCGAGATCCTGCTGCGTGCACAGGTGGCACGCGAATTGGATGCCGCTGCCGAGACCTTCGGCACCCCGCGCCGCACCCTGCTGCTCAACGGCGGTCCGGTCGCGCCGCGCTCGCGGTCGGCGGCACCGGCAGACCTCCAGATCGCGGATGCCCCGTGCCGAGTGTTCCTCTCCGCGACGGGACGCATGGTCAGGGCCGAGCTGTCACCCGAGGGCGGCGTCGTCGCACCGACCCGGCGGGCGAAGCACGATGGCATCCGGTCGGTCGTCGACTCGACGACGCGGGGTGACGTCGGAGCAGTGACGTCGCAGGGGCGCCTCGTGCGATTCTCTCCCGTCGACCTGCCCTCGGTGCCGGCGAACGCGGTGCAGCTCGCCGCGGGTACGCGCGTCGACCAGTATCTCGGTCTGGGTGCCGGCGAGCACGTCGTCGCGATCGTCCCGCTCGGCGATGTCGTCATCGCGCTCGGCACACGGCAGGGCACGGTCAAGCGGGTCGCGACGTCCGAGCTCGCGGCGGGCAAGCACGACGTCGAGATCATCGCGCTCAAGCAGGGAGACCGCGTCGTCGCGGCGGCCCCGGCACCCGACGGCGCGGAGCTCGTGTTCGTGGCATCCGACGCTCAGCTGCTGCGGTTCGAGGCCGACGCCGTGCGGCCGCAGGGGCGCGCGGCCGGCGGCATGGCCGGCATCCGCCTGTCGCCCGGCGCCGAGGTCATCGCCTTCTCTGTGGTCGAAGATCCCGCCGATGTCGTCGTCGTCTCGGTGGCGGGGTCGTCACAGGCGATCGCGGGAACGGATGCCGGCAGCGCGAAGGTGTCGGCATTCGAAGAGTTCCCGGCGAAAGGTCGCGCCACCGGCGGCGTGCGCGCGCAGCGCTTCCTCCGGGGCGAAGACGCGCTGACCCTCGCGTGGGTCGGCGCCGAGCCTCGTGCGCTGGGCGCCGACGGCGCGGTGCGCGCGCTGCCGGCGTCGGGCGCGAAGCGCGACGCGTCGGGTCAACCGCTCGACGCCGTCGTCGCCGCGGTCGGCACTGCGATCGCCTGAGCGGACGTGCGGCGCGTCAGGAGAGCGTCACGAGGCGCAGCTGGGCTGCGCGGATGAGCACCTGGATGCGGTCGCGCACGCCCCACTTCGCCGTGATGCGGCCGAGATGCGACTTGACCGTCGCCTCCGACACGAACATCTCGGCGGCGATCTCGGCGTTCGACATGCCCCGCGCCAGCAGAGTGACGACTTCCAGTTCGCGATCGGTGAGCTCTTCGTCGCGCCCGAGGCTGCGCACGTTGCCCGGCCCGTTCGTCTCGACGGACGTGATCAACTCTTTCGCCACCCGGGGTGACAGCACGTATCCGCCCTCGTGAGCGACGCGCACGGCGTCGAGGATGCGGTCGGGCGACGTGTCCTTCACGAGGTAGCCGGATGCCCCGGCGCTCAGCATCGGCACGATCACCCGCTCGGCCGAGAACGTCGTGAGCGCAACGATCTTGATTCCGGGGAACTCCTGCGTGAGCCGGCGGGTCGTCTCGATGCCGTCCATGATCGGCATCTGCACGTCCATCAGCACGACATCGGGAGTGACCGCCCGCACGAGGGTGATGGCGTCGGCGCCGTTGTCGGCTTCGCCGACGAGCTCGAAGTCGTCGGCCGATTCGAGGAACACCCGTAGCGCGGCACGCACCAACGACTCGTCGTCAACGATGATCACTCGAATCGATTCCGTCACATCGCAATCCTACGGACGCCTCCCTCACCCCACCTCCGGGAGCGCACCTGTGGAGAAGAGACTCGACGAAAGTCGCAACTGGTGTAGCCATAGGTCGCTCGTGTGACGTGCCAAGAGTTTGAAGAATCGATTCGAGACCTTGTGGAGGTGATGGAAATGTGGCAGATGATTGGTCGCTGGATGGGGATCTGGAAGTAAGACGCGTGTACGGACTCGACCGCGAGATAATCGCGGAATGACAGATGTGAGAGCCCGGGTCGTCGGGTACCTGCGTAGCCCCTTCTGGGGATACCACCCGCTGCCGTCTCTCGCGAGACGATTGCTGATCGCCCTCGTTGCCATGGCGCTTCTGCTCGACGCGACTGCCAGGGCGACTGGCAACGCGAACGGCGTAGAGTCGGCTATCGTCACCACGACGTTCACCGTTTCGGTGGCGTTGTTCGCATGGCGTCCACCGATCGCGACCAGTGTGCTCACTGTCGTGGCGATCGCTGCTGCTGTCATCGGCGTGACCGACAGCCTTCTGCTTGCGGTCGTCATCGTCGGGCTTGCTGCGTTCACGTGCAGTGCGGCGCTGACCGCTGTCTACACGATCGTCTGGGTGCTGTGGCTCGTCACTAGCGTGATCAATCCCAACGCAAACGTTGTGCCGCTGGGCGCGGTGATCATGGCATTCCTCGGATTTGTGAGCCTGTTGATCGGGCTCGCCATCCGCCAACAGTACGAAAAGACACAAATGCTGACGACGCAGCTCGAAGAGGCCGAACGCGAGGTGGCCGAGCAACTGCGGCACGAGCGCGACCTCATCGCCGACGAGCTGCACGACATCGTGGCGCACGAGATCACGATCGTCGCTCTCCACGCGGCGGTGCTCGAACGCACAGACGATTCGAGCACCCGAACGCAGTCGCAGACGGCGATCCGTGAAGCCGCCGTGCAGGCGCTCACCGATATCAGACGCGTTCTCGGCATGGTTCGAGGTGAGGAGAATCTCTCCCCCGAGCGCATTCCGACTCCCGACGGAATCCCCGGTACGCTCGCTGCGGTCACGAAGGAGCTCAGCCGAGCGGGCATCCACGTCACAACGAACGTTCCTGACGACCTGCGGCTGCCGAGTACCTCGCTCGTCGCGCTGACGCGCGTCATTCGCGAAAGCTCGACAAATGTGCTCAAACACGCGACGGGTGCGCAGAACGTGCGCATCGCGCTGACGGTCGAGCGGGGGTGGGCGCACCTCGAGTTCAGCGATGACTCGCCGCCGGCCCGCACAGCCGGGCTCCCCGCATCGGGCTACGGCATCATGCGTCTTCGCGAGCGATTCCGCGTGTTCGGCGGCTCGTTCGCGGCGGAGCGTCGACCGTCGGGGTGGGTGGTCTCCGCCTCGCTCCCGCTGGAGACCTGAGACGTCCGGATATAGACAAAAGTCGCAAGCGCTGTAGACATTCGGCTGGGGCGTGAACTTTCGACGCGTCCGTAATATTGATCTTGCCGAAGGACCGGTCCCCAGTCGGTCCTTCACTGAGCACCTTGCTGTGACGCTGTGGTTTCGGGGATGACGGTTCGTTCCTGATCCGTCGTCATCATGGCAGTCGCGCAGGTGCCGCGGCGATGGCCCGAAACCGATCCCCCCAGCTCGGTTTCGGGCCCCGCGTCTTTCTGGGCGCCTTCGATCGCGTCGACCCTGTCGGGCCGCCCCGATCACACCTCGGCGCTCAGGCGTCGATCGCCTCGCGATCGAGGCGATCACTCGACGACACGATGAAGTCGCGGCGCGGTGCCACGTCGCTGCCCATCAGCAGTTCGAAGACGCCCGACACTGCCTCGGCGTCCTGCACGCGCACGCGGCGCAGCGTGCGCCCCGCGCGATCCATGGTCGTGGTGGCGAGCTGATCGGCATCCATCTCCCCCAGGCCCTTGTATCGCTGTACGGGCTCCTGCCACCGGCGGCCGCTCTTCTGCAGCTTGGCCAGCAGCGCATGGAGCTCCTGCTCGGAGTAGGTGTAGACCGTCTCGTTCGGCTTCGAACCTGGATTCACGATGATCACGCGATGCAGCGGCGGCACGGCGGCGTACACGCGCCCGGCCTCGATGAGCGGTCGCATGTAGCGGAAGAAGAGCGTCAGCAGCAGCGTCCGGATGTGCGCCCCGTCGACGTCGGCGTCGCTCATCAGGATGATCTTGCCGTAGCGTGCGGCATCCAGATCGAATGATCGGCCCGAGCCGGCGCCGATCGTCTGGATGATGGCGGCGCATTCGGCGTTGCCGAGCATGTCGCTGATGGATGCCTTCTGAACGTTCAGGATCTTGCCGCGGATGGGCAGCAGCGCCTGATATTCGCTGTTGCGCGCGTGCTTGGCGGTGCCGAGGGCCGAGTCGCCCTCGACGATGAACAGCTCGGTCTGAGCGACGTCGTTCGTGCGGCAGTCGGCGAGCTTCACCGGAAGCGACGAGGATTCGAGCGCATTCTTGCGGCGCTGGGTCTCTTTGTGCGTGCGCGCCGAGATGCGTGCCTTCATCTCGGAGACGACCTTGTCGAGCAGCATCGAGGTCTGCGCTTTGTCGTCGCGCTTGGTCGACGCGAACCGAGCGGTGAGCTCTTTGGTCACGACGTTCGCGACGATGTTGCGCACCGCCGGCGTGCCGAGGATCTCCTTCGTCTGCCCCTCGAACTGCGGCTCGGGCAGTCGCACCGTCAGCACCGCCGTGAGCCCCGCGAGGATGTCGTCCTTCTCGAGCTTGTCGGTGCCGACCTTCAGACGTCGGGCATTCTGCTCGACCTGGCTGCGCAGCACCTTCATCAGACCCAGCTCGAACCCGGCCTGGTGCGTGCCGCCCTTGGGCGTCGCGATGATGTTGACGAACGAGCGGTTCACCGTCTCGTAGCCGGTGCCCCATCGGACGGCGATGTCGACCTCGCACTCGCGCTCGACCTCGGTCGGCACCATCGCTCCGCCCGGCTGCAGCACCGGGACCGTCTCGGTGAAGCTGCCGCTGCCCGTCAGTCGCCAGGTGTCGGTCACGGCGGCATCGGGCGCCAAGAACTCCGCGAACTCGGAGATACCGCCGTCGAAGCGGAAAGCCGTCGTGACCGCCTCAGAGCCCCGCTCGTCGACGATCTCGATGCCGAGGCCCGGCACCAGGAAGGCGGTCTGCCGCGCGCGCTGCTCGAGCTCGTCGAGGTGGAAGGTCGCGTCCTTCGTGAAGATCTGCCGATCTGCCCAGTATCGGATGCGCGTTCCGGTCACGCCTCTCGGCGCCTTGCCGATCACGCGCAGCTCGCTCGCGCGCTCGAACGGCGTGAATGGAGAATCGGGGCTCGGTCCCGCGAAGATCCCGGGCTCGCCGCGGTGGAAAGACATCGCGTAGGTCTTGCCGCCGCGATCGACCTCGACGTCGAGGCGCTCGCTCAGCGCGTTGACGACGGACGCGCCGACTCCGTGCAGACCGCCCGATGCCGCATAGGAGCCGCCGCCGAACTTGCCACCTGCGTGCAGCTTCGTGAACACGACCTCGACCCCGGTGAGCCCGGTGCGCGGCTCGAGGTCGACGGGGATGCCGCGGGCGCGGTCGCGCACCTCGACGCTGCCGTCGGGGCGCAGGACGACATCGATCTGCGTGCCGTGGCCGGCCAGCGCCTCGTCGACCGAGTTGTCGATGATCTCCCAGACGCAGTGCATGAGCCCGCGCGAATCGGTCGACCCGATGTACATGCCAGGGCGCTTGCGGACGGCCTCGAGCCCCTCGAGCACCTGAAGATGGTGGGCGGAATACTCGTCGGTCACAATCTCCAAGCGTAAGCCGGGGCACCGACGCTGGGCCGCCGCCACGCGCGGACGACATCTCGTCGACGTATTCCCGACACAAGGGGCGGTACGCGTACAGCGAAATGTGACCGGATCGCGGCATTCCCGCAACATTCGCGTGGTTGTATGTGAAGCAATCGCACCGCATCGCATGTATCGAGGAGGAACCGAAATGAGCATGTCGACCACCGCAGAGCCCGCCGTCCTCGACTACCGACTGACCGCGGGCGACCGCTGCGACTCCTGTGGCGCCCAGGCGTACATCGCCGCCGAGGTCAACGGCAGCGAGCTGCTGTTCTGCGCCCACCACGGCCGCAAGTACGAAGAGAAGCTGCGCGCCATCGCCACCTCGTGGCACGACGAGACGGCACGCCTGGCCGAAGCCCGCTGAGGCGGGCGCCGTAGACTGGTGACATCCCCGTCACCGGTCCGGAAGGACGCCCATGGCCTCGAGCGCGCTCGCACTGACTGACCGACTCCGCTTCCTCTGGCAGCGAGCCCGGGGTTTCGACGTCTCATCGGTGACGGACCGTGCCCGCAAGACCGCGCGCATCCACGGCAAGAGCTACCCGCTCGTGCTCGCCGACATGCTGTGGTCAGCAGGATTTCGGCGTGTCGGATTCAACGACTACATCGAGTTCGACTTCGCGATGCTTTCGCGCGCAGAGCGCGCCACGTGGGTGACCAGTCCGCTCGCGCTCGAACTCTCGAAGAAGTACGACGATCCCGCGTTCGTTCATCACTTCCACCACAAGATCGAGTTCAACGTGCTGTTCGACCGGTTCCTGGGGAGGGAATGGCTCGACCTCGAGAAGGCGGACGCATCGACGCTGCGCGACTTCGCGCAGCGTCACCCCGTGCTGATCGGCAAAGAGCCGGTCAGTAAGTCGGGTTTCGGTGTCAGCCGCTACGACACGACAGGCGTCGCCGACTGGGAGGCATTCCGCGCCGAACTCGTCGACAAGGGCCAGGTTCTGGTCGAAGAGCGCATCGAGCAGCACCCCGATCTCGAAGCGATCGCGCCCGGCACCGCGAACACGACCCGGGTCACGACCTTCGTGAAAGACGATGGCACGGTCGCGATCGTCAACATGGCGCAGAAGTTCGGTCGGGGCAAGGTCAGCGACCAGGGCGCGTTCGGCGGGTTCTACACGGCGCTGCACGAGGACGGACGGGCGATGGGGATGGGCTACGACATCCACGGCGAGCTGTATGAGACCCACCCCGACACGGGGGCGCGGATCGCCGATTTCCGATTGCCGGACATGGATGCCGTGCGCGCGCTGATCACAGAGGTCGCCCTGGTCGTGCCGCAGGTGCGCTATGTCGGCTGGGACATCGTCGCGACGGCCTCCGGCCCCGTGCTCGTCGAGGGCAACTGGGGCGCGGGCGTGTTCGAGAACAAGCCGACGGCCACTGGCATCCGGCAGGGGCATCTGCCGCGCTACCGGGCCGCGATGGGCTTCTAGGACTCAGTCCTTGCGGATGACGCCCATCGGCGTCGACTGGTGGCCCTGACCCAGCGGATTGTCCGACAGGATGCGCACGAGCTGCTGCTCGCCGGCCTTGTCGAGCGTCGAGCCGAGGATGTTGCCGCCGATGTCGTTGATGTCGACCACCGCGACCTCGGCAGTGTCGCCGAGGAGCCCCTTCAGTCGCGCCGCCACGGCGTCGGGCTCCGTCGGGCCCAGCACGACGGCCTTGTTGTAGGGCGGGATCGTTCCGCTGGTGGGGCCGTCGATCGCCCGGGCCTTGTCCCCCGCGATGCGGTAGAAGTCGCCGCGCCGACCGAACAGCTTGGTGATCGCACTGACACCGGCCGCGAACAGGATCCGCGGGGTGCCGCACTCCCGCAACGCCATCTCCATCGTCTCGGGCATGCCGAGGCCGATGCCGTAGGACGTCTTCGTGACGTACTTCGAGAGGAACCTCGCGAGCCTTCGCGGGTGGATCTCGTCGAGCGTGTACGAGCGGCCCTGCGTGATAGCGACGATCTTCTCGGTGACGAAGAGGATGTCGCCGGGCTGGACCGCCCCGGCCGTGTACTCGGTGACGAAGGCATCCAAGTCGTCACCCGGCATGACGACCCGCGTGCGGATCGGGATGCGCTTGAACGTGCCGGCCGGGATCGTGACCGAGAGAACCTTGCCGTCGTTGGGCGCGTCGCTCATTCGAGGTAGTCCCGCAGCGACTGCGAGCGCGAGGGGTGGCGGAGCTTGGCCATGGTCTTCGACTCGATCTGGCGGATGCGCTCGCGCGTGACGCCGAACGTGTCGCCGATCTGGTCGAGCGTCTTGGGCTGACCGTCACCGAGGCCGAAGCGCATGCGGATGACGCCCGCCTCACGCTCGCTGAGCGAGTCGAGCAGCGACTCGAGCTGACGCTGCAGCATCGTGAAGCCCACGGCGTCTGCAGGGACGACCGCCTCGGTGTCTTCGATGAGGTCGCCGAACTCGCTGTCGCCGTCTTCACCGAGCGGCGTGTGCAGCGAGATCGGCTCGCGGCCGTACTTCTGCACCTCGATGACCTTCTCGGGGGTCATGTCGAGCTCGCGCGAGAGTTCTTCGGGCGTGGGTTCGCGCCCGAGGTCCTGCAGCATCTGGCGCTGCACGCGCGCGAGCTTGTTGATGACCTCGACCATGTGCACAGGGATGCGGATGGTGCGCGCCTGGTCGGCCATGGCGCGTGTGATCGCCTGGCGGATCCACCAGGTGGCGTAGGTCGAGAACTTGAATCCCTTGGTGTAGTCGAACTTCTCGACCGCCCGGATGAGGCCGAGGTTGCCCTCCTGGATGAGATCCAGGAACTGCATGCCGCGCCCGGTGTAGCGCTTCGCGAGCGAGACCACGAGGCGCAGGTTCGCGCCCAGCAGATGGCTCTTCGCACGCTGACCGTCGCGGGCGACCCACTGCAGGTCGAGTCCGAGCTGCGCCGACTTCTCGGCGGCGCTCATGTGCGACAGCTTCTCTTCGGCGAACAGGCCGGCCTCGATCCGCATCGCCAGCTCGACCTCTTCGGCCGCGTTCAGCAGCGGAACCTTGCCGATCTGCTTCAGGTAGTCCTTGACCGGGTCGGCGGTCGCGCCGGTGATCTGCGTCGAATAGACAGGAACGTCTTCGTCGTCGCTCGACGAGATGACGATTGCGCCGGTCGGGAGCGGTTCGCTGAAGGCCGGCTTGGTCTTGCCGTCCTCTTCGTCGTCATCGTCGTCGTCCGCGTCGTCGGCGGAGGCATCCTTCTTGGCGTCGTCCTTTTCGGAGGCTGCCGTGTCGTCGTCGCTGTCATCGACCTCGACCTCGACCTCGGCGTCGTCGATCTCGACCTCGTCGTCGATGTCGTCGTCGGTCGTCTTCTTGGCGGCCGCCTTCTTCGCGGCCGGGGCCTTGGCGGCCGGGGCCTTCTTCGCGGGGGCCTTCTTCGCCGCCGTCGTGGTCTTCGGGGCAGTCGCGGCCACCGTGTCCGTGGCCTCTTCCGGTGCGTCGGTCTCGACTGCCGCGCGTGTACGGGTGGTCTTCGTGCCAGAAGTCACGTCTCGCCTTTCACCGACGAAATTCGTCGGGGGTTTCAGACACTAGTAAGACCCTTGTCAAGTCCGGTGGCGATCCACGAGCGGATCGGCGCCGTCGAGACAACGGGTCGAGTGTCTATTGTCGCATACCCCAGCCTGCGGCTGTGCGCAACAGCGGGTCTGCATCCTGCTCACCTGTACAACGTCGCGGGCAGGCGCGGCATTCCGTCAGCGGCGCCCGCGCTTCTCGTCGCCTTCACGACGATCGGCGAGGAAGCGCTCGAGCTCGGCGGCCAGTTCGTCCGCACTCGGCAGATCGCCGGTGTGGATGATCGGCTGCGCGAGCGTCGACCCGGCCATATAGGAGTCGTAGCGCTCCTCCAGCGTGTGGATCATGGCGGTCAACTCGTCGTTGCCCGCTACCTGGTCGTCGACCTTCGCGAGGTAGTCACGGTTCTCCTCGCGGATCCCGTCGGCGTCGAAGACGAGTCCGCTGGCGACCGACAGGCTGTCGAGCCCCGCGAGCGCGGCGGCGGGGTACTCGGTGTCGGCGAGGTAATGCGGCACGAGAAGCACGAACCCGGAGATCTCGTGCCCGCTCTCGGCCAGCCGCAGCTCGAGCAGGTGACCCATCGTCGCGGGCACCTGGGTGTGCGGCTTCCATACCGAGTGCGCCTGCGTCAACTCCGTGCGGGTGCCGCTCACGGTGGTGCCGATCGGGCGGGTGTGCGGAACGGGCATGGGAATCGCATGAACCCAGGTCACCGTCGACACTTCCAGCCCCTCGGCCAGGCCGACGACGGTCTCCGAGAAGGCGTCCCACGCGAAGTCCGGCTCGTACCCGGCGAGCAGGACGAACGGCTGACCGAGGGCGTCGTGCGCGAGCGACAGCTCGAGTCGCGGCGCGCGGTAGTCCTGCAGGCGGTCGCCGTCGAAAGCGATCGTGGGGCGACGGGCGCGATAGTCCAGCAGCACGTCGGAAGAGAACACTGCGACCGGAGCCGGATCGAGGTCGTCGCGGAACAGTTCGATCATGCGTGCGACGGCGCCGCCGGCGTCGGTGAAGCCGGTGAGCGCGATGACCATCGGGAGCCCCGTGGGCACGGGAGGGGCCGACGCGACGCGCTCGTACAAGGGACCACTCAGGGGCATGTGTCCACTGTACGAGCCTGCGTCGGGCAGGGGGCGCGGTCGCGCTGACAGCGAACACGGACGGGAGCGCTCGCCTCGCGCGAACCTAGGATGGACCCATGGCGTTTCCAGAGCTGTCCACGTCCTCCGCTCCCCTCTCCACCGCCGACGCCGACGCGCTCGTGCTCGCGCTGCCGCCGCTCGATGAGGCGCAGGAAGTCCTCGCCGAGTGGGCCGGCCTCGCGGGTGCTCTCGCCGGTGTCGGGTTCACCGGCACGGCAGGTTCCACGACCCGTGTGCATGCGCCGGATGCCACGGCGCTGCCGTTGTACGTCGTCGGAACGGGGCCATCACCCGACGCGGCGACCCTCCGCGACGCCGTCGGGGCGGCAGTTCGCACGACGACGGGATACGCGCACCTCGCGATCGCCGCACCCGCCGTCGACGCAGCATCATGGCGGGCGGTCGCCGAAGGGGCGCTTCTGGGCGGGTATCGCTTCGACGGTTACAAGAAGTCGACCGGCGCGGGGCGTGCGGACCGGGTGACGGTGCACTCCGCACTGTCGCCGGCGGATGACGACGTCGCGCGGGTTCGCGCCGAGGGCGCCGCGGTGGCGCTCGTCAAAGACCTCGTGAACACTCCCGCGCAGTGGCTCGGTCCGCAGGATCTCGCTGACGCGTCGGTTGCCGCGCTGTCGGGCCTGCCCGTCACGATCACCGTGCTCGACGAGCACGAACTCGAGGCCCAGGGCTTCGGAGGCATCCTCGGCATCGGTCAGGGTTCTGACCGTCCACCGCGCCTCATCCACCTCGACTACTCCCCCGCCGGCGCAGAGCGTCATATCTCGCTCGTCGGAAAGGGCATCACCTTCGACACCGGCGGACTGTCGCTCAAGCCGCCCGCCGGCATGGTCGGGATGAAGTTCGACATGGCCGGTGCCGCGACCGCGCTCGCGGTGGTCCGCGCCGCCGCAGAGCTCGAGCTGCCGGTGCGTGTCTCGGCGTGGTTGTGCGTCGCCGAGAACATGCCCTCGGGTCGGGCCTTGCGCCCGGGCGATGTCGTGCGCATCGCGGATGGCACGAGCGTCGAGGTCCTGAACACCGACGCCGAAGGGCGGGTGGTGCTCGCCGATGGCCTGGTGGCTGCGAGCCGCACGCGGCCCGACCTCATCGTCGACGTCGCGACGCTCACGGGCGCGATCATCGTCGCGCTCGGCAATCGCCACACGGGCGTGATGGGTGAGGATGCCGCCGTGGCGGCGTACCTCGAGGCATCCGCGCGCGCAGACGAACTGGCATGGCACCTGCCGCTGCCCGCCCATATGGAAGACGAGCTCGACTCGCCGATCGCGGACCTGCAGAACGCGAAGATCGGCGACACCTCGGGGGGCTCGCTGTTCGCGGGGCTCTTCCTGCAGCGCTTCGTCGGGCCCGTGTCGGACGAGCCCGACGCGCCGCGCATTCCGTGGGTTCATCTCGACATCGCGGGCAGCGGCACGGCCAAGGGCGCATACGGCGCGACGGACAAGGGCCCGACCGCGGCGACCGTGCGCTCGCTCATCGAGTTCGTTCGGGAGGCGGGACGATGACCGATCACAAGGCTGATCTGGTGGTGTTGGGCGGCGGCAGCGGAGGCTACGCCGCCGCGATCCGGGCGACCGAACTCGGCAAGAGCGTCGTGGTCATCGAGAAGGACAAGGTCGGTGGCACGTGCCTGCATCGGGGCTGCATTCCGACGAAGGCCCTGCTGCACGCCGCCGAGGTCGCCGACCATGTGCGAAGCGCTGCCCACGTGGGCGTGACCGCCCATTTCGAGGGCATCGACGTGGCCGGCGTCACCTCCTATCGCGAGGGCATCGTCGCGAAGAAGTTCAAGGGGCTCGAGGGGCTGCTGAAGTCGCGCGGCATCACCGTGGTCGCGGGCGATGGCCGTCTGCTGCCGGACGGCGCCGTCGCCGTCGGTGACGACGTCTACCGCGGAGCCGACGTGGTCCTCGCGACGGGGTCGTACAGTCGCAGCCTCCCCGGCCTCGAGATCGGCGGACGCGTGCTCACGAGCGAGGGGGCGCTCGCGCTCGATGTCGTTCCCGAGCGCGTGATCATCCTCGGCGGCGGCGTGATCGGCGTCGAGTTCGCGAGCGTCTGGCGCTCATTCGGTGCCGAGGTCACGATCGTCGAGGCACTCGACCACCTCGTGCCGAACGAGGACATCGTGCTGAGCAAGGCCCTCGAACGCGCGTTCCGCAAGCGCGGAATCACGGCAAAGCTCGGCGTGCGTTTCGCGGGTGTGACCCAGACGGATGCCGGAGTGCAGATCTCTCTCGAAGACGGCGCCGTGCTCGACGCCGACTACCTGCTCGTCGCGGTCGGTCGCGGACCTGCGACCGCCGGCCTCGGCTTCGAGGAGGCGGGCGTCACCCTCGACCGCGGATTCGTGACCGTCGACGAGCGCGGGCAGACGTCGGCGCCGAACATCTGGGCTGTCGGCGACATCGTCCCCGGTCTCCAGCTTGCACACCGCAGCTTCGCGCAGGGGATCTTCGTCGCCGAGCAGATCGCCGGACTGTCGCCGGCGTCGGTGCCCGAGGCATCCATCCCTCGCGTCACGTACTCGAGCCCCGAGGTCGCCTCGGTCGGACTCACCGAGGCGCAGGCGCGGGATCTGCACGGCGACGCGATCGTCGCCGTCGAATACAACCTCGCAGGCAACGCCAAGAGCGAGATCCTCGGTACGGCGGGGCTCGTCAAGGTCGTCCGCGTCGTCGGCGGGTCGATCGTGGGCGTGCACCTCATCGGCGATCGCGTCGGCGAACTGATCACCGAGGCACAGCTCGTGGTCGGCTGGGAAGCGCATCCCGACGATCTCGCGCCGCTCATCCACGCGCACCCGACGCAGAGCGAAGCGCTCGGCGAGGCGTTCCTCGCTCTCGCCGGCAAGCCACTGCACGCCCTTTGACACCTCTGCGCGCGGGTGTCACTAAGCTGGAACGACATCGGACTTTTCTGAAGGAGACACAGTCATGAGCACATCCGTGGTCCTCCCCGCGCTCGGTGAGAGCGTCACCGAGGGAACGGTCACCCGTTGGCTCAAGAAGGTCGGTGACACGATTCAGGCCGACGAAGGACTGGTCGAGATCTCGACCGACAAGGTCGACACCGAGATTCCCTCGCCGGTCAGCGGCGTGATCGAAGAGATCCTCGTGCAGGAAGACGAGACCATCGAGGTCGGCGCCATCCTCGCTACGATCGGTGACGGTTCGGGTGCTGCCCCCGCGGGCGACGCGCCCGCCGCCGCCCTGCCCGAGGCACCTGCCGCGCCCGCCGCCGAGGTCGCAGCGCCCGCTGCGGAGC